>NZ_JBLXXY010000001.1:0-411655 GCF_048512815.1 Rothia sp. CCM 9419 | reverse complement strand
CAACTTATTTTTTGCTGCCCCACCACTCTTTTTATGAGGTTTTATACCAAATATTTTATAGTTGCCCCATACTACGAGCCTGCGCTTCAAGGCGAGCAATACGATCTTTCATCGGTGGGTGTGTTGCCATAAGTCGCTGTAAATCAGCTCCTCTAAAAGGCTGAGCAATCATCATTGACGCAGTATTAACTACCTTAGGATTCTCAGCAGACATCGGGTATCGACTCACCCCATGTTCTAATTTATGCAAAGCAGAAGCTAACGCAAGAGGGTCTCCAGTAAGTCGAGCGCCGTCTTCATCAGCATCATATTCACGAGTGCGACTAATAGCCATCTGAATCACACCAGTAGCGATAGGAGTTAAGAAGGATAGAAGTAAAGCTACAAGCATGTTCTGCCCGCGACCTTCGCGATTTCCTCCCCCAAACATTCCGGCAAAACCCAGATATTGAGCGATAGACGTAATAACAGAAGCAATAGCTGCAGCGACAGAGCTGGTCAGAATATCGCGGTTGTACACGTGCATTAATTCATGTCCGAGGACACCGCGCATTTCTCTCTCATCTAAAAGTTGCAAAATGCCTTCGGTGCAACAAACTGCCGCGTTCTGAGGGTTGCGTCCTGTCGCAAAAGCGTTAGGAGTCATCGTCGGGGCAACATATAAAGCTGGCATAGGTTGCCCTGCTTTTGCAGAGAGCTCTTCAACAATTTTGTACAGCCCAGGGACTTGTTCACGAGTCACAGGATAGGCATTCATCGACCGAATAGCAACAGTGGCAGAGTTCCAGTAGGTGTACATTACGCTACCGACGCTCATCAGCGCGAATATCCAGATAAACGCACTATTGTTCATCATTGATGAGAGAAGATAACCGACAAAGAGCAGGAACCCAACCATTGACCCCATGAGGACAGAGGTCTTGAGTCCGTTGTGGTGGCTATGCATATTCTTCATTCCTTGTAGTCTTCTTTTCTTCAAAGAATATATGGAAATCCTGAATAATTTATTGATTTTTTCTCAAAAGATGGCGGTGTTCCCTGCAAGCGCAAGAGAACACCGCCATCTTAGGAGAGTTAGATTCTTGAACCGACGCTGGTCGCGTTATCGAGACAAGAAATTGATTCAATCTCACGGACGTTATAGAACGCAGCGAGGACGTAATAGGTGTATTCGGAGTTAAGCACAGCAGATGGCATCCACACGATATCGGTATAGATATTCTCTGCAGGGTCGCCAAATACGGTGTAGTTCAACACGCATTGCATGTTTGTTGGAATGTCAGTTCTCCCAAAGTCATCCCAAGGAATGCTACGACTCCATTGACGGTATGCCTCAGTTCTGTACCATCCGGGAACAATGCTGTCTTCCCCTTCGTGTTCTCCTGTTTCAGGTTGAGGGTTTTCTTCGGGTGTTCCAGTGTCTTCGTCTTCGCTAATAGGTTGTGGAATAAGCCCGTAATACGGAGGCGGCACGGTGTCATCTGGTTGAGTCGGGGTGTTGTTGTCTTCGTTGCCGTCCCAGAAGTTATCGCCTGCTTCAGGTCGCCAGTAGCCGTCGCCGCTTCCACCGCTTCTTTCGTCATCTTCATAGGATGCACCAGGGCCTGCTGGTTCTGCCGGTTCGTTTGGCTCAGCTGGTTCAGCTGGTTCAGCTGGTTCAGCTGGTTCAGCTGGTTCAGCTGGTTCAGTCGGTTCAGTCGGTTCAGTCGGTTCAGTCGGTTCGTTTGGCTCTGCTGGTTCGGATGGTTCGGCAGGTTCAACCGGTTCGGCAGGTTCAACCGGTTCTGCAGGTTCAGTCGGTTCGTTTGGCTCTGCTGGTTCAGCTGGTTCAGTCGGTTCAGTCGGTTCGTTTGGCTCTGCTGGTTCAGCTGGTTCAGCTGGTTCAGTCGGTTCAGTCGGTTCGTTTGGCTCTGCTGGTTCGGATGGTTCAGCTGGTTCGGATGGTTCAGCTGGTTCAGTCGGTTCGTTTGGCTCAGCTGGTTCAGCTGGTTCGGATGGCTCGGATGGCTCGGTTGGTTCTGACGGTTCAGTCGGTTCAGCTGGTTCGTTTGGCTCTGCTGGTTCGGATGGTTCGGCAGGTTCAACCGGTTCTGCAGGTTCAGTCGGTTCTGCAGGTTCAGTCGGTTCAGCAGGCTCAACTGGCTCGGTTGGTTCTGCTGGCTCAACCGGTTCAGTCGGTTCGTTTGGCTCTGCTGGTTCAGCTGGTTCAGTCGGTTCAGTCGGTTCGTTTGGCTCTGCTGGTTCGGATGGTTCAGCTGGTTCAGTCGGTTCGTTTGGCTCAGCTGGTTCAGCTGGTTCGGATGGCTCGGATGGCTCGGTTGATTCTGACGGTTCAGTCGGTTCAGCTGGTTCGGATGGTTCAGCTGGCTGAATAACAGGCTCAGAGGTGTCGTCAATTTTAGCGGATCGAGTAGCCCATTCACTATTACCAGCAACAGTCCCCGAGCCATCAGGCTCATGGGAATCTGTAGGCTCAGGATCAGCGACCTTCGCGCTATGCTCCCCCTCAATCACGGGTACAACTCCAGGTTCAGAGTCTCCCTGCGCAGCAACAGGCTGAGCAACATCCGCTGTCTTCACAGCATTGATGCTCGCAGGTTCTTGAGTGCTAGTAGTAATAACTTGAGGTGAAGTTTTCGGCTCTTCAACCTTTGCCTGTTGAACAACCGGAGGTGCTGGCACCTTTGTAGAAGAAGCAGGCTGTGTTACAGGAGCTTCAGTGACAACAGGTTCAAGGGGTGGAACATCAACAACACGCGGGGCCTGTGCAACAGCTTTAACAGGTGAAGATTTTTCAGTAGCTGGCGATGCTGGAGCGACTTCAGGCACACTTGCGTTAGATGTAGAAGGTTCCGACGTAGGAGCCGTAGTTTTTGATGCAGGTTTTGGTTGCTCTGTAGCAGGCTGTGGTTTTTCTTCTTTAGAAGCAGAAGATTGAGGCTGTTCTGCTGGTTTTGCAGGTTTTTCTTGAGGTTCAGAAACATCAGGTACAGGTGCTTGTGCGGGGGCAGAAGTGATACCTTCAGCGCTAACAACCGGCCGTTGAGATTCGATAGAGGCTTGTTGAGTCGAAGCAAGGAAACCTCCAGCGACAGCAACTGTTGCTACTGTCGCGGCAGCAACACCTGCCGCAGCTTGACCTTTAGTCCCCCATGTCTTGGGAGAGAGAAAATTGAGAGTTCCAGCGCCAGAAGCTCCGCTACCACTAGCTGCCGCAGCTGAGGAGCCCATAAGTCCTGCACCAGCGGCAGTACCGCCAGCGGCAGCGGTGAAGGTTGGCGCAATGATTGCGAGCCCGTCTGTACCCCAGACAGAAAGACCGGCAAGAACAGGGAAAACCCAACTACGCATCGATTTGCTGACATCGACAAGGGAGAGGTATTCACCAGTACAGTGAGAGCACGCTTCAAGGTGTCCGCGTAAGGCGTCACTACGTTTTTGTGTTAATGAGCCTAAAACGTATGAGCTGATATGACTTGAAAAACGTTTGCAGTCCGCCGTTTTAGGAGTGTTTTGATGTGCGCGAAGGAAGCCTTCTTTAAGGCTATTTTTAGCGCGGAGGGATAGCGCCGAAACAGCGTTCGGGGAGAGGTTCATGGCAGAAGCAATTTCTTGAGGTTTTTTTGCCTCAATCTCAGTAAGCCATAAGACGGTCTGCCATCGTTCAGGCAACGAGGTAAAAGCAGAAATTACGTCGTCTGATTCGTGTAGTTTAACAACGGTTTCATCAAGGGTGCCCATTGCTTCAAGGTGTTCTTCTTCGCTAGGCACTTCGCGTTGAGACAATAACCCATATTCGCCTGCTAAGTGGGCGATGGTTGTGGCAAGATAGCCTCCCATATAGGTGCGGGGGCCTTTTCCATTTTCAAGTGCGTGCAGGATTCGCACAAAGCTCTCAGAGACAATGTCGTCTACACGGTGAGAGTCTGAAGTATGTTTAAAAGCAATAGCTTTCGCCATGGAGTTGTAACGACTATAGAGCTTGCTATAGGCCTCAATATCTCCATCGCGAACGAGCGATAGAAGAAACTCGTCAGTTTCTTCTGGGGTGCTAAAAGTATGTTGCTTTTGCATGTTCAGTTTCCTGCATTTCAGTGCAGCGCAGACACGCCAAATCTTGTTGCGCTGAAAACGATGGCTTTTTTCCACCAGTACTTAAGGCATTTAGCTGGGGGAAAATAAACCGTATGTGAAGTTTCCATTTTAGATAAAGTACCTAGATTATACCTAAATATTACGGCAAATACAGTCTAAGTAACACAACCACCGGCAAGCGCATCATTCCCTACTATGACGCCCAAACTTGCCGGTGGTCTTTACAGTGTTGGCGAGAGAACTTTTCATAGTTCTCTCACCATATGAGTAGGTATTCCCTAAACTACATGCCCTACCATGCAGATACCTACTATTTGTTATGTGATAAACAATCTCGGTTCCCTAAAGATATTCCGACATTGCAGCCCTTTTCGTATGCAAAGACTCTAGCTTGCGTGCAGCGCCTTTACTGTTTTCAGCAAAGTTTTAGCAAGTGGCTTCCCTAAGTTATTCCACTCTGAATCGATTCGTAACCGCCGGTGCGTACAGACTCTGTGTCTGCTGCGACCCGAACATCGTTCTTTGCTGATTCAACGGTTTTTACGCCGTCACTTATTAAGAGCGATTGAGGGGCAAATCGTGACGCGAAAAAATAAAAAACTTTCCAAAAAAATTCTGCCCCACTAAAATAATGCTTGTGACTAGGTGCAATAGAGAAAAAAGTTTTTTAGATTTTCTTGTTTTCAGCGGAAAACTTCGCGTTGGGAAACTTTTTTCTCATTCTGCTATTATGAGTAAGTCATATCTGCTATTATGAGTAAGTCATATCTGCTATTATGAGTAAGTCATATCTGCTATTATGAAATAGTCAGAATAAAACACTCAGGTGGACCATGAAAGGTGACCTTATGCATCACACCATGCAGACCCTCGACAGAGAATCACTCACACAAGCATGGACAGCAACGCTACGCACCAAAGGCCGTCGCGTCACAAAGCAACGCCTAGCGGTACTCGTAGCAGCACATAAGCACCCGCATGCTACCGCAGAAGATATTGTTGCAGCCGTCCGAGAAGAGCTACCAACTATCACTGTCCAGTCTGTATACGTCATCCTTGCAGACCTCGTCAGTATCAATATGCTCCGCAAATTCGAACCGCCTGGAACACCTGCACTCTACGAAACACGTACTGCAGACAATCACCACCACGCCTTCTGCATCCGATGCGGAAAAGTTCAAGATGTTGATTGCGCAATAGGTGCTTCCCCGTGTCTCACACCCAGTGACCACCACGGGATGGCGTTAATCTCAGCAGACGTCCTCTACCAAGGAATCTGCCAAGACTGCCAAACAGAGCAAGAACGCTCCGTGGCACAAGAACAACAACGCCAAGCAGCAGAACTTCACACACACTAATCACACAACAGGAACAGAGAGGGCCTTCCCCACATACGGCCCTCTCAACACCTCACAAAAATAAAGGAAGAAAAGTCATGACCGAAACTATCGGAACTTTTACCACTACAACCACAGGCACACCCGTTGCCTCCGACAACAATTCCCTCACTGTAGGTAACAACGGCCCTATCGTTCTTCACGATGCATACACCGTAGAAAAGCTCGCACAATTCAACCGCGAGCGCGTACCCGAACGTGTTGTCCACGCTAAAGGAACCGGCGCATACGGTGTTTTCAAAACAACTGAAGACGTCTCCGCATACACCCGCGCAGCACTCTTCCAGCCCGGCGTAGAAACCGAAACTCTCGTACGTTTCTCCACTGTTGCGGGAGAGCAAGGCTCACCTGATACCTGGCGTGACCCTCGCGGTTTTGCCGTTAAGTTCTACACCACTGAGGGTAACTACGACATCGTCGGCAACAACACCCCCATCTTCTTCATCCGCGACGCTATCAAGTTCCCAGACTTCATTCACTCTCAGAAGCGTCTACCCCAAACCGGTCTACGTGACAACGACATGCAGTGGGATTTCTGGTCACTTCGCACTGAATCAGCACACCAAGTCACATGGTTGATGGGCGACCGCGGTATCCCCAAGACCCTACGCCACATGGACGGGTTCGGCTCCCATACCTTCCAGTGGATTAACGCTGAAGGCGAGCGCTTCTGGGTGAAGTACCACTTCAAGACCAACCAAGGCAATGACTTCCTTACTGCTCAAGAAGCAGAAGAACTCGCAGGTAAAGACGCTGACTACCACCGTCGTGACCTCTTCGAATCCATTGACCGCGGAGAATTCCCATCATGGACTTTGCATGTTCAGATCATGCCTTATGAAGATGCTAAAAACTACCGTTTCAACCCCTTCGACTTGACCAAGGTGTGGCCACACTCTGATTACCCACTGGTTAAGGTTGGTACTCTTACTCTCAACCGCAACCCGCAGAATTTCTTCGCTGAAATTGAGCAGGCTGCATTCTCCCCCTCAAACTTCGTTCCCGGTATCGCAGCATCTCCCGACAAAATGTTGCTCGGACGTATCTTCTCTTACCCAGATGCGCACCGTTACCGTGTTGGCACCAACTTTGCTCAGCTACCTGTTAACTCTGCAAAGGCGGCACCCGTCAATAACTATTCTCAAGATGGAACTATGCGTTACAGCTTCAACGACCCATCAGTACCTTCTTACGCACCAAACAGCCTAGGTGGCCCTCACGCTGATGCTGAACGTGCAGGCGAAGGTTCTTGGGAAGCAGACGGTGAGCTTGTTCGTGCAGCAGCATCCTTGCACGCAGAAGACGATGATTTCGGTCAGGCACGCTCTTTGTACGCTGTAACCATGAACGATGAGGAACGTGCACGTCTCGTTTCTAACATCGCTGGACACGTTGGCGCAGTTCGCAATGACGATATTCGCGAACGTGCGTTGAAGTACTGGGATTCTGTTCATGAAGAACTTGGAGCACGTGTTCGTGAAGCGATTGCTCAGATGAGCTAAGCTCTGGTACTCACCCTAACGGTTTAGGGTAAAAGGAGTGGCTGTTACAAGATGATTCTTGTGACAGCCACTCCTTAGTTTAACTTGTAGTTTTGGTAGTTCTTGTTGACGCTAGATGGTCGTTTTTGTTTTCGCAACCAAGACGATTGAGCTTGCAGTAAGAGCCAAGGGCCTTGTCCTTGACACAATCTATCGGCAGGCTAAACTTCTTCCGGTAATCTAGCTCTTGAGATGTCGAGGTTTATTTTCTCGTACGTATTCGTCGAGATTCTCAAAGCTCTGTGACGTAACTTCTGCCGTTCCCAGAACCTTCTTGAGAGATGCTGGTAACCACCATGCTTTTTCACCCAGCAGATGCATTGTTGCGGGGATAAAGGTTGTGCGTACCAAGAATGCATCCATTGCCACGCCAATAGCTAGAGCAAAACCGATAGGACGAACAACCGTCAGGTGAGAGAATACGAAACCTGCGAATACAGAAATCATAATGACTCCGCAAGCCGTAACAACTTTGCCGCCTTGAGTGTAACCAACTTTGACAGCTTCACGAGCGGTGAAGCCCTCACGATAAGCGTCTCTCATTCCTGAAACAATAAAAATTTGGTAGTCCACAGAGAGCCCAAAAAGTACGCCCACCAGAAGAATCGGTAAAAAGGCAAGAATTGGTCCAGCATGAGTGACACCAAAGAGTGTTCCCAGCCATCCCCATTGATATACCAATACGACGGCGCCAAAAGCAGCCAAGGTAGACATTAAAAATCCGACGGTTGCCATTAGCGGTATGAGTAAGGATTTGAACACTACCGTCATAATGAGTAGACACAATAGCAAGACAACCGTCAGGTATAGGGGTACTGCCTGAGAAATACGATCAGATATTTCAATGTTGGCAACGGTCTGCCCACTTAAACCGATTTGTGTTCGAGTCAGGTTCTCTACCTGTGGTAAATCCTTATGTAGCTGATGAACTGTTGAGACTGTTTGTTCATCGGCAGGGCCAGTTTCAGGAGTCAACGCCACTACGACAACTGAAGAGTCTTTGCTAATGGCTGATACTGCCGCGGAGCGAATACCAGATATTTTGAGATGTTCGGCAACGTCAACGCCAATAGCATGAGCGCCAGCCGTATCTGTGCCTACAGGCGTTGTTGCCACAGCATAGATTCTGCCATTTGCACCAGGTCCAAAAGTGTCAGCAATTTTTTCGTAGCTTCGGTATGCGGTGCTATCTTGACTCTGATATGAGCCGTCCGGTAGCCCAAGGCGTAGCGTTCCCATAGGGATAATTGCTAGTCCAAGCAGAGTCAATGATAAGACGGTCATCATAACAGGATGTCGAGTCACGAATGCGCCCCATCCGCGCTCAGCTTTCACAAGCTTTTCTTCTTTAGTGTGTTGGGGCTGCCCCTGCCCTAAGGTCTTTTGTTGTTGTGTAGAGAGAATACGCATACCGACAAGAGCCAATAACGCTGGGGTAAGAGTAATTGCTACCAGTACAGTAACGCCTACAGTGAAAGCGCCAGCTAGCCCCATAATGCTCAAGAAAGGGATACCTGTCAGGCTCAACGCAGATAGAGCAACGATATTCGTTGCACCAGCAAATACGACGGAATGCCCAGCGGTCATATTAGCTTTAACAGCTGAAATGATGAGTGTGTTTCCTTCAGCGAGGAATTCTCGATGTCGATGAATGATCAACAATGCATAGTCGATACCAACACCTAGCCCGAGCATTAACGCGAGAACTGGGTCTGTTGAGGTCATGGGAATGATGAGTGTGCTGGCAAAGACTAGTAGCACTCCAACACCACAGCCTACTAGCGCAATTAGCACAGGAAGACCAGCAGCAATCACAGACGCTAAAGTGGCTAGTAGAACAATGGCTGCGACGATAAGACCGATAGTTTCTGAGGCGCCAAAGACCCCAGAGACATCTTGGGCTAGTTCGTTGCTGTAGTCGACGTCAATTCCATAGTTTTCTAGGGTGTTGAAGATGTCGAAGATTTTTTGACGTTGTTCGCTAGAGAGCGCTTGGACGTCTTCGGTAAAGGTGAGGGTGATAAGTGCAATATTGCCCTCTTTGGAGAGAACTCGTTCGCCGTTGGCAAGGTTGAGTTCTCGTTGAGCTTCAGCAAGTTTTTGTTCTTCCGTTTTGATACGGTCACGGCTTTGTTCTAGCTGTTGCTGCTGTTGAGCAAGCTCAGGGGCGTTTTGAACAATCCATTCGGGTGACGAGTCAGGAAGCTGTGAAAGTGCCCCAGCGAGGGCTTGCTGTCCTTGTGCGAGCTCTTCTTTAGCGTGTGTGAGCTGTTGTGTGCCTTGTGCTAGTAGCTCAGCGCCATCGTCTAAACGTTCTTGCTGTTCGAAGGGGTTTGAGATTGAAGCGACTTCGGGGAGATCTGCTATTTCAAGAGATAGTTGGCGAATCTTCTGACGTTCTTGGTAATCAATGGGTTTGCCGTCGCGTCGAGAAAGCACAATAGAAGCAGAGCTAGTGCCAGCTTCTGGTATTGCATGGTGAAGTTTTTCGTTAACTTTTTCGAATGTGGCACCGGGAATAGCATAGTTACTTTGAGCACCTTGAGAGAAAGTTGCCGCAAAAATACCGGCGACGCCTAAGATGAGCGCCCAAACAATGACGACGAGTTTTGAGTGACGAAAACATGTTATGCCTAGCCACCTTAGTATACTCTCCACGAACCGCCCCTAATAGTTTTTAATTGTCATTTTTTTGACCTAGCATGATGGTATATGCTTTGTCCCCAAAAGAGCGGTATCACGCGCTAATTACTGATATGTTGAGCCGAACGTACAATCTCGAGCAACTCTTGAATCTGAGCCATCGGCAACGTAGCTGACGGACTCAACGCGTTAATACGAACACCATCAGCACCCAAAGATTGAGCAAATTCGAGAACCTCCATGGCAGGAGCAGAACGCACCTGTAATTGAGGATCAACTGAAGCCACCTCTGCAGCCGAGGTAAATACCAACATCGTCTGAGGTTCTTGCCCTTCAGGAACAGGAACGAAGAGAGGGGCCTCTTCTCCGGCTCTTACCCCCATCAACAGCACGGAGCTGGGTGCCGTGAGCGCCGCTAGTAGACGTTGCATATCACCATCTAATAAAGCACTTTTAACGTGGATATTATGTGGAGTGCTCAACACCCACGCAACCTGCGGTTTCTCAATAAATGTTTCGTGTTCAGTGCCTGGGTCAATCACAACCACATCACAGGTTTTATCAGCTAAAAAGTCAAGATATACCTTGAACGCGTGCTCGCGAAGAATCTCTGGTTCAGAAGATGATTCTGTAAAGCGCGCATGAAATTCCTTGACATATTCGGAGCTGGAATAAAGGCATAGGGCACGCATATCGTTGGCAAGGCGAAGCACACGATAACGAATCGTTGAACGTGGGCCTATTTTTTGGGAGCCAGCAGGAACGAAAGTTGAATCACTAATATCTAGAAGGAAGTCCCCACCTAAAGAAGCTCTTAACACGTTAACTACCGTCGCGTCACTGCGTTCTTTGCCTCGAGCTTGAGACAGAGCTTCGCTCAGGTAAGGGTTAGGAACCTCACAAGAGTCCGTGTTGGGTTCGTGGTCTCTTTTAAGTCGCCCTGATAAGCGCAATTGTGCCCATTGTGGAATCTGGCTTGCATGCCGAGGGAAGTGCTCGAGGTGATATCGCACGTCTTGGCGAGACATGCGCCCCTCCCCCTCCCAGTCTTGAGGCTCATCTTGACGATTATAGGCTGCCCCTATCTGATAGTCAGGTTCGGGCCAGTTCTCTGCAGTCACAATAACGGTGGCAGTAAACCATGTACCTTCGTGTTCATCGTAGGCAGCGTGTTGCAGGTTTTCAATCTCAGGAATGACGATGGAATCTTCTTTAATGGGCCCAACACTGCCAACGTAATCTTGTTCATCACGCGTTTCGGTAATACGAGCAAAGATGGTTCCGCTTAACGGTTTAATGTCAAAAACAAGTTCGTTCCACCCTGGTTCGGTTTTAACCGTGTTCAGAAGCCAACTACCAATACGGGTGAGAGCTTCTTGAACTTTCGCAGGGCGTTCTTCTCTGCGAAAACGAGGTGTGTTCGTCATAGGTGGTCTTTCTTGCTCAGTGCGCAGGTGATACCGATAGGGGAAGTTCGTATTCCTTGCCTTTAAAGTTTCTCTATCTCATTTATTAAAGCAATGTTTTGAGTAGTTTTTCTCTTTTTGACGGAATCTACTCATTGTTGAGTCTTCATAAGATTTTTAAAATGGGGACAATTCCCCTCATAATGGAGTGTTCTTGCGTACTCTTTCAGTATGGGGCGGTGGTGGTGACACCCCGTAGGTGTTTATCCATATATGTCAGATATTCTTCATAATTGTGTTTCTCTTTCTAAAAAATGATGAAAACACTGGTTCTTGCAGAGATAAATACCAAAAATAGGGGTTCAGTAGACACAATTTTTGCTAGCCTTAAGCACATGACTAAAACACTGCAGGATTTGATTGACGAATCAATCTTTATTTCCACCGAATACCAGGCACGCCTAGCCGAGCTCAGTGGCGGATCTGAGTGGTCTGTGGACTTTTCAGCTCCGTCTTTCACCCTCCAGTCTGATAGCTCGGTCAAACTCACACCATATCTTTTAGGAACTGAATCAGAAAACCGCGGTTCTTGGATTTGGTCATGGCAAGAACTGGGACATTTCCCCGATTCTGTAGTTTCGGCAGCTATTCAGACAAGAGAGTCGGGAGCGCAGCACTCTATAGGTGAGCTGACCACAGATGAACTTCCACTCACTGAGGGTATTGCACGCCAGGTGACTCTTGCCGCTAAAGCCCTCACCGGCATTTACGCTCATTACCCTGTTACTGCTGGTGCAGGTGTTAAAGCGTGGATTCTTCTCGACGGTGACGCCTTAGAGCTTGAGGCTCCAACGATTAATCGTATGGGACGAGTCATGGCTCAAGCCCTCCAGACCAATACTGCTGTTAACCATCAGCGTGCCGTAGACTCCTATGCTCGTCTACGCGGCGCTCATATTGCTTGGGACACTGAGGCAACCGCTGTTATCACGACCACTGATGGTGCACTTCGTCTCTGGTTTGACGGCCAAAAAATCTCAGGTATTGAAGCAGCTGAGCCAGTTGTCGATTCTGCAGAGCTTAACCGTTGCGCAGCTCAAGCAATTGCGTTACGTGAACAGGCTGCAGCAGAACGCCAAGAAGTTGAGCGTATTGCCGCTTCCGAGGCTGCTGCACAGCTTGCTGCCCGTGAAGCAGAGCAGAAAGCTGCTCAAGAGCAAGCAGAACGCGAGGCTCAAGACCAGTTGGCACAGACTGTTCAAGAGCATGAACTACCTCAGACCCTTGAGGAGTCTTCTGAACAGACAGTTGAAGAAACAATCGAAGAGGTTGAAGGCGTCGTCACCACCGATCGTGTTTACCCTCATGCCGAGAAGCCTTACGATCAAGATCCTCAAGAGGATGCTCAGCCTGGTCGCATTACAACTTCTGCAATTGCAGACGAAGAAATTATCAGCGACACAGAAGAAGAACGTCCTGTGGCAACAGAACCTGTTGATGATGCTGATACATCAGAGCAAGAAGAACGTCCAAGTGCGTTCCGTGTTGCAGGTTCTGCTCCAGATCTTGAAGAAGAACAGCACGAAGAGGCACGTCGTCCACGACGTAAAGAACAGCAAGAGAAGAAAGGTTTCTTCTCTCGCTTCTTCGGACTATAGTCCTTGTCTTCTGTATAAGCACCCCCGGCTCATCGTGATGAGTCGGGGGCGCTTTTTCCCCTCTTTTTCTATTCACCTATTTTATAGAAATACGTACCCTTTATGTCTTCTTTTTCGACGCAGCAGACTTCGACTGCTTCTCATTCTTCACGGACGCGTTCTGGCCTCGTCTCAGCAATTGGTGCATACCTAATCTGGGGCACCTTTCCGCTCTATTTCGCGTTGACGCTACCTGCGACTCCTTATGAGATTGTCTCGATTCGTGTTCTTTTCTCGTTGTTGTTCTGTGCTGTCATTCTATGTTTTATACCGCACGGGTATCAGAAATTTTGGCAGGTTCTTAGCCGTCCCAAAACCCTTCTTGTGCTCTCTGCAGCCGCTCTACTGATCGGTGCGAACTGGTTATTTTATGTTATTGCTACGACGACAGGGCATACTCTTGATGCCTCTCTCGGGTATTTTATTAATCCGCTGGTTAACGTTCTTTTAGGGGTGTTCTTCTTACAGGAGAGGTTGCGTGTACTTCAATGGGTTGCGGTCGGTATCGCGGCGATTGCAGTGCTGGTCATGAGTGTACTTTATGGGCAGATTCCGTGGCTAGGATTGGGTCTTGCTTTTACTTTTGCGTTCTATGGTCTTGTTAAAAATAAGTTAGGTGGCAAAGTACCACCGATTGCTGCGTTTACTGTTGAGACGTTAGCGTTAGCTCCGGTAGCTATTGTGGTGTTATCTGTTCTGTGGCAACAACATCATTTGACGTTATTGTCGGAGGGTACTGCTCATTTTTGGATTCTTGCAGCCTCAGGTATTTTGACGACTCTGCCACTTTTACTCTTTGCCGATGCTGCATCAAAACTGCCGTTGAGCCTTGTAGGAATCATTCAGTATATGACTCCTACTATTCAGTTCTTCCTCGCAATTTTAGTTTTTGGTGAACAACTTACGGCAGAGCGTTGGATTGGTTTTATTTTGGTGTGGATCGCGGTTGCACTCTTTACTGCTGATGCAATTCGGTCTTCACGGGTGAGAAGGCGTGCGGTTCTTAAAGCTGTATAAGTTATTGGAAGAATAAGTTTTTCGTATGTTCTGCTCGTCATAATGGTTTGGGGTGGGCTCTCAGATGAGAGCCCACCCCAAACCATTTTAAGAGTGTGTTGAGATAAGACGGCTTTTAGATGCTGTCTTCTTCCTCCTCAGGATGACGAGAGAGGTTGACTGTGGCAGCAGCGAGACCTCCCCAAATCATGAGGATTGAGATTGTCATCATCATAACGGCACTAGTTTCCATTGGTTAGGCCTCTTTCTGTGCGTTAGTACGAGTGGGGTCGATGTATTCGGTCATGACCTCGCCACCGCTGACAGGCTGAGCTGGTGGCTGTAGGGCAGCACGTGAGCTATTTGACCATGGCAGACGAGAGATAACGACAGCAATGACCACGAGCAAAATAGACATTGCCCATCCGAACGGGATTAAGAGTGAGTCGGGGTAGCCCTCGTAGGGAGTGTTGATGAGCTTGATAACGGTAGTAATCAAGGTGTACCCCAGCACTAGTGGAGTGATAACTGCTAGTAGTGCCATCCAGAGTCCACCCACTTTGATGGAACCGTGTTGGTTGAGGTGATCGCGTAAGGTGGGTAGGCCACGTACGAAGTAGGCAACGGTGATGATAGCGACAAGACCTGCAGCAAGAATACCGAAAGTGTTGACGAAGTTGTCGAGGATGTCTAGTACGTATAGGGCTGAGGTCGTGGACATGAAGACTGTGGAGATGAGTGCGAGAGGCACGATGACCAGTGCGGTCGCGTTACGTCGAGCCATTCCAAATTTATCTTGGACACCAGCAACAATAACTTCCACGATGGAAATCATGGAGGTGAAACCGGCAAAAAGAAGTGATCCGAAGAAGAGCAGTCCGATAACGGTTCCACCAGGGGCTTGAGAGATGATGGTGGGGAATGCGATGAAGGCAAGCCCAATACCGGAGGTTGCTACTTCAGATACGGCGGTTCCTGCAGCGTTTGCCATGAAACCTAATGCTGCGAAGACACCGATGCCGGCAAGAAGCTCAAAGCCAGAGTTTGAGAATCCCACAACAGCACCAGAGCCGGTGAGATCAGCTTTAGGTTTGAGGTAAGAAGAGTAGGTAATCATGATGCCGAAGCCGACAGAGAGCGAGAAGAAAATCTGTCCGTAGGCGGCGACCCACACCTGAGGGTCAGCTAATGCTGCCCAGTTAGGGGTGAACAGTGCGTTAAGTCCTTGGAAAGCTCCTTCAAGGGTGAGGGAGTATCCGACAAGCACAACGAACATGATAATCAGTAGCGGAATAAAGAGAACGTTTGCAGCTCCGACTCCTTTTTGAACGCCGAGGGACATCACGATAAGTAGTACGGCCCAAATGAGTGCTAGAGGAATGAGGATTCCTGGAACGAAGTCAAAGGATAGGGCGGGGTCTCCTACGTGAAGGAATTCTCCGGTGAAGAATGAGGCGGGGTCTTCTCCCCAGCTACTGTTGAGGGAGAAGAGCATGTACCGCAAAGACCATGCAAGGATGGCTGCATAGTAGATGGCGATAATGAAGTTGATACCCATATGCCACCAACCGATGAATTCGGTTTTACGGTTGAGTCGGCGGAACGCTAGTGGGGAGGATGCGCGTCCGCGGTGTCCGATGGAGTAGTCGAAGAAGAGGAAAGGAAGCCCCGCGGTCAGTAGTGCTACGAGGTATGGAATCATAAATGCGCCGCCGCCGTGGTCATAGGCGACGTAGGGGAAACGCCAGATATTGCCCAGTCCAACTGCTGAGCCGATAGCGGCGAAGATAAATACTTTTCGGCTAGAGAAACTTTCGCGTTTCTTTGGTGCCTTTGCGGTTGCTCCCATGGAGTAATCCTCAAGTCGTTGTGTCAATGTGTGCATGTGTGTTTTACGTCAGGTTGCCTTATATGACGCACTTGCGTAAAAAATTTACTCTTTACAATGCCAGATTTATTGTCAAAATAACGACAATCTACAGCATTTCTCATTATTTGAGATAAACAGAGGGCGTGCACAGCAAAGACTCCCCTCATACTCAGATGAGAGGAGTCTTAACTTTGAGGACTCATAAATCGCCTAAGAATCACGGCGAACAACAGCGTGAGCGAAGGAGATGAGCGCTTCTTTTGCTGTTGAATCAGGCAAGGGTTTGAGCGCATCTACTGCATCATCAGCCCATTGGCATGCAATGCTCCACGCTCGTGCCGTAACAGGGTGGGCAGATAATGCTTGCACCGCCTGTGCTAAGGCTTCATCACTGGAAAGATCCCCACGAATCATCTCAAGGACCTCTTGTGCAGAGCGGTCTTCACGTTCAGCTTCTTGCTCAAGCAAAATGGTCGGTAAAGTGGGAACACCTTCTCGTAAATCTGTTCCTGGAGTTTTACCAGACTTTTTACCTTCGCCAGTAATATCGAGCACGTCGTCAGCTAGCTGGAAAGCAACACCAACGAGTTCTCCGTATCGTGCAAGAACCTGAATAGTGGATTCTGGGGCTTCAGAGAGAATACCGCCATATGAACCAGCTGCAGCAATGAGAGACCCTGTTTTACCTTCAATGACTTTGATGTAGTGACTGAGGATATCTTCATCTGGTTCTGGGCCAAGAGTTTCAAAGAGTTGCCCAAGGACAAGACGCTCAAAGGTTTGAGATTGAACAGCCATGGGGCGAGCGCCAAGATCACTGACAATCAGAGAGGCACGAGAGAAGATGAGGTCTCCGGTAAGGATTGCTACGGAGTTACCCCAGATATTTTGTGCAGTATCTACTCCGCGACGTTTGGGGGCGTCGTCCATGACGTCGTCGTGATAGAGGGTTGCAAGATGTGTGAGTTCAACGACGACTGCGGCGTCAAGGACTTTGTCGTTGATTCCACCACCGGCGGCAGCTGCCAAGAGTGTCAGTAGGGGTCTGATACGTTTTCCGCCAGCGTTGAGGAGGTGTCGTGAGGTAACGTCTGCGATACGGGAAGTTTGTGTTACAGCTTTAGAGAGGCGTTGTTCAATGTCGTTGAGGGATTCGAGAATTTGAGGTCCGAGGTGCTCATCTTGGGCGATGATGTCGAAGCCTTTGGGGAGGCTGTAGGCGATGTCGTTGAACAGGTCGTTTACCATGCTAGGCTCGCAGGTGTTCGTCTCGGGGGACTTATTTTGGTCTGTCACGGTAGGTAGTCTCTTTTTTCTCACGGGGTGTTATTTCTCAATAGTAAAGCCTCGACCGGGTTTAAAACCACGGTGTATAGCTACGATGCCACCGCTGAGATTGCGGTACTTTACGTTTTCCCATCCGGCTGTTATAAATTCTTGTGCAAGTTCGTCTTGTGTAGGCCACGCCAATATAGATTCTGCGAGATAAACATAAGATTCGGGGTTAGAAGAGATGACTCGTGCAACCGGTGGAATGGCTCGCATAATGTATTTTTGGTAGATGGTTCGGAAGGGTTTCCATGTGGGTGTTGAGAATTCGAGGAGGACGATTCTGCCGCCGGGCTTGGTGACTCGGTAGAGCTCTTGTAGTGCCCGCTGATATTGGGCGACGTTGCGTAATCCGTATGACATGGTGACAGCGTCGAATGATTCGTCATCGAAGGGTAGTTGAGTGACGTCTGCTTGCATAAAGCAGATGTCGGGTCGACGGCGACGTCCTACGGCAAGCATTCCTTCTGAGAGGTCTGCTGCGATGACTTCTGCTCCACGGTCAGCGAGAGGCTCGGAGGAGGTGCCGGTACCTGCTGCGATATCGAGTATTTTTTGTCCTGGTGCAACGTTGAGTGCAGCGACTGTTTGTTTTCGCCAGTAGATGTGTTGACCTAGGGATGCGATGCCGTTCATGAGGTCGTAGCGGTCGGCAACGCCATCGAACATTGCGGCAATATCTGCTGTTTTTTTATCAAGGTCTGCTCGGTTCACATCTGCTATTGTTTCATGGTTTCGTTGAAAGCTCATCTCGGCACTCGTATGTTCTTGCTAAAGGACTGAAAAAACCTTGCTGTTGCGTTAGTCTCGACACATTCCCCACTATTGCATGTTTTTACACTACTATGCATAATTTTGCGTTAGGATGTTTAACACCGTTGAGCACACACCATGCATAACGCGTCAACCAACAACAGCTTGCCTCAAGGAACACACCATGAAAAAGACACTCTCCACCACAGCCACCATCCTCGCACTCACCGCCCTAACACTCACCGGATGCCAATCCACACACTCAACCACCGCAGAAGGTGACCCAAAACTCGTTACCAGCGGTGAACTCACGGTATGCACCAACAGCCCCTATAAACCCTTCGAGTTCGAACAAGACGGAAAAATTGTTGGATACGATATGGATATTGCACAAGCCATTGCCGACAAGCTCAAACTCAAACTCAACATCTCTAACACTGGATTTGAAGGGCTTGACTCAGGCGTAGCACTCTCTTCCGGACAATGCGATATCGCCATCTCCGGCATTACCAAAACCGAAGAACGAGCCACCAAAATGAGCTTCACCGAACCATACCTCAACGACAACCTCGGTATTCTCGTCCCCAAAGATTCGACAATCACCAACTCCGGTGACCTCAAAGGCCAAAAAGTTGCAGTACAACAAGCAACATCTGGAGAAGAATATGCAAACAAACATCAAGCAGACACCGTCCAATATGAAGACGCAGCGTTGATGATTCAAGCTCTACAAACAGGACAGGCACAAGCTGTCATTGCCAATATCTCCGTCATTTCTCAAGCACTCACTTCAGACAACTCTCTAAAAGTCGCAGAAGAAATTAACACTCACGAAGAAATTGCTGCAGCGGTCGCCACCGACAACCAAAAACTTCTCGACGAAGCAAATGATGTTATCACCACTCTCAAAGACAACGGTGAACTAGCCAAACTTCAAGAAAAATGGCTCGGAGTCTCCACCCAAAAGTAGCCCGCGAACCACACCATATTCTAAGCGGTGCTCTCAGGCACCTCACTCTCTAACGCACGGGGAATAAAGGACATTCCATGGCATTGACCTTACGTCAAAAACAAACCTACAGCAGATACGCTCAATATGCAGCACTAGCAATCATCGTTTTAGTGCTCATTGCCTTAGCAGACTGGCATACCCTCTACAAACAAGTTTTCAACCCAACTGTTATCGCAGAGCAATTTCCGTCGGTCATCACCGTGGCGCTCAAAAATACTATTATTTATACGGCGCTAGGGTTTAGCTTAGGACTATCACTAGGTATCGTTTTAGCACTGATGAAAATATCATCTATCGCTCCTTACCGTTGGATAGCATCAATTTATATTGAACTTTTCCGCGGTATACCAGCACTATTAGTATTCCTCGCCTTCGGGTACGGCATTCCCCTCGCATTCCACGTAAGGTTTAACAGCTATATCACCATCATGTTGGCATTAGGAATTGTTTCTGCAGCATACATTGGTGAAGTACTCAGAGCAGGGCTACAAGCAGTGCCCAGCGGACAATACGAAGCAGCACGCTCTCTTGGAATGTCCCACCCCCGTGCAATGGTCACCATTATCATCCCCCAAGCCTTCCGCATCGTACTGCCCCCGTTAACAAACGAAATCATCCTCCTAACTAAAGACTCTTCGCTGGTTTATCTCCTTGGCATGTCTATCTCAGAATACGAATTAGCAAAATTTGGGCGTGAAGGTCTCTCTGCAGCAAACGCGGGACTTACCCCTCTCGTGGTCGCAGGATTCTGCTACCTATTGATTACTATTCCTTTAGGTTTCCTTGCACGCTATTTTGAATCTCGTTTCAACACCACAACACGACGCTAACTCGTATCGAAAGATTACTATGACGACCCAACACCCCGCATCATCAGTTCATATCTCTGACCTGCACAAATCCTATGGCGCTGTAGAAGTCCTCAAAGGCATCAACCTTGAGGTTCACCCCGGAGAAGTTCTCTGCCTCATTGGCCCTTCAGGCTCTGGTAAATCAACGCTATTACGATGCGTTAACCTTCTCGAAACTCCTGAACAAGGAACCATCGTTGTTGCTGGGCACAACGTCTTGAGTCCAGACGTTGATATCAACGCACTACGACAAACAGTTGGCATGGTTTTTCAGCAATTCAACCTTTTCCCTCATCTGACAGTCCTTGAAAATTGTACTGTTGCACAGCAAAAAGTTCTTAAACGAGACAAACAACAAGCCAAGGACATCGCACTTAAAAACCTTGAAAAAGTTGGTCTGGCAGATAAAGCACAGCGATACCCCGAGCAATTATCCGGTGGGCAACAGCAACGAGTCGCTATTGCTAGGGCCCTCTCGATGAACCCTCAGCTCATACTCTTTGACGAACCCACCTCAGCTTTGGACCCCGAAACCGTCGGCGAAGTACTCACCATCATGCGAGAACTTGCTGAAGAAGGTATGACGATGATGGTCGTAACCCACGAGATGGACTTTGCACGAGATGTTGCGGACCGCGTCATCTTTATGGATCAAGGTGTAGTCGTCGAAGAAGGCCCAGCCTCACAGGTTATTGGCGCTCCACAGCAAGAGAGAACCCAAGACTTCTTATCTCGTGTTCTTCACCCGACGCAGGCTCGCCCTCAATAACGATAAGAAAGAGCCGCTGCTGAATCTTATAGCTGTTCGGCGGGAACCTGAACTTTTGGGTCAGGGTTCTCGCCGGTCAGCATAATGACCATCACTGTTGCTGAAGTATCGGCATCTACTTGGTGAAGAAGGTGATCCGTCAGATGGATCACCTGCCCGGGAGATAATGTGCGGGTCTGCCCACGAACAGTAAAGCGTACGTGCCCTTTGAGTACTTGCACAATAATAGGGTGAACGCTGTGGTGTTCTTTCCAACGTTGTCCCGGTGCTAGCTCAAGAAGCGTCACACTAGCACCTTGGGCATCCACAATTTTTTGCGCTCTCCCCTTATGTTCTGACGGTTGCAGTAATTCTGTTAGTCCGTTGAAGAAGAGGGCTTGCCCTTGATGTGTTCCTGCCATGAGTCCTCCACATGATGGATAGTGACGCTCATTCCTTCGGGAAGTTGATAAGCATGAGCGAGGTCTTCGAGTCGAACACGATGAGGTGTTCTAAAGAATCGTTCTACGGTGTGAGCATACGCAGAATCTTGCGCAAGCGTTCCGTGTTCAAGGGTTGCGAAAATACCGCCCCCACAATCGTCAAGAACGTCAATATGCAGCCGAGGAGTTAGCTCGTGTGGGCCGATGTTTAAAGAGGACGCGTCATAGAGATAGGTTAAATCTCCGCAGATAAGGCGCACGGGGTCAGCAGATTCAGAGGACGAATACTCGGTATCTCTCCCGTACCCACCCAGAGAAATACCGCTTGCAGTAGCGACCATTCCGTCAATTCCAGCTAATCCACGAGAGGCGTACACGCGGGGTGCGTGCGACTTACTCGGTGCAATAAGGTCGAGGTCACGAATAATATTTGAAGAACCACAAACAAGGATTTCATGATGTTCGAGAGCATTTTCCCACGCTTCGAGCGCTAAAGACATTCCGCTTAGCCGTTGGTCAGATTCTCCGGTATGGCGGTAGCTTTCAAGATCTTTTATGAGTCGCTGACGAAAATCTCTGCCAGATTCTTTCCACCGATACAGCCAACTTTGAGAGCTATGAACGGTTTGCCCGACACCGTACCCTGAGAACTCTGCTAGATCCATCAAGGTTGTGCAGATTGTCTCATCACGTTTTTTGGGTTCACACCAGCTAACAGGCTCGTTCATATATACGGCCCGTTGAACGTCTTGACGATGAAGCAACGCAGCGATTTGACGGGTCAGAGTCGGGTGCCCGAAGAGAACGACGCGTTCTATTTCTTCACTTAATGAGCTTTCAAGGACCTTCGGGTATGCCTCAATAGCTGTTTCGCCATAGCGGGCTTGTGAAGATGGTTCAGCCAGCAGAGGCAAGGAAAGCTTTCTCGCAAATTGTTCAGCAATAGGGCCAGCCCCGTCTCCTGCAATCACAACTGTTTTATAGGAGTTGTGTGGTCGATAATCTTCTGACAGGAAAGATTCTAGGGTGGTGTCGTTGCGCGGGATAGAGATATATTCTTGACGTTTTTTGAGGCTGTTAGCCCATTGAGTCAAAAGTGGCGCACTACCGGCAGGTGGAGTCAGCGGAGTATCAAAGCAAAGGTTGATATGCGCCGGCCCGATAGGGGTGTTAGAGGAGTGATTCCAATTTTCTGGGTCTCGTCCGCTGAGTACGGCAAGAACTTCTGAGAATTGTTGAGTTTGTTCTCCCGCCGGCGACTCTGGATATGCGGTGAGGTCTGCTTGTGCTCGTACAAATGAGGTAAAAATACCGGGCTGGTAGGTGGTTTGGTTAGCGCCAGTACCACGCAGCTGTTGAGGCCGGTCTGCTGTTAACGCGAGGAGAGGAATTCCGCTATGGAAGGCTTCCATCATTGCAGGGAGCAGTTCTCCTACTGCCGTTCCTGATGTTGTGACGATACCGACTGGGCGTTGTGTTGCTTTCGCTATTCCTAACGCGAGGAAGCTGGCGCTTCGTTCGTCAAGGCGGATATGGGCACGCAGAATGTTCTCTTGTTCGAGGGCAGCAATAGCATAGGCAAGGGGAGCGCTACGTGAGCCTGGGCAGAGTACGATATGTTCCATGCCAGCGCGAACGAGCGAGTCGAGAACAGAAATTGCGCTGATAAGCGATTCTGGGATGGGAGCATTGTCGTCAGCTGAAGTCACGTTGCTATTCTACTGTCTCTAGTGAGAGTGCGCGAAAAGTTGAGTTTTTATGGAGAATATTGTGGAGTGATTGATGCGTAGAAAGGTTTTTAATCTACATGAGGGGTGCTTTATTAAAGTTCCTTTACTTTAATAAAGCACCCCTCATCATGCATTAAAGTGCTCGTGATAATGTTGCCATTATTGCCTTATGAAGAGGCAGTTTTGGCTGTTACCGCAGAGTAGTCATAATAGAGGTCCCAGCGTTCTTCTTCAGTGAGTTCAGGGGTCATGAAAATCTGTTTGAAATTCTTGACGAGTTTGGTGCTTACTGAGTGTGATTTTATGGTTTTAGGGGAAGACTGTAATAGAAACATTTTCTTTACCTCTAATATCGTGGTTGACGCATTGGCGCTGGTATTTGGGGGCATCCAACTTCGAATGCGTCCAAGACCTCTTTGCCGTGAAGCATTTATCTTGCGAAAACCACAGTAACACAATTATGCCCCCACCTGTAGACCTCTATGGGGACAAAAGTGTCAGATTTTGCGAATATGAGACTGTTTTTGTCCCCCATTTATAAGATTTTGTTGCAATCTTAAAGAAAACAAAAAGCCTTCACCTGCCATCTTGAGCATTCACATCTTTCAGATTAGAGCTAAAACATCAACATCAAGACACCTTGACGAAAAATATCAGACAGATAAATAAAATACTGTAGCTATTAAAAACAAGGATTTTTTATCTTTTATATATCGTCAAAATAAACACCCAAAAAATATGGTGACTTTATTCACATCATTGTCATATAAGACGCCATTGGGTCACAAACGTTCCTCTATCACCCGATAACAAGCACGAACTCTCTCATGCCACCAACGACGGGTATCATCATCCACCAGCACAGAAGAAACGAGCCTCTCGTCCACCTCAACATCACGCACAGGAATTATCCCGTCACGAGCACATAATGAATCCCGCGTAACATCAGCAGACATTAAAGACACTGTCCCCAACCCACAACCAAAAGGAAGCTCCGGCAAAGAAGCCGCCAACGCAACGCCAGAACGAATCCCCACAGAACTTTCTAAAGCCGAAGAGACCACCACAGGCAACCCAGCCTGCTCACAAATATTGAGGGCACGTCGCACGCCGCCCAAAGGAGCCGCCTTAAGAATCAAAACATCAGCAGCACCACGCTCCGCTACATACAAAGGATCCTGTGCCTTACGCACCGACTCATCAGCAGCGATGAGCGTACTAATACCAGCTGCATTCAAACGATCACGTAGAAGCACCAACTCATCCACCGACGCAACAGGCTGTTCCACATACAACAGCTCAAACTCTTCAAGACGTTGTATTGCCTCAAACGCTTCCTCAAGGGTCCAACCACCGTTAGCGTCAACTTTTAAACGCGCATCAGGAGCATACCGGTGTACAGCACTAACTCGTGCAATGTCCTCAGCTAAGCTCTGCCCTCGCTCCGCAACCTTGATTTTGACCTCACGAATATCACCCTGATAACGTTCCAGAACACTAGGAACCTGCTCAGCATCCACCGCAGGAAGAGTCGAATTGACCGGAATAACAGAACGTATCGGCTCAGGAAAACCTAACCACGCAGACTCTAAAGCCGAAGCCAACCAATGCGCAGATTCCTCTGGTGGGTACTCCACAAATGGTGCAAACTCACCCCAGCCAGACTCTCCCTCAAACAACATTGTCTGACGGAAATGAACACCTCTAAACTTCACTCGCATCGGTATCTGCACCACAACACTATGAGCAAGCACCTCCGAAAGTTGTGGCAACGTATCCATCTTCCATAAAGACGATAAAGAGGGTTCCATAAAGCTCACTTCTTATACCAAAGACAACAGTTCCGTATCCCCCATCATAGCTAATCGCCGACAACCATAATCTAACTCGTACAAGCACCAAGGCCTGCCATCAGATGCCCCATCGACCACCAAGTATTCCGATAAACCCTCACCTAGGAACAGGCTTTATGAAACGCACACCATTTTGTCAGGAAAACTTCAAAACTTTCTGCAACAATAATGGTGGTTCTCAAACACCTTGACCACACCGTAGACCAGCAGAAAGGCAGTTCACGCACTCTTATGCACAGAGAAGAACAGCCCCGCCAACCGCATCATGGCGATCAGATAACTCAGGTTCTACCAACCACCCCAGTACCACAGCACTCCAAAGAACAATCCCCCGCCCTCAACACATCAGCACTCAGAGAACTCACACCCAGCAACCTACGGCGCACACGCCCCACATTCTGGGCAATGGTGCAACATCTTTTTGTATTCATTCTTCTAGGTAGTGCGCTCATTGGATTTTTTTACTTCTTCATCAAAACCAGAATTGGCCAACGCTTAGACGAAATTTCTTTTACAGAGTTCTCCTACCAACTCACCGATTACCAGCAACCTACCGAAAGAATACTTAACTTCATTCCAACCGTTGCCGCAATCAGCGCTGTCATTGGGCTATTCTTCGTCATTATCTGGAAGCATCGTTTTGTACCTTCGCTGATAGGTCTTAGCATTGCCACCTGTTCCTATATCTCAGCATATCTACTCAAATACCATCTCATCACCAAACCGGATTATGGCATCCAAGAAGCGGTCCTCAACTCTGCCCCGTCAGGGCATACCACCGTTGCGGCAGCCGCGGGTTCTGCCCTTTTCTTAGCGGCGCCTAAAAAACTTCGTCCGATCGTGGCTTTAATCTCTGCAATCCTCACAACAGCCACAGGATTTTCTACCATCGTCAACGGTTGGCATCGACCAGCAGACGTCATCACAGCGGTGCTCTTGGTATCCCTCTGGACGGTGATTGGTCTAGCGATTCTACGTTTTGTCCGTTCCGAAGAACTTGATATGAGCAACACTCAACGTAGCGGACTCATTCTTATCCCCTTATTAAATATTGCCGGGTTTTTCCTCGGGTTCTGTTCTTTGGCGCTCTACGCTATCACAATCTATTCGCCATTCCCCGGCTGTGCTCTCAGTGCCGCAACCTGCATGATTCTCACCGTCATCTCTTTTAGCACTTCATGGCTTGTTGCACTTTTAAGACCGCAGAATAAAGTACGCTCACCCTATTACACTAAAGTCTGGACTTACTAAAATAGGTGGGGTGGTACAGAACTCTAATGTTCTGTACCACCCCACCTATTTGAGCTATATGCTCAAGGACTATAAGCTACGACCGGTCGTAATAGGTCCGGTTAGACCACTTGGGTGGTCATCAAAAGTCACTTGGCTCAAACCTCGACCTTTATCTTCTTGGTTTTCTAACCACTTCATACGGTCAAGAAGAATACGAGTTGCCCCGCCAGAATACGGTAGCTGGTACATTGCGGCAGTAGCCACGCCAGCACTCGTATTTAAGGCAGAACCTTTAATACGGTCAATTGCATCTTGCATGGTATCTGCCATACGAACAATAAAGGTACGTTCTACGGGGATACCATGGCCGGGAACAAATACTCGATATCTATCAAGCTCAGCTAAATGACGCAGAGTCGATACCCATAGTTGCGGGTAAGAGTCGTCAAAAGCGGGGTCAGAACCTTGTTCTACGACGTCTCCGGTGAAGAGAACGTCATCTACACCGACCAACACGTCCGAATCAGTATGTGCCAGTCCCAAATAGAAGAGTGTTACTGCACGATCACCTAACTCAACTCGAGTAAATGAAGCGCGGGTTCCGTCTCCCGGTAAGAGTCGTTGAGGAACCACAAGATGCGTATTAGGTCCTTCTTGATGAGCCATCTCTGGTTCAAGAACTTCAACATATGAACGCTGTAGATTGCCATAAAGTTCAATAGCTCGTGCAGCTCGAGGGTGCGCCCAAAAATCTTGTGCACCATCAGCCTCAAAAACAGCGTTTCCCATAAAACGGTCAAAATGAGCGTGCGTGCTCACAATCGTCAGAGGAAGTTCGGTAATGCGTCGAACAGCACGCAGAATCTCTGCTCCCTGACGGGGGCCTGCTCCCGTATCGATGAGCATAGCTTTTTCCGCACCGACGATGAGACCCGAGTTCAGACGGTAATTATCCGTGCTGATAAGGTACACACCATCTGATATTTCATTTGTACGTGCCATGTGTTCTACGGTACTTGCAATATGCTATATATGCTGTGTTCTATACCGATAAAATGCCATGTCGCAATACATCTCACAGCATTTTATGAGGCTTTGCCCCCAATTATTCATAAGACAGATACGATATAGACCGTGATAGACTTCGGCAATTTTCCTTCAACAGGTACAACATCGACGCCCCCTATACGCGGACGGTACGCTCCTTCCCCCTCTGGAGATTTACATTTAGGGAACTTGCGAACCGCTCTTTTAGCGTGGCTTATGGCTCATAGCCAAGGCGGAGATATGGTCATGCGTGTCGAAGACCTTGATCGTGTTCGTGAAGGAGCTGCTCAACGACAGCTACACGACCTTGCTCAATTGGGTATTACCTATACCGGTGAGGTGCTTTACCAGTCCACACGCCAAGAAGCATATCTTCAAGCGGTTGAAAAGCTTAAAGAACAGCATCTGGTCTATGAGTGTTTTTGTACTCGTAAAGAAATTCAGCAAGCAACCACTGCTCCGCATGCTGCTCCAGGGGCTTACCCCGGAACATGTCGCTCCATCTCAGATGATGAGCGTGTTGCCCGACGAGAGGTGCGTACCCCCGCATTGAGGTTACGTTCTCAATGCTCTCAATATACGGTTCATGACTTTTTTTACGGAGAATACACAGGTGTAGTTGATGATTTTGTCTTAGTGCGCAACGATGGAACTATTGCATATAACCTAGCGGTAGTAATTGACGACGATTTTCAAGGGGTAACGCAGGTTGTTCGAGGTGATGATTTACTTCCTTCAGCCCCACGACAGGCGTATCTTGCGCAGCTTTTAGGATATTCTCCTGTGCAGTACGCACACGTTCCTTTAGCGCTCAATAGTGCCGGTCAGCGCCTTGCAAAACGAGATGGCGCTGTTACTGTCTCAGAGTTATATCACCAAGGTGTGAGCATCGATGAGATTGGACGACTCATTGCTTCTTCTATTCCGCTTCCGCGGTTAGACCCTCAGCATGGTGGTCTTTTGCCAAAGAATGCTTCAGAGATGCTCACAGTATTTTCCCCCCAGCTGATACGTCAGCAGCCCTGGGTTGTTATTGACCCGTTTGTGAAAGGATAGTGGTATTGGCTAAGTTCACCGTAGATGCCCTAGCAGCAAAAATTCCCTCTGAGCACCGCGGAACTGCTGCTCTAGCTCTCGTGATGCTCGGCTCAATCAGTCTGCAAGTGTCTACCGCTTTCGCTTCAGACCTTTTCCAGCATTTCACCCCCATTGCGGTCACGGGAATGCGTATGGCGGTTGCGGCAGTCATTCTCTTTTTGATTGTTCGCCCTAACCCATTTGCGCTTAAAGCTTCTGACTGGCCACAAGTGTTGTTATACGGTCTTGTTGTTTCGCTCATGACCGGAAGTTTTTATATGGCGGTTAGCTATATTCCATTAGGAATTGCAGTAACCGTCGAATATCTAGGCGCTTTTGCTATTTCCCTTTTAGGTGTTAAACGTGTTCGAGATAGTTTCATCTCTCTAGGTGCATTAATTGGTGTTGCGCTTATTGCTGGGCCTACTTTTGAAAGTAGCCATCTTATTGGCTATCTTTTTGCGGTGATGAGTGCAACGTGCATGGGTGGGTACACGTTCTTATCTGCTCATCTTGGCACTAAAGGTTCTCCTGCGGTAAGTGGGCTCAAAGGCTTATCTCTATCTATTTGTTTCTCAGCGTTGTTATTGACTCCGTGGTCTGCTCCGTCATTTTCACGAGTAGATCTCAATGGCTGGTTCTTATTGGTCATGGTTGGCTTCCTTGGCGTTGTCGTAACGTATTCCTTTGATGCAATTGCTGGTCGTATTACCTCACCGGCGGTTATTGGTGTGTTATTTAGTTTGGATCCGGTGAATGGCGCAATTATTGGGACGCTTCTTTTGGGTCAGGTACTGTCTATTTGGGCGTATGTTGGCATCGTCTTAATTGCGTGTTCTGGTGCGTTATTGGTCTGGCAGACGAATAAGTCAGCTATTAGGATTTCGGCTAATACTGCGATACTTGATGTGGTGGTTTCTACTCGTACTCAGCAGTTGCCAGTGATTAGTAAAGACCTCAAATAGGTCTAGGTTGTTCGAAGAGTAGGGTCAACGCGCTGACTTTTGGCAAGGGGTCAGCGCGTTTTCTCATATACTAAAAATAAGTTTTTCTTAAATGTTCTATTCGGTTATTCTTAACAGTAAATTTGACCCGAACACCTACAGGTGAACTGTTAACCACTCAGGTCTACCGCTATTATTACGTACATCACATACCCAATTCTCTAGGGGGCTCCTCAATGAGCAACACTACATTCCAGATTGCCGCGCTGGTCATCTACTTCGCCGGCATGATAGCCATCGGGCTCTGGGCAAAAACTAAAAACAACAACCTCGATGATTACGTCCTCGGCGGCAGATCCCTCTCCCCTACCACCGCCGCACTCTCCGCAGGTGCATCCGACATGTCAGGCTGGCTCCTCATGGGTCTACCCGGCGCACTATACGTCGCAGGACTAGCAGAAGCATGGATTGCCATCGGACTAACCATCGGCGCATGGATCAACTGGAAAGTTGTCGCACCACGACTACGTAGCTACACCGAAATCTCTCGAAACTCCGTTACCGTACCAGTCTTCTTCCACAACAGACTACGAGACAACACCAAACTCCTACGTATCATCTCATCCCTCATCATCCTCATCTTCTTCACCTTCTACGCATCCTCCGGCATGGTAGCAGGCGGAAAGTTCTTCGCTTCATCCTTCGGGCTAGACTTCCATATCGGCATGCTGCTCATCGCAGGAATTACCGTCCTCTACACACTCTTTGGTGGATTCCTCGGCGCATCCTACACCGACATGGTTCAAGGATTCCTCATGCTAGGTGCGCTCATCCTCATGCCTATCTTGGCACTATTCTATGTAGGCGGTCCTAGCGGAGCATACGAAACCATTTCAGCGGTCAACCCCACCGCACTTTCACTCTTCGCAGGAACATCTTTCATCGGAATCCTCTCCGCATCAGCATGGGGTCTAGGATACTTTGGGCAGCCACACATTATCGTGCGCTTCATGGCACTACGCACCCCGAAAGACGCAATCGCAGGACGACGTATCGGCATCGGCTGGATGGTTCTCACCGTCATCGGAGCCTGCTCATCAGGACTTATCGGTATCGCATACTTTGCAAAACACCCTGATGCAGCACTCACCGACGCCAAAAACGCAGAATCTGTATTCCTCGATATGTCACAGATACTGCTACCTTCTTTCGTCTCAGGTTTCATTCTTGCAGCAGTACTCGCCGCAATCATGTCAACCCTCTCCTCACAGCTCGTTGTCTGCTCTTCAGCCCTTGCCGAAGACCTCTACGGAGTCGTCACACAAAAACCACTCGAAGCAGCAAAAGGACTATGGCTCGGACGCATGGGTGTACTCGTTGTCTCTATCATTGCAGCAATACTCGCATGGAACCCCAATAGCTCCATCCTCGAACTAGTATCCTTCGCATGGGCAGGATTCGGTGCAGCCTTCGGCCCCATCGTCTTACTGTCTCTCTTCTGGAAAAAACTCACCAACTGGGGAGCTATTGCCGGACTCATCGCAGGAACTATCACCGTGTTTATTTGGGGAAACAACGAAGCTCTATCCAGCACTTTCTACGAAATTGCTCCAGGTTTCATCGTTAACCTCGTATTTGCGGTAGTCATCTCCTACGCAACATACTCACCCAACCCAGAGATTGAACAAGAGTTCGACGCCGCAGCATTAGCAGCAAAGAACTAAAACTTCTCACCATACAGCTCAGGCGGGTACCACTAAACACCAGTGGTATCCGCCTGAGCTGTTCTTTATCCTTCATCTTCCAGCCAAGATACAGAACGCAACGGTAGACTAAACCCATGACCTATACACTGCCCGAAACCGTATCTGATATTTTTGACCCTCAACAATGGCGCACCGTCGAAGGCTTCGAAGATTGCACTGACATCACCTACCATCGACAAGTACTCCGTGACGACAACGGCAACTACATCAAAGACCTCCCCGCCGTACGTATCGCGTTCAACCGCCCAGAAGTACGCAACGCTTTTCGCCCACACACCGTTGATGAACTTTACCGCGCACTCGACCACGCTCGCATGACCTCTAGCGTCGGAACGGTACTCCTAACCGGCAATGGCCCCTCCCCCAAAGACGGCGGTTGGGCATTCTGCTCCGGCGGTGACCAACGTATCCGCGGACGTGACGGCTACCATTACGCCGATGGCGACACCGCAGAAAGTATCGACCCAGCACGCGCAGGGCGACTCCACATCCTCGAAGTTCAACGACTCATCCGCACCATGCCCAAAGTGGTTATTGCTCTCGTCTCAGGGTGGGCTGCCGGCGGAGGACATTCCCTCCACGTCGTTGCAGATCTCACCATCGCATCCGAAGAATACGGTAAGTTCAAACAGACTGACGCTACCGTCGGATCGTTCGACGCCGGCTATGGTTCGGCTCTACTCGCACGTCAAATCGGACAAAAAAATGCTCGTGAAATTTTCTTCCTCGCACGAGAATACAACGCTCAAAGAATGTACGAGATGGGTGCAGTCAATGAAGTTGTACCCCACCAAGAGCTAGAACGTAAAGGGCTAGAATATGCAGCGCATATTGCTCGACAATCCCCCCAAGCTATTCGTATGCTCAAGTTTGCGTTCAACCTTCCCGACGACGGTCTGCTCGGACAACAAGTCTTCGCAGGAGAAGCTACCCGCCTAGCCTATATGACCGACGAAGCGGTAGAAGGACGAGATGCATTCCTAGAAAAGCGTGAACCACGATGGGAAGAGTACCCTTACTACTTCTAATCTGATACCTCAATGGAGGCTCTGTCACTGCTCTGTGAGGGGCAGAGCCTCCGTTGAGGTCTTCTTATATCAACACGCGTAGAAAGCATTGTAGAGAACACCCTATGACCAACCGTTTTGACCCGTCACGTTTAAAACCGTTTTATCTGCCGCACCCCGATATCTCACAATCTCTACATTTAGATGCACAGCGTCCACAAGCACATTCACCAGCAGATATCATCCAGTTCTTTGAAAAGTTCTTCAGCATAGAACCTCAGAATCCAGAAGATATTGCGCTTTTAGTGGGCACATCAGGCTCCACAGGAACACCTAAAACCACGATGCTCAGTCGTGCAGCCTTATTACATTCTGCTCAAGCAACAGCTGAAGCAACCGGTAGCCAGTATTCACAATGGTTGTTATGTTTGCCCGTGCACTATATTGCCGGAGCACAGGTACTCGTTCGCTCCGTCCTCAATGGAACCTCCCCCATCGTAACCAATTCCATCAGATACAACACACGATTTAGCAGTGAAGATTTTCTGAACAGTGCACGCTCAATGACAGCCGAGAAAAAGATGGTGTCACTTGTACCAACCCAGTTACAACAGCTTCTTGATGATGTACAACGGTTTCCAGAGCTCCTTGAACTCTTACAAGGGTTCTGCGGTATTCTTCTAGGCGGCGCACCAGCTTCTATCGCGTTACGTGAACAAGCGCAAAAGTATCAGCTTAAGATATTCACCACCTATGGAAGTGCAGAAACAGCGGGCGGTTGCGTCTATAACGGTCGTCCTCTGTCATCAACTCAGCTTCGTATCGAAACACAGCATCCAGAAGATACGGTAGGCAGAATCTGGTTAGGCGGCAAACATATTGCACACGGGTATCTTGACCAACCACAGCGTACCGCGCAACATTTTTGGTGCGATAACAACGGAACACGATGGTACCGCACCGACGACATTGGCTCTTTATCACAAGGGTTTTTAGAGGTTCACGGTCGAGCCGATGACATCATCATTAGCGGTGGAGTAAAAATTTCGCCCGCACCTATTGCACAATGTTTAGAATCTCATCCTGCGGTCGTTTCTGCTTTTGTTTTTCCAGTTCCTCACCGACGATGGGGGCAAGCAGTAGGGTGCGTCGTTTACGCCCCTGAAGAATCACCGGCACGATTATCTCCCCAATTGCAGCAGTTATGCCAGAATCTAGAACCTGCACAGCGTCCTAAATATCTCCGAGTTATCAGCACTTTGCCTCTACTTTCCACAGGAAAACCAGATCGAGAAGCGCTCCATACGCTATTGCATGAAGGATCAGGTCAATAACTTTTTCTTCATCAAGGATTGCAGAAGAACAACTCCTGTTTCGTTCAGTATGAGAGAATGAGAGGTGCTTTAGCACCACTAGATGTTGTACCGCAAGAAAGGAATAATACGTGGCTACTCCGGCTCAATGGATTGAGGGGGCGCGTCTACGCACCTTGCCGCTAGCTGTGGCACCCATTATTGCCGGTTCAGTTGCAGCGTTTGAATTAGGAAAGTTTGACCCGTTCAGAGCTTTTCTTGCTTTTCTTGTCGCCTTTTTTCTCCAAGTAGGCGTCAACTATGCCAATGATTATTCAGATGGTATCAAAGGAACAGATGAGATAAGAGTTGGCCCATTACGTCTGGTAGGTTCAGGTGTAGCGAAACCGAGCCATGTTAAATACGCGGCTTTTAGTTGTTTTGCGTTATCTATGATTGCTGGATTCTACCTTGTATTCCTCGCGCAACAATGGTGGTTTTTAGCTATTGGAGCATCAGCTGTCTTTGCAGCATGGGGATATACCGGAGGTAAACGACCCTATGGGTATATGGGGTTAGGAGACCTCTACGTTTTTATCTATTTTGGTCTTGTTGCTACAGTTGGTACGCTCTTTACCCAAAGCGCCCATTTAAGTACTACCGGCTGGGTGAGCGCAATATCTATTGGATTATTCTCTTGCGCATTATTGATGGCCAATAATATCCGCGATATCCCAACCGATAAAGAAAGCGGAAAATATACTCTAGCTGTACGTTTTGGGCAGAAGTGGTCGCGCAGAATCTATGTTCTTGAGATGCTCTGTGCCCTAGCTATTACTCTCATACTCGTACCAGAAAACCCTTGGTACATGCTGGTTTTTATTCTCATCGGGCCGGTACTTCACTCATGTTTTGTGGTACTAGCTCCGACTCACGGCAAAGAGCTCATCCCTGTACTCAAACAAGCTGGGCTCGTTACTCTTGCATATAGCCTGCTTCTGGTACTTGCTGCTTATTTAGGAACTCTCGATATATTCACCGTAGAAGCACCCACCTTTACCGGTTTCTAATATGAGGGCATCATACGAGACTAAAAATCTAGCCCCTGTGATTTTTTCATCTTCTCTACATACTCATCTTCAACGAGAGTATCTTCATGTTTAATGTTCTTTGTTGGAAAGAGTTTCCTCCACAGTTGTGCAACCTCGACCCCTGCGGCTTCACGAAGCTTCGGGAAGAACAGATACGACAACGATAAAGACATAAGAAGCGCAAAAATAATAGAGAGTAGCACCGCAATTTTAAGTGCCCAAACACAAATCAAGCTAATACTAAAAACGAGGGCAAGACGGAGAAGAGTATATTTGAGCAGGTTCATAGACACTAGTCTAACGAACTTTTCTGGTTGTTCGATCAGTACCAAACCCTCGATAGCTCTCAGGAGTACAAGTAGCAATGTTTAAGGAAGAATTCTTTGAGAGAAGATAGCTGGTTGAGGGTATCTTCTTCTTCCAGAAAATCACACCCCATAAAGTAGATATTGTTCAGCTATCCATGGAACACTAATATCTATGGTTCGCGCAATAATGATTATCGGCTCTATCGCCCTACTGCTTGGCATCATCATCTATTCCTTAATAGATTGCATCCGTACGGAAAATCATCGGGTTAAAGTCTTCCCAAAACCAGTATGGTTTTTAGCTATTCTTATCTTCCCGCTTGCTGGAGCCTTATTATGGTTGTTCTTTGGAAAACACGCCGCTTCACAGGTTTCTTCCAACGCTCCCGATAATGATGAGGAGTTCCTCAAATATCTTGAAGCACGTACCAAACGTCAGAGGAGAGAAAAAGACGGTAAGGCTAACCCCACCCCCATACAAGACGCTGACGATGAAAACCCCGACGAGGGCTCTCACGACTCCACGTCCTCATAATGCACGTTAAAAGGCTGTTGGGTTACCACTAAAAGTAAGTAGTGGTAACCCAACAGCTTTTTAAACACTCATCACACCTTATACGGTGTTACCGGTTATAGTCCCGAGTAGCTGTGCAAACCAGAGAAGAAAATATTAACTACTGTAAAGTTAAAGATGATGCATAGATAGCCCACGATAGAGAGCCATGCAGAAGGTGCACCAGACCAGCCGCGTGTTGCTCGAGCGTGCAAATAGGCGGCATAGACAACCCAGATCACGAAGGTCCATACTTCTTTCACGTCCCAGCCCCAATAACGGCTCCACGCTTTCTGCGCCCAAATAGCGCCAGCTGCCAGAGTAAACGTCCACATCACAAAACCAACGGTGTTAAGACGGAACGCAAAATTCTCTAGTGTCTGAGACGAAGGAACCATCGTCATAAACGGCATTGAAGGTTTCTGACCAGCAATAATTTCTTTTTCACGACGAGACTGCAGAAGCTGAAGAATAGCCATTGCAAAGGTAATTGTAAAAATACCTGAAGCAAGAACAGCAATAGAAACGTGAATAACAAGCCAATACGACTGCAAGGCAGGTTTGAGGTGTCCAACAGGAGTAGGGAATGCAATCGTTGCCGCACACATCATAATAAGGGCAAGACCCGAAACCAACATTCCCACAAAACGTACGTCACGGAAAATCAGAAGAATCAAAAAGACGGTAGAAACAACTAACGCACCAGTTGTACAGAACTCATACATGTTTCCCCACGGAACACGGTGAGCAGCAATACCACGAGTCACCACACCAATAGCATGAACTAACGCACCGATAATCATGATGGCAACTGCGATACGAGCGGCACGACGAGGGCTCGTATCAGTACCCCAACGCATTGAGCTATCCGCAACTTTACCTTCAAGTTTGCGTTCTGCAGCGCGCTTATAGCCAAGCCCGCGAGCGCCCGTGCCTTTCTCGCTGCTGTCAATATAGGAGGTGCGTTTGTGCGCTGTTGTGGCAGCTTCGAGGGGTTGATCAGTGGCGTTGTCCTGTTGTTCTAGTTGTCGGACAGTGCGTGAGTGAGAGGCAACATCTGCGGTGAATAGGATAAACGCTATCATGTAGATAATTGCTGAGATGTACATGAACAGCTCGCTCCATTGGGCGAGGGATGCGTTAATCATCTGCTAGTTCTTCCTTCAGGTATGGGGGGGGTGAAGTGTTTTATGCTTCGGTGTCTTCTGCTTCACTAAATTCTAGTTCCCAACAGCGAGCGAAAGCTTCTGTGAGCTTATCAGCTTCCGGTAGGAGTCGTGGGTCTTCTCCTCGTGCTAGTAGAGCATATTCTACGGTGAGGTTCTGTCCGTCTCGATAAGCACGTACCCAGACACGACGTCTAGGGACAAATAACGAGATAATCAGTCCGGTGAAGGCTAGAACAAATGACCAGAAAACAATACCTTTTCCAGGGTCATAGTGAATGTCTACACCAATATAACGCTTATACCCCTCAAAACTGATTTTTCCTCGTCCATCTGGCAGATTTTCTTCGGTGTGAGTAGCGGTGAGGATGATGCCGTTTTGTTGAGCCATCGAGTTCATCTCGGTGAGTTTGGAAGTGTCGAGAATATATACGTTTTGTGGGACGCCTTCGTCTAATCCTAAATCACCGTAGTAAGACTGTAGTACGAGCGTAGGGTTATATGGTCCAGCGTCGAGTGATACAGGAACTCCAGCACTGTTGTATCCTCCGGTGGGTAGGAACATTCCAACAAAACCTAGTTGGTCGGGGTGTGCATCAGGAACTTTAAGTACGATGGATGAGTTGTATTTAGGGTCGGTGGTGAGTCCTACGACAGGGCCTTCAAAAGCGATGGTTCCGTCGGGGTTGGTTACTTTGATAACGGGTGCGTAACCGTTGCCGGCAAGGTTGATGCTGTTTCCGTCGATGGATAGTGGTTCGTTGACTTTGAGCGTTTCGTTTCGTTGTTCTCCAGAATGGTCGTTGACTTTGAAGGTTGCTTCATAACCAATGTCAGAACCGTAGCTGGCAGATTCGCGTTGTCTGTCGTATTGAACCTCAAAGTTTTCAAGTGTTAAAGAGTATGGGGTGAGCCAGTCTGGGTTGTAGTTTGTACCGGGGGTAAAAGAATCGTAGCTAATGAGAGAGTTGACAAAGGTATCGCCTTCAACCAAGATTTTTTGTCCTCTGTATCCCAGTAGGGAACCAATGGCGATGCCGATGAGGATACCAATCATGGATAGGTGGAAAAGAATGTTTCCGACTTCGCGTAGATACCCGCGTTCTGCGGCGACGGAGTAGCGTCCTTGATCTTCAACGTGGGTTTCTACTCTGTATCCGCGGCGGGAGAGGATACGGGCAGCATCATCGATGGCTTCTTGTGCGCTGAGTTCTTCGAGGGAAGCTGGTATTTCTAGTGTGCGGTGGATGGGGAGTCGTGCGAGGTTCTTGGGCGTGCGTACTGGAGGTTTGCGCCACATCTGGTAGTGTTTTTTGGCGCGTGGTAGTACACATCCAATGAGAGAGATAAACAGCAAGAGGTATATTGCTGAGAACCATGCGGAGCTGAAGACGTCAAATAGCTGGATTTTATCTGCGATAGGTCCCCACGTGGGGTGATTTTCGATGTAGTCGTTGACTTTAACGGGGTCTTGTATTCGTTGTGGGAAGAGCGACCCAGGAACCGCTGCTACTGCTAATAGAAGAAGTAGAAATAGTGCGGTGTTCATTTTTGTAAGTTGCGTCCACGCCCATTTTGTCATTCCCCAGACGCCAAGAGCGGGTGCTTGAGATGTTGTTTGTTCTCCCATAGTGTGCCCTTAGTTTTAGATTGGTAATTCGTAGGTAGGTAGTGTGGCTTGTATCCAAGAAATCATGGAATTCCATACTCCAGTAATCATGAGCGCTCCGATCAGGATGAGTAGTACGGCTCCGCATTGTTGGATACGTCGATGGTGTTGTTTAAGCCAGCGTAGGCGTTGTGTTCCACGGAGAATACCTAATGCGACGATGAAGAATGGGATGCCTAGACCTAAGCAATAGGCAAAGGTGAGTGTTATTGCTTTTGCCGTATTTGCGCCGTCAAGGTAGACCAATGTTTGTACGGCAGCAAAGGTTGGTCCAATACAGGGTGCCCACCCTAACCCGAAGGTTAGCCCCAGAAGGGGTGCTCCCCAAAGGCCTGAGGGTGCTTTAGAGTGAACAAGTTTGCGTTCTCTTTGTAGCCAAGGGATTTTGCCCCAGAAAACTAGTCCGAGAAGAATGACGAAAGTTCCGAGAAGTATTTCAACCCAGCGTTGCCCTCGAAGCCATGGGGCTGCTCCTAATTGTGCGAAGACAACGCTTAAAAGAATGAAGACGGTTGAGAAGCCGAGGATAAAGAGAGCCACTGCCCCTAGGGCGTATCTGGTGTTGATGTTTTTGGTGTTTCCAGACAGCCCTGTCATGTACCCGATGTAGCCCGGTACGAGGGGTAGGACGCAGGGTGAGGCAAAGGACACCAGACCAGCGAGGACGGCTAGGGGTATGGCTAACCATAGTGACCCGTCGATAATAATTTCTCCGAAAGTGTTCACTATTTTTGGGCGTCCTCAAGAAGTGTTCTCACGATAGATTCGTCAATTTGTCCTAGTACACGTGAGGTGACACGGCCTTGGGCGTCTATGATGAGGGTGGTGGGGACGGCTTGTGCGGGGACAACTTGTGAGAGTTCGTAGAGCACTTTTCCTGTTGAGTCTTCAAAGCTGGGGTATTCGACAGAGAACCGGCGTTCAAAGGCTTCTGCTGTTGCTTTTTCATCTCGAACGTTCACACCGTAAAAATGTACTTTGTCAGCAAATTTTTTGTGAAGTTTAACCAAAGCGGGTGCTTCTGCTCGGCAGGGAGCGCAACCTGCATACCAGAAGTTAAGTAGGATGGGTTTTCCTCTTAAGGATTCTGCCGTAATTTCGGTGCCGTCATAGAGTGTTCCGGTGAAGTGGACGGGTTCGGTTCGTTTTTCTGGCGGAAATTCGGTCACAGAGCCATCCCCTGCAATATATCCTTTTGAGTCTCCTGCGTCTGCTTGTGCAGAAAGAGAATCAGACGATGAGCATGCGTTCAGTGTTAGTACACCGGCGGCCGCTCCGAAGCTGAGCAGGTGACGGCGTGAAAGTCGCTGTTCCGGTGTTTTCTGGTGAGGGTTTAGCATGATGTTCTTTCGAGTGTGCTCAATGTCTGGGGATTCGCAAAAACTGTTCAGGTAAATTTTCTGTGTTATGTTCCAGGCAACTGTATGACGCCGTTGTAGAGTGCTGCGGCAGGTTCGCTGTAGCTGATGTGAGGGCGTTCTTTACCGTCTAAGTCGCTAAAGGTGCAGGTTGTGATGGAGGCGAGGTTGCATTCTCTGGTTCGAGGGTCGTGAGGGAGTGTTTTCCCTTCGATACTACGTCTGACGAGCCAGATAGGAAGTTGGTGAGAGACGATAATAGCTTCGGCGTTCTCTCCCCCGATGTCATAGGCGTGTTGAGCGGTTTGGCGTACAGCTTGTGCCATACGTTTGACTTGTTCTCGGTAGGGTTCTCCCCATGAGGGGCGTAGCGGATTGTAGAGCTTAGCCCAATGTTTTGGGTGCGTGAGCAGTTCTTGGGCGTTGACGTGTAGCCCTTCAAAATAGTTTTCTGCTTCAATCACACGTGGATCGTGATGTGCTTCTAATCCGAGCAGTTCAGTGATGGGTTCTGCCGATTCTTGAGTGCGTGTCAGTGGTGAGCAGGCAAGGTAGACAATATTTGCGCCGTTATGAGCACGCTGCGCGAATTCTTCGGCGCTCAAACGGACCATTTGGCGTCCTCGTTGACTCAGATGGTAGTTGGGTAGACGTCCGTAGACGATACGTTGAGGATTTTCTACTTCCCCGTGGCGCATAAGATGGACTTTAACCTGAAGTGAGCTCATTGTTCTAGTCTCTCAAATAGTTTGTCTCATTCCCAATTCTGTAACCTGTGAATTGTCAGAACAAGTGGTGAGTTGTCTCTTAGTGTTGATGTTTTGTGGAGATTTTTTGATGCAGTATTTTCTCTAGGCGTCGTGGGTTAATTTGCCAGAAGTCTTTCACGTCTCCGTCGACAAGCACTACGGGAATTTCAATGGCGTGGCGGGCTTTGAGCTCTGGAGAGTTCTCAATGTTAATTTCGGTGAAAGTGAGCCCGAGACCTGTGGTGACGTCGTGGACTACCTGACGTGCTTTATCGCAGAGGTGACAACCAGGTTTGGTCAATAAGGTTACCTCAATGGGTGTTGTTGAGGGGTGTTGTTCGTGCATAGGTGTTTCTTGTTTGTGAGCGGGGTTGGCGGTTGTTAAAAAACAGTGCCTCGCCCTACTGTTAGCAGTTGAGGACGAGGCACATAAAGCTCATAAGAACTTACTTCTTATTGCGACGCTGGTGGCGGGTCTTACGAAGCAACTTGCGGTGCTTCTTCTTGGACATGCGCTTACGACGCTTTTTGATAACTGAACCCATAGGATTCACCTCACTTACATTCGATACCCGGCATCTCTACCCATCGTAGATATGAGATGTTAGCTATCCGGGCGCGGTTTATACCGGTATAAACGCTTCTTAAAGACCAATTCAGGCATAAAAATGCCTGAACGGAAGAAAACGCTCTCTGTATAGAGTACAAGCATTCTCGAAATTTTCCGCATTCTGAACGAGATTCATGAACATTTTCTCGGATAAAAAGCTAAAATCTGGGTCTACATCTTCAAGAATGAGATGTAGACCTCAGATTTTAGGTGATGATGAGAAAGCTATCGTTTCTTCTTCTTTTTCTTTTGAATTTTTTTGTTGATGGTGTAGACCTTAGTACTCACTTCAGGTTCTTCAGATGAAACATCAGATTCTTGAAGTTCTTCGACAGTGGATCCTTCAGAAGTAGAAGGGTAGTCCTCTTCGAGATGTTCTTCTTCTAAGGCACGCTGCTCTTTTCGCGAAAGGCGTGGGGTCTCATCAATAATCTGAGGTTCTTTGGCGTCTTCAAAGGCTAGTTCGTACCCTTCAGGTGCTAACACCTGAGCTTCAGAATCGGAGGATAAAGATTCTGTATTTTCTTCGGGTTCGTTCTCTGTGCCCTGCTGGTGAGAATGTTGTTCTGTAGTGTTTTGGGGTTCTTCTGTCGTGTTGTGTTCGACAGCAGATTGACCTTGTTCAGGACGCACCCCAAAACCTAGCCAACGCCCAATAAAGTTTCCTTTCTTCTCTGTTGCAGAAGATGTTGGAGTCTCTAGCGCTGGCTCTTGTGGTTCTTCGATGCGAGGGTGTGATCCTGGCACAACTTTTCGTGCTGATGGCTTTGCTCGCAGGGTATCTGATGATGGTTGAGTCCACGATGTATCACCATTTTTGCGCACTTTGACAGGGGGTTCTCCGTGTGGAGTGCGATAAATAGGTTTGATAACCGTCGCGTGGACAGGAACGCTTACTGTCCCTCGTACTTTACGTGTACGTCCTGCTGTTGGAGCACGCAAAACATTGTGAACAGGTGGTTGAGGCTCATTCTGGACAACAGATTTTTTCTCCTCTGATACAGCAGCGACAGAAGAATGCTCAGAGCTTTGTTCAGCAGTTGAGGTGTTATCTGTTTCAGATGTTTTGCGGTGGGAGGGAGTTTCTTCTTGCGCAGAAGTCTCTGAGCTGTTTTCTTCACCGGTACTTATTGAGGTGTTCTCTTCAGCTGAAGTTCCCAGTTCTTGTTCTTCGGCAGAAACCTTATCTTTGCGTTGTTCTTTAGCGTACTCTTGTGCAAGAGTCCACCTTTGAACTTTCGGCTGTTCAGGGGAAGGTTCGCTCTTAAGATTCTCTGAGGCGGTATCCCCCTGTGGACTCGTTGTTTCGGCAGTAGTTGCCGGTGTAGTGCCAACATTTTCAAGAGCTTCGATGAGCGAAGGTGCGATAGCTTCTTCCCAGTGGTCGGGGATCAGGTCGTCATCATCAATTTCGATAGGTTCCATTGCTACCACTGTTCCTGGTAATTCATGAGCAACAGCGGTTTCTTCGTTGAGGTCAAGACTTGCCTCAGTGTATTGGCGTTCAATATTGGCGATGAGTAGTTGTTTCGCTAGCGTTGTGTCACGGTATCGGATAGCTTCAAGCAACGCACGGTATTCTGCGCGTAGTCGAGTTGCTGTCGCGCTCCAGAGAGGGACACGTCCCATAATCGAGAGTAGATAGTCCGTAAGCGAAGTTCTCAGAGCCGTCATAAGCCCTGTTATGAGCTGGTTACCAGAGAGCTTTGTGAGCGCAATATGAAAATCTACTTCTAGCTGGTGGAAGGCGTGAGGGGTGGTTCCTTCGTATTGCATCTTTTCAAGGATGCGTTCGAGCTCGTCCATGGCAGGGTTTGCTGGGTCTGCGTTTTCGATAGAGAACGTTTCAAGCAGAATACGTGTTTGGATGAGATCACGAACGGGGTAACGTGAGCTTGCCATATGTAGACGTAGGGCTGGGGTGACAGAGGCTGCCGGTTCACTGACGAGGTGAGCGATGATAGTCTTCCGTTTCCCCTCATAGAGTCTCAAAACTCCCATTGTCTCAAGGTATTTGAGTGCTTCACGGGTACTTGAGTGACTTGCTCGGATAATATCAGCAAGTTTTCTATCGTCGGGCAAGCTTTGCCCAAGGTGCAGTCTTCCTTCAAAAAGCTCTGTTTCAAGCCAGTTAAGAATTTTCTGGTACACAGACATGGATAGCTTCTACGTATTCTTTCAATAGTGATTCTAGTGAGGACGGCGACGACCCCAACGGGTCAGGGTCGCAAATAATCCGCGGGAGTCTGATGCGGAGTTATTCTGCGTTTCTGAAGAAATCTCAGCTGCAGTAGGAAGCGCTGGGAGAACCTCCATCTGAGAATTGTCTATTTCAGCAGATTCTGCGATTTTTTCTGGTTCTTGTTGCTTCTGAACTACAGGTTGTTCTTCTGGGGTTTCTTCTAACGTATTAGAAGAGGAATCCTCCGTGGAGAAATCTTGTGTTTCGTCGTGGTCTGATTCGTTGGGCGTCTCAGACTCGGGCTCTAACGGACGTGGCACAAAAGGCATCAACGGAGTAAAACTAATAGCGCTATGAGATTCTGATGTGTGTACCCGTTGTCGGGGGTCTCCAGGTTCACCGAATTCAAAAATATCAGGTGTGCACTCTTCATCGGGTGTTTGCTGTTCGTGTGATACGTCAGAGGACGCTAAATCTTGTTCTATTCTCTCAACGGGAGCCTTTTCACCAGCTGAGGCTACTGGTTCAGGGTCAGATTGTTGATCTGTATGCTCACTATTATTTGTAGCTGTTTGCGCCAGTTCAACAGTGTTTGAGACCTCATCGGTTTGCTCTTTGTCTGTTGTTTTATTCCAAGGGGTCAGAATGTTCAGTGTTTGGGTGTGGCATTGGTTGAGGCTGCTAATCCATTCCAGAACATTTTCGAGAGGTTCTGGGGTGAGAGAGTAAAAACGTTTCTGCCCTACTGCTTGGGTATCAACGAGTCCAGCATTTCTTAGAACTTTGAGGTGTTTAGAGACCGTAGGTTGACTCACGCCTAGCTCGTCTACCAGATCCCCAACTGGGCGTTTGCCTGCGGCAAGAACTCGTAGGATCTGACGACGGGTAGGGTCTGCAATTACAGCAAAAACGTCATCAATCATACATACATCATGACATATATACCTGTGGGCGAATGTATCGACACTAAGAGAGTAGTAATTCTCAGCAGGATTCAGCATATTTTGAGCTTAAAACCATGTATTCCACCCTATAAATATAGGCTTTGACCAGTGTTATTAGCATATTTCTACTCGCGTTTTCGCCCTTCGAGGTTCTCAAGCTCAGCAAGAAAAGCACCTACTGATTTGCAGGTTCTTAGCCTATATCACAAGGATAATCCTCCTGTGAGAAAACATTGCGACTAAGCTACATATAGTCCCTTCATCCGAAGAAAGAGAGCGGCGTTGCGAGAACCAACACCTGCACACCCTAAAGAGACAGAGGGTGCACATACTTTATCGGCGATGCTCATTCGTTTCCGTGACCTCGTTGATGCCCTCATCGGCACCTCTCCTTCTCGCGTAGCAATTCTTGCCTTCGCGTTAGTTATCGCATTTTTTAGTGCGATGCTTGCATTGCCTATTTCTTCTCAAGACGGTCATGGGGTGGCTATCCACCACGCAATTTTTACCGCCACATCTGCGGTGACAGTCACGGGACTCACCACAGTATCCACCGCTGATCAATGGTCTTTTTTCGGTCAGTTAATGATTCTTCTAGCCTTCCAAATTGGCGGTCTAGGAACATTAACTATGACCTCTCTACTCGCCATGGCCGTCGGCAAAAAACTTGGTTTGCGTTCTAAACTGATTGCCCAAGAAGCAATGAATATCGGAAAGCTCGGAGAACTCGGCTCCGTATTACGCACCGTAGCCGTGACCTCAATTTCTATTGAGGCAACTATCGCGCTCATTCTTTTACCACGTTTTATTCTGCTCGGAGAGTCCGTTAAGAACAGTATCTGGCATAGTATTTTTTATTCTGTCTCAGCGTTCAACAATGCCGGTTTTACCGCACATTCTCAAGGTCTTGTCCCGTATTCTCACGATTTATGGATTCTCATTCCCATTTGCATAGGGGTTTTTATTGGCTCTCTAGGGTTCCCCGTTATTTTGATTATGCAACAGAATCCTCTAGCTTTTAGCCGATGGAACCTCACCACCAAGTTGACCATCATTGGTACCGTCGCATTATTTTTTATCGGCGCTTTATTGTGGGGCTTCTTCGAATGGTCTAACGATAAGACCATCGGTGAGATGTCTCTAGGCGGGAAGATTATCAACGCTGTATTTGCTTCAGTTATGACACGTTCTGGCGGGTTTAACCTCGTAGAGATGAGCGACACGAACCCGATTACATTGCTCATTAGTGATGCGTTGATGTTTATTGGTGGAGGCCCCGCTTCTACCGCTGGTGGCATCAAAATTACAACAATTACCGTGGTAATTCTGGCAGTTCTTGCAGAGGCTCGAGGTGACCAATTTGTCATTGCCTTCAACCGCACTATTCCTGATTCGGTGCTTCGTATCGCCATTTCTGTGATTATGATGAGCTTCATTATTGTTTTCTTAGGCACCTCCATTATTGTGTTTCTTACGGATGAGCCTCTCGATATGGTAATTTTTGAAGTAATTTCTGCGTATGCAACCTGCGGGCTCTCTGTCGGGCTTTCAGCAAGGCTTCCTCCCGCTGGTATCTATGTGCTCTCTGTCCTGATGTTTATTGGGCGCATAGGTATTATTACTGTGGCAACCGGCTTAGCTTTGCGCTCTCGCCGTCGACTCTATAAATATCCAGAAGAAAGACCGATCATTGGCTAAACGCACCGTTCATAATGCACCCGTATTAGTAATTGGGTTAGGGCGTTTTGGTGCCTCTACCGCCGCCCAGCTACGACGTCAGAATAAAGAAGTTTTGGCGGTAGAAAAAGATGCCGTCAAAGTTCAAAAATGGGCGGGTCTGCTCACTCACGTCGTTGAAGCTGACGCTACAGATATTGACGCTCTGCGACAGCTTGGAGCTGGGGACTTTACGTCAGCTGTTGTTGGGGTGGGTACCTCTGTTGAAGCGTCTGTGTTGATTACCGCTAATCTTGTTGATTTAGGGATTGAACGTATCTGGGCTAAGGCTATTACCCCTGCACACGGAAAGATTCTCTCTCGTATCGGTGCCCACAATGTAGTGTTTCCCGAGGCTGACGCGGGTCGACGTGCAGCGCACCTCGTATCTGGTCGTCTTTTGGATTACATCGAATTTGATGACGATTTCGCGATTGTTAAAATGTATCCGCCGAAGGAGACTCAAGGATTTACCTTGGCAGAATCTGATGTACGTGGAAAATATGGTGTCACGATTGTTGGAGTGAAGTCCCCGGGTGAAGATTTCACGTATGCAACGCCCGACACAAAAGTGACGTCCAGAGATCTCCTGATTGTTTCGGGGCAAGTAGATCTTATTGAGCGCTTTGCAGCGCGCCCTTAACTCGCAAAAATAGCATTTTTTACGCTCTTACTAGGAGTTTTATTTAAATGTTCTATAGCTAAAAGACATTTTATTTAGCAATCGTCACATTTTTGCGGGTTGAGGTTGGCATATTTAAGGAAACATGCTTATGATAGTGTCACCTCTAAAGGTGCGAGTGATTACTGGACGGATTGCGAACCCGTTCAAAACAGCTTGCGCATTTAGCAATAAGGTGGTCCCCCCTAAACCACCAGCTAAATGAGCGTGCTGATAATACTAATATCTCTAAGATATTAGTGTTCTGGAAAACGCCGGCTGATTCCCTACAGCCGGCGTTTTTCTGTTAAGTTTTTCAGCTCACCACATTTTCTGATATCCGGCGCAACGACACCAACGCCATCATCAGAATAAAGTGAAGCAACCTGTTCAAGATATCTTTCGTCATGAACGATTACAGAAAAAGCACAAAAGAAAGAGGTATTGCAAATATCTAGTACGCTATAGCTAGGTGCTTTACCCCTCCCACCCATGAGCGAAGTCGTAACTGGAATAATTCTTGCTATCGGCGGTACGTGGCGCTGATAGATATTACGTTCAGACAATCCACGATTTAGAGGTCATCATGAGGAACCTATACAACGCTATCTGTCGTTTCGATACACAACGCGTCAGAATATTGAGCCTATCTATCATTCTTTCCTTCAACGGACTATTCCTTTTGATACCATCCGTTAAAACAGGCCTACCCATCATTGCAGTCATCTCCGGACTCATGATGGGCACAGGTCTAGGCCTGTGCTATCTAGCTGCCCAATGGGACAAGAAAACAACAACCAATATAGTTTTGAGTGTATTCATAGCCAGCTCATCGACCGCAGTCATCTCGCTATTATTCCTTGCAACGCAAGGGAATCTATAAAGGCTGGTTCAAAAAGCCCTCTCGATACCCAAATATATAACTGTTGCAAATCATCGACTCGTCAAAAGGTCAAAGCACTCATGTTGGTGTTCTTGTTAGCGCACACTTAGCTTCATCTAGCTATTCTGCTAACGTGTCAACGTTCTTCTTAAGACCGAAAAGATTCACAACGCCCTCAAAACAACTTGTTATCAACAGGTAATACGCGTTTTCTTTGACCGCACAACGTTGTTTGACTCTTCTACGAATAATCACGAGTCATCTGAGCAGATTTCTGAGCACAAGCACGCATCGCCTGCTCAGTCATTTCTTCCAGCCCATTCTGACAAAAACTCTCAATAGCCTGCTCCGTCGTACCGCCGGGGCTCGTTACCGCACGGCGTAAAGCCACAGGATTCCCTTGTGCGCCCAGAAGTTCACCAGCACCACGAGCAGTCTGCACCGCTAGCTGTTCAGCTAGCTCAGCATCAAGACCTAACTTGATGCCAGCTTTCATCATCATCTCGGCTAATAAGAAAAAATAAGCGGGGCCAGAACCAGATACAGCCGTCACCGCGTCCATCTGATCCTCAGCGACCTCAAAAACTTTCCCTACAGTACCTAGAATCTTCAGAGCAAGCTCACGTTGCGATTCAGAGACAGAAGCACCACAAGAGACCGCAAGCACCCCACAGCCCACTTGAGATGGCGTATTAGGCATACAACGAATCACCGGCTGCCCAGCAGGCAACACATCAGATAACGCTTCTAAAGACACCCCCGCAGCCACAGAAATCACCAAAGTATCAGGCTCTAAAGCAGGAGCAATCTCACGCGCCATATCTAATATCGCATACGGTTTCACACCAAGAACGACTACCTGAGCTCCGGTAACAGCCCGAAGATTAGCCTGAGGATCTTCAGCAACCGAAAAAACTTTAATCCCCTCAGAACCCTCTATTCCCCATGCTGACGAAAGACGCTGTGCACTGTGTTGCGAATATACGGTTGCTCGTACAGATGAAGAATCATAACCAGCGGCAATCAGCCCAGAAGCTATAGCACCATTCATCGACCCTGTTCCACAAAAAGTGACTATTGCACTCATCAGGTACTCCTTTAGGTAGTGTCAAAGACTCTCACGCCACGATGATTTATGACGTAACTACCACACAGCTTAGCCGAGCAAAGCCACAAGAACAGTGCCCTCACACCGATATTTCATGATAAGACGCACCCAAGAACCGTTCACAAGCCTCAAACATTCACTCAAGACCCAAATGGCGACGAGCAAATTGCAGCGTCTCATACAACCACTCATCGCGTTCAACAGCTCCGCGAGCGCCACGAGTAGATACTTCTGCGCACACCACACCGTTCCACTGCTGTTGAGCTAAATACTCGAGAGTTTGCGCTACCGGTTGAGTGCCATATCCAGGGCGTAGATGTTCGTCAAGAACTTTTGTGCCGCTACCATCGGTCAAATGCACGTGCCCTAGACGATTTCCAATCTTTTTGACGTACTCTAAAGAATCAACCCCAGCAGCTGCAGCATGCGAAAAATCCCATGTCATCCACTGATAGTCAAACTCTGTTGGATCCCACCCTGGGGAATACATCTGCACAGATGCACCACCGGCACTCCACGGATACATATTTTCTACAGCAATTTTCACGTTCTCTTGCTCAGATATTTCACGAACACCGTGAACAAAATTTTTAGCGTACAGACGCTGCCACCGAAATGGAGGGTGGGCAACGATGACATCAGCTCCAACGGCTTTCGTCATTTTTGCGGCCATCTGCATTTTGTTCCAAGCACGCCCCCACACTTGTTGAGTCAACAACAAGGTGGGAGCATGAATAGCAGATATCGGAATCTGATATTTCTGAATAAGATCACGAAGATCATCTGGCTCTTGAGAGATAGCATTTCCGGTCACCATCACCTCAATGCTGTCATACCCCAAATCTGCGGCAGTAGAAAACGTTTCAGGCACCCCCAGCGGGAAAAGACAGGACGTAGACAATGCGATACCTATATGAGGGGCTTTGTTATCTGCCATCGTAGGTGATCCTTTGCATCAGAGGGGCTTACAAAGATGCTCCTTGGCTAGGACTCAGAAGTTTTCTTCGTCGTGCTAGCTTTCTTTGTGGTGCTCTTCTTCGCTGTAGTTTTCTTTGTGGTGCTCTTCTTCGTAGCGGTCTTTTTTGTCGTAGAACGCTTACGCTGTACGGGCCCCTTGGCACGTTTTTGAGCTAATAGCTCAACCGCGCGCTCATGAGTGATGGACTCAATCGTATCCCCGCGAGGAACAGTAATGTTTGTTACCCCGTCAGTGATATAAGGACCAAAACGACCATCTTTAATCACAATTTTCTTCTCAGAAACAGGGTCAACACCCAGCTCCGCCAAAGGAGGCTTCGCCGCCGCACGACCACGCTGTTTAGGTTGCGAATAAATCTCTAACGCCTGCTCAAGAGTAATCGTAAAAATTTCTTCCTCAGAGCCAATAGAACGAGAGTCGCTCCCCTTCTTCAGATACGGGCCAAAACGACCGTTCTGCACCGTGATATCTTCGCCCTCAGCATCCTGCCCAAGCAGGCGAGGAAGACTCATCAGCTGCAAAGCCTGCTCTAAAGTCACTGTTGCCAAAGACATTGAAGAGAACAAAGAGGCTGTACGAGGCTTCTCTGGTTTTGGTTTCTTCTTAGGCTTCGGGCGACCATTCTTATAATATTCCACCGGCTGAGCATCCATCCACGCCTGAATTTCTTCCTCAGACATCTGAGGAATCAACTCGGTAACGTACGGACCAAAACGACCGTCACGAGCAACGATGGTACGCCCCGTCTCGGGGTCTACACCCAGTTCACGACCGTCAGATTTGCCCTGTTCGAGGAGCTCTTTAACTTTTTCAGCCGTAAGCTCATCTGGGGCAAGATCTCGCGGAATATTTGCACGAATAGGGTCTGAAAGTTCACCGGTTTCTTCGTTAACGGTTGGCTCAGTCTCGAGATACGGCCCATAGCGTCCCACGCGAACGTTAACGCCATCAGAAACTTCAATAGAGTTAATGGCACGGGCGTCAATATCACCAAGGTTATCGACAATAGGTTTCAACCCGCGTTTATCGCCACCACCAAAATAGAACTGTTCAAGCCATGTAGCGCGCTGTTGCTCACCACGAGAAATACCGTCGAGGTCTTCTTCCATCTGAGCGGTGAACTCATAGTCTACGTACTTACTAAAGTGTTCTTCTAGTAGACGCACCACGCTAAAAGCTGTCCACGAAGGAACCAAAGAACCGCTACGGTTCTCCACATAGCCACGGTCAATAATTGTTGAGATAACAGCCGCATAGGTTGAAGGACGGCCAATACCCAATTCGTCCATAGCCTTGACAAGAGAAGCCTCCGTATAACGAGGAGGAGCAGAAGTATCGTGGCTAAGAGCTGTAACATCTTGAGCTGTTAGCGCATCTCCTTCAGCCAATTGAGGTAGACGCTTATCTTCTTTAGCTGAGGCAGTATCTTCAGCGTTACGTGAAGCGTCTTTACCTTCTTCATACGCAGCGAGGAAGCCACGGAAGGTAATGACTGTACCGGAGGCACCGAATTCCACGTCATGTCCGTCACGAGAAGTAGCAGAAATACGAACTGAAGCAGTAGAGCCCTTAGCGTCAGCCATTTGAGAAGCCACTGTACGCTTCCAGATGAGCTCATATAAGCGGAACTCGTCTTGACTTAGTGAGCCTTGAACTTCTGCCGGTGTGCGGAAAGAATCACCGGCAGGACGAATCGCTTCGTGAGCTTCCTGCGCATTCTTTGATTTAGACGCGTATACACGTGGCTGTGAAGGAACATATTCAGAGCCATAGAGTTCTGTCGCTTGAGCACGAGCAGCAGAAATAGCCTGTGTTGAAAGAGCAACAGAGTCGGTACGCATGTAGGTGATATAACCGTTTTCGTAAAGACGCTGAGCAACCTGCATCGTCGAACGAGAAGAAAAACGCAGTTTACGGGCTGCTTCTTGTTGCAAGGTTGAGGTGGTAAAAGGTGCAGCAGGACGACGTGTATACGGTTTAGTCTCTAAACTTCGAATGCTAAAAGCGGAGCCGTCAAGTTGCTCGGCAAGAGAACGGGCTTTCTGCTCATCAAGGTGTGCCACTTTCGTTGCTGCCGCAGGTTTTAATGAGCCGTCGTCGTTGAAGTCTTTACCGGTGGCAACGCGAGCGCCGTCGACTGAAACCAGTTTTGCGGAGAAAGTTTCTTCAGCTGAGGTACAGAATGTTCCGTTGAGGTCCCAGTAGTTAGCAGAACAGAACGCCATACGTTCGCGCTCGCGTTCGACGACGAGTCGAGTTGCTACGGATTGAACACGTCCAGCGGATAGCCCTGGTGAGACTTTGCGCCAGAGCACTGGTGAAATTTCGTAACCGTAGAGACGGTCGAGTACTCGTCGTGTTTCTTGAGCGTCTACAAGGTTATTGTCGATGTCACGAATTTCGTCAAATGCGCGGTTAACGGCTTCTTTGGTGATTTCGGGGAAGGTTAAACGGTAGACAGGAACAGTGGGTTTAAGAACTTGTAGTAGGTGCCATGCGATAGCTTCTCCTTCGCGGTCACCATCGGTTGCGAGGTAGAGCGCGTCAGAATCTCGAAGTTTGTTTTTGAGTTCAGCAACTTTCTTCTTTTTATCAGCGTTGATGACGTAGTACGGTTCAAAATGATCTTCGAGGTCTACAGCGAACTTACCCACTGAAGTTTTTTTGAGTTTTTCAGGAAGTTCAGATGGTTGAGGGAGGTCTCGGATATGCCCCATGGAGGATTCCACCTCATAGGCGCTTCCCAAGTAACCGCTAATGGTCTTCACCTTAGAGGGTGATTCTACAATGAGCAGGGATTTACCATGTTCTGCTGTATTTTGAGCCTTGGTTGGCACTTTGCTCCTTGACCTGTGTGTTGTAAGTTCTTGAGATAATGTTCGATGTCAATGATGACTCAGCATAACAATAGCGCAGATTATCTGTCATTGTTCAGAGCCGGCACCTTTTCAGAAGTTTTTGAAGCAGTTATCGATTCATCTCATCTAGCGGTACGATGTTCATTTGTCGCCCCGAGATTTCTTCAGGAATGACTTCAACCCAGTTCATAATACGTGGGTCTGCTAGGAATGATTGTGCTTTGTGTTCGGCTGTAAGGTTAATGTCGTGAGGGTACCATTGTGCGGTGCCATGAATGATGACTGATTTCACGATATCTTGGTGTACTTCCCCTACTTCAAAGGCAACTTGTCTGCTGACCACGATAGATGAGAAGGTCTCTTCTGCACGCGCCTGAAAAAAGATGTGTCCCCGTTCGACCACGTATTTTACGGTGAAGATGTCAATACGGTGCCCTACTTGTAGGGAGAGCCGACCGATATTGTGAGAGTTGATGAGCTTCCAGCACATCTCTTCTTCAAGAGTGGTCAGAAGTTGTGGAGGGTTCGTTTGTTCTGCCATGTCGCCAATCTAATCTGCTGAGGTGAACCGGAGGAATCCTTTTTCAATCAGTTCACGAATATGCTGGATAAGTTTTTCTCGTGGGGTGTCATCTTCCCACTCTAGTAGCACGGCGAGCGCGCCGAGTATTTGTTGGACGCTCAGTTCTCCATCGCAGGCAGAGACGAAGCCAGCGAGTTCGGTTGATTCGAGGATTGTTCGACGGAGCCCTGCTCCTTCACGTAGCAAAATCACTCCTGGGTGTTCTGCTCCGGGTCGGGCGTGTCTTTCTTCTGTAACGTCTTGTGCAACTTCTACATGAGCGTGTAGGAGTTCTTCTGAGGTGAGTTGGTTTAACTGGTCGTAGAGTTCTATTGCTTCAGTGATGAAGGGGGCAAGAGGTTGTTGTATAGGGTAGGTGATTTCTTCGTAGCGTTGTAATGGTTGGTGCATTGGGGTGGAGGGTGCTGGTTTTCGAAGCCATAACATACCAAGCCCAATGGCTGTGACTTGTCGTTGCGCGAAGTCAAGGAGGTAGTTCTTGTAGGCTTGTTCATAGTGTTGCAGGTCGCGTTGTTCGCTGGCGTCTTTGAGCCAAGTCTCTGCGTATTGTTCTGGGCTGAGGGTTTCTCGTTGGATGCACCATACATCAAGTTCGTTGTTGACCCATTGGCGTACTCTGCTATCCCATTGTTGAGAGTCTTCCCAAATTTCCCAGTTAGCGAGCATTTGAGCTCGCCCATTCGGGGCGAGGATTGCGGGGAGCTCATTCAACAGGGTTTGGACGAGTTGGTCTCCGGCAAGACCACCGTCACGGTAGGTGAATTGGTCTTCTGGTTTTTCTTCTGCTGTGCGCGGCGTAATAACAAAAGGCGGGTTAGAGACCACGAGGTCGAATTTTTGCCCTTGTACGGGTTCGGTGAGTGAGCCTTTGTAGAGGCTGACTCTGTTGTGCAGGTTATGTCGGTCAACATTGAGTTCTTTAGCGTTGAGCAGGATGTTGAAGCGGGTGAAGGCTAAGGCTCGTTCGGAGATGTCAGTAGCTGTGACGTGTTCTGTGTGAGAGAGCAGATGGAAGGTTTGGATACCGCATCCGGTACCAAGGTCTAGGGCACGTTTGATGGGGGTGCGTTCGGTGATTTGAGCCAGCGTTAAAGAGGCTTGCCCGATACCTAGGACGTGGTCTTTACGCAGGGCGCCGGAACGCTGATATGCTCGCACGTCGGAGCTGACCCAAAGTTCGGTACCGTCATCTGCGCCGTGCGGTCTGAGGTCGAAAAGAGCGCGGTATTGTTGGGGCGTTGATTCTTCAATGAGGTTGAGAGTTTTCAGCAGGGGTAGGACGTTCTCCCCTAGTGCTTGGTTGAGTTCTGTTTCGGTGCATTGGCGTCCTAGCATAAAGAACCCAATAAGGTATGCCAGGGCTTGTTCTTCTGCGGTGGATTGTTGGTCGCGAAGAATGTGTTCAATACGAATTTTTCCGGGAACGATTTGTTCACGCGTTATGGCTTCTGTTGCGGCTAGGCCTAGAAGTTCTGTGATTGCGTCGTTGTAGTAGCGTGTTTGGTCTAGTCTTTGAGCCAAGGATTCTAGTGCGTTGAGGTCATGGCTGTGGGGTGCGTTCGTTGTTTGGGAAAAATTTTCGGTCATCACGTTCATCATTCTGGCATATCTTAAGGTTCGGTGTGTTTTGTGTGTCTGTGGTTAGGTGGTTTCGTGAAGGAAAGAACAAAAAGTTTTATTTTTTAAGGTTGTCTCTTTACTGCAAAATGGATATATCACTTTTCGACTAGGAGATATATCATCATTAATTTTTTAATATCTTTGTTCTATAACTTTAATACCTTATGAGACACGGAAGACGTAAAGAATTATTAACAAAACACCTAGTCAGAAAAATATTAAGAAATTTTTTTCAATATTAGTATTCTGACACTAAAGAATAGTTGTGGTTTAACGTACACTATCGGTATGGCAGATGCACAGAATGTAGAAAATATCAAGAAATCTATTGCAGACTGGCAGGCAAAGCTCGACGCTGGCACAGGTTTCTCTCCAGAAGTCGTTAAAGAGATTATCGCTAAGCTGCAAGAAGATCTTCGTAAGGCTGAAGAAGCCTAAACACCTTGGACGGCACGTGTGCCATCAAGAACAGAAGTCCCAGTAGGACCTACTCACACAGGTGATAGCTCCCTACTGGGACTTTCTTATATCGCTAGTTCTTAGCGTTCTCACACGTCACCGTGTAGATAACGTCGCCGCCGGGGTAGCGTTTATTCCCGTTACACCCGCCCACACATACATTCGATAATCAGAAGAATCTACATCACCAGGCCCATACACTTCGAGACGAACACCCGTTGGGGTCAAGGCTTTAGAAGGAATAAACCGTGAAGCAAGAACATCAAACCCCTCGTCTATGGTGTTCTGCTCTGCCCCGTTGATAAGAACCGTAGCATACATCGAGCTAGGAACAATCACACCAGTAAGACCGAGAGCAGAAACCTCAGCAATACTACGTACGATATAGCCGGCAGTATATGTAAGCCCTGTATCCTCAGCGTCAGGCATTATCACACCAACACGTTGCGATTTCTCTAAAGAGCTACGTTTTTCCACCCCAAGATGGTCGTTTAGCTGCTGCCAAAGCTGCCGAGTATTAGTCTCAGGCGTTAACGGAACATTGATTCCAGCAACAAGAAAAGTGTTGTATTCAATGAGCGACGGATCTGTCATATTTCTATCCTTAGTTCTCTGCCTCAAACGCCTACCATAACCAAAAGGTGTTCAAAGCCAAAGAATTTCTAGGCTAAGAACACCTTAAGGAATCTATATTCTCCGTGAATTATGCGTCTACTAGAGCTGTTTTTCCTAGGGCTTTCGCAGAACAATCCGCGCATAAGAGAACAAGATCGCGTTTACCTTCAACATCGAGGTTTTCAAAGGTGTTAGAAGGTGCACCACAATGTTCACATTCTCCGATGGTGACAGTATCTGGCGAAAATTCAACGTGCATACGCTTATCGAAAATATACATGGACCCTTCCCATAGACCAGAGTCTCCGTATTTTTCTCCATAGCGGACGATGCCACCATCAATCTGGTAAATCTCTTTAAACCCACGGTTTTTCATGAGGGCTGAAAGAATCTCACAACGAATACCACCAGTGCAGTAGGTGACTACTGGTTTATCTTTGAGGTCATCGTATTTACCAGATTCAATTTCACGGATAAAGTCGTGCGTTGTTCGTACGTCAGGAACAACCGCATTTTTAAATTTACCGATTTTAGCTTCGAAAGCGTTGCGTCCGTCAAAGAACACTACTTCGTCTCCGCGCTCTTCAACCAGCTGATTGACTTCTTCAGGTTTAAGATGAACGCCTCCACCGACAACGCCGTTCTCGTCAACGACGAGTTCGTCAGGCGCGCCGAAAGCAACAATTTCGTCTCGAGCTTTAACCGATAGACGAGGGAAATCAGAAGCAGACCCATCAGACCATTTAAGTTCGAGCTTGCCAAAGCCGGGGTATTGGCGGGTTGTTTTTCCGTACTGTTTGAGAGCGTTAATATCGCCACCGAGAGTACCGTTAATACCGTGCTTAGAGATGAGAATACGACCAGTAAGACCAAGTTTCTCGCAAAGTGCACGTTGCCATAGCATCACGGCAGTAGGGTCACCCACTGGTGCGAAGCAGTAATATAAAATAATTCGTTCTTGAGCCACATCTTCATTTTAGACACTCACAGGGCTGGGGTGTTGTAACTGAACGAACAAAAAGTATGAGCAATTTATAGGTTTTTCGACACCTCTGGCGAACCTGCACGACTAGTCGCTTCTACCTCATGAAGCCACGAGAATGCTCCATTTACTGGCACTCGCACCCGAATATCAACTGAACCGGGTTGGTGCTCAACGATCACGCAATGGACCCATGTCGCACCCTGCGCCTGTCCTACACGTTCTGCAATATTGCATGGTTCCCCAGCCCGTAAACCTCGCAAAGTATCTGCAGCGGCAAGGGCTGAAAGGTCTGCTGCACGCATTGCACGGTATTTACTGTGATAGATAGAGGCGACACCTGCAACACCAGCAAACATGATGAGCAAAACACAGATGATGCCCACCGCAAGAACCGTCCCTGAACCTCTATCAGAGCGTTCTTTGGCGAGATCTCGTTCTGCCTCATATAGGCAATCATCTCGTTGGGTCATCATGATGACCCAACACTTTTTTCTGCTGTTCCTTGCACTCTCGATTCGAGCGTCCACCCTGTTATTTCACCGAATATGCCAGGGGCTGGACGACTCACATACACCGTGTAGTTATTTCCCTGTTGTTCTATCCGAACTGAAGCATCAGGGGCATTCTGTTGAGCGACCCGAAGAATATCATCACGGTCTTGCCCTCGTACGACAGCCCGCAAAGCAACACGTGCACAATCTTCTAACTGCATTTGACTTACACCAAACGAGGAAGCCCCTAAAACAAATGCGAGGACAAAAATGACAGCAGGTAGCGCTACTGCAAATTCAGCGGTTATAGCACCTTCATCTGTTTGATGAGTTTTCACGGGGCTTCCTCGTTCTCTTGCGAATAGATATTCACGGTATCTGGTGTTGTGTTTATCAAAGTGACGTCGGCTCGTAGACAAGTATTTTTCTTGTCTACGAAGCCACTTGTTTTGTCTTAAGACATTCCGGTAGATAATGCGCTCTGAACAATACCTAAGAGTAGATTTCGCACTTCATCAGATTTCAAAATGGCAACGAGCAAACCGGCGAAACCCACCGCAGCTAACATGACAATGCCATATTCTGCGGTAGTGGCCCCTGCCTCACCATCGTGAAGAAGGTCTACAGAGTCCGTTACTTTTCGCTCTCTTGTCTGCATGGTGGATGATGGATGTCGTTCAGAGGTAGGGGTAGAGTTCGGTTCTGGTGTAAACATAGTGTTCTCCTTGATATAGATAACGGTTGAAAAAGGAACAGGCTAAAAGCCCAAGGACGGGATTAAAGAAATCAATAAAGGAATCACCCCTAAACAGATGAAGGAAGGTAAAGAGCATAGCCCCAAGGGAAGAACGAGCCGTACACCTAGTTTTTGAGCTTGTTGCTCCGCATGACGGTATTCTTGACGACGCAACCTGTCTGATACCACTTGAAGAATCTGTGCACTGGGGGCACCTGTTGCAGCAAGAAAGCCCAAGCTTTGTTCGAGGACAGTAAAAGGTGCTCTATTCGGTACGTTCTGCCAGCTATAAGACCACGCATAACCTCGATAAAGCTGTTGGATAACCTGTTGTATCTCATGCGCACTGTCTTCTTGTCGAAGCACTTCATCATAGAGTTGAGCAATATACTCAAGTACTTGATGAAGCCCTAGACCGGCTTCTAACATCACCGTGCATAAATCAATGACTAAAGCATCTGGTATGGTGCGATTTTCTTGAGAGGTTGAAGTTATCAGTGAGCTATCTGTTGGAGGTGTAGCCTTTGAGCAAGGTTTAGCAGTTGGGGACTTGTTTCTTAGTGGGTTTTTGAGGAACATGGTTGACCTTTCTGCGCTTGAGCAATGAGTTTAGAAGTCCATAGGCGTCCAGCTAAAGCTAGCCATAACCCCATCAGACTTAGCAGAATCCCTCCCCATGTTTGGGTTAGGATTTCTATAGGTTTGGCACCCATCAATGCGCCCAACGTTAAACCGAGGGCAGGAAGCCACGAGAGAATTGTTCCTGTTGTTTGTGGTGCAGCCATCGCTGAACGTCGTGACTGATCCAGGTCTATTTCACGTTCATAAAAACGCGCTAACCTCTCGATAGCTTGAGCAATAGGAGCACCTGTTTTTTCTGCGATATACCAACACGAAATTAGCTCTAAACACCGCTGATAAGAATAAGAACGTGCAAGAGATAGGTCTTTAAGAACAGTTACCATCGGAGCCCCTGTATATGCTGCTCGATACATCCGTTGTAAGAGACGTATAGCATCTTCTAAGGCAAGGTAATAGGCTCGTTGCTCTCGCCGTGAAAAGAGAATGTGCGTTTGAGTATGGAGCGGATGTTCACTCACTAAGTTCTCAATGTGCTGGTGCACTGTCTTGAGAATGTTCGGTAGGCGTAACCCCGCTCGAAGTAAAGAACTCATACGCCACGTCATATCTGGCCATAGTTCTTGTTCTTGAACGCTGGGTGTGGTGCTTTCTAAAAGATAGTTTTTCCGACGTTGAGGAACCATATTTTTCAACTGTTGCAGCATAGAGGGTTCCTTTGAACGGTTAAGGTATCTATTTGGGCGTTGCCTTGCTCGGTAGTGATATCTTGTGCAGTGTCTTGAACGGTTTGGTCACGCCAGCTGGCATATTGTTCAAGGAAGATGTGTCCTTCTTCAGACCACATTTCGCAAGAATTTGTACCTTCAGAAGGCGCTGTATATAGCGAGCGTGTTTGAAGTTTCCCATGGGTAAAAACGAGGGTTGAGATGTTGCTCAAAATCCTTTGTTGTCCCCGACGGCTCAGATGAATGATGTAGTCGATTGCGGTATCGGCTTGTAGGCATACAGCGTTTTCGTGCAAATTTCCCATGGCACCCATAGCCATAAGACGTGCCGGAACGGCTTGGGCAGAATTTGCGTGAAGTGTTCCGCCCGCTCCGGTGTGTCCGGTGTTCATTGCGGTGAGCATGTCAATGAGTTCTGCACCACGGCATTCTCCGACGACGAGTCGGCTAGGACGCATCCTTAAAGCATGACGAATAAGAGTGCTGAGAGTGACTTCCCCTTTGTTTTCGCTGTTATGTTGTCGTGTTTGCAAAGAGATGACGTGTGGGTGGGTGGGACGTAGCTCTGTTGAGTCCTCAATAATAATGAGACGTTCATGCTCCTGACATTCTGAGAGCATAGCGTTGAGCAGTGTTGTTTTTCCGCTTCCTGTGCCACCGCTAATTAAGAAGTTAGCGCGGAGAGAAAGAATATAACGCAAGATATTTGTAAGTTGAGGGTCTAACATTCCTTGCGTTTCTAGTTCTGCCAGTGAGAACCGTTGAGATGGTTGCACACGTATAGAAAGGAGTGTGCCTCGTTCACATAGCGGTGGTAGTACCGCGTGGATACGATGTCCTCGTGGGTTCGTAATATCGGTGCTGAGGTTGCTTTCATCAAGTCGTCCTCCACCGGCTACGATTAGTCGTGTTGCCAAGGCTCGTATTTCTTCTTCGCCGTCAAAGGTAATGGTGGTGCGTTGGAGAGTTCCTGACTTTTCGATCCATACTTCTTGCGGTCCATTGACGTAAATATCGCTCAAGCCTTTTTCATAGAGTAGGGGCTCGAGTTTTCCTAGATGGAAGATGTCGTGTTCTGAAGTGGTTTCTAGGTCAGAGAATATGTGTGAGGTGTCTAGCCGTTCCGTTGTAGTGTGCTGTTCTGGTCGGAACTTTTTGAGGAGCATCATTTCGTGCTGGTATGGTGGGGTTTTCACGGGTGCACTATCCTCCTTGACCTTGATATTCGTTGCTGTTGATACATTGAGTCTTCTCGTTGTGGAGCAAGAAAAGTAGTATCAGAGCACAATCTGTGGATAGAGCAGTACCGTAAGAGAAGAGTTTTGAGCTGGTTAGGAGTTCTCCACAACTATAGGGTGAGAAATTTCTAGAGTTTAGGCATAATAGTCATACATTTATGCGTTTTAAACAGCAGAACGGCCCCGCTATGATGGCAGGGCCGTTCTCAGTGATATTTTGGGACTTGTGTTTACACCTTGTATAACAAAAGTTGAGAGGATAAGGCGCTATGCGCTTAGAGTCCATCCTCGTGCCCGTAGCTCTTGACGTGTTGCACCTTGAAGAAAAGCTAGATGCAAACGTTCCCGCCCTGTAGCAAACTCATATTTGAGCAGTTTAGTTGCTTGGGCTTCGTCAGTTTCTCCTTCACCATAGCTAGGGCAAAGGTCCGCTACGGGGCATACCCCACAGGCAGGTTTACGTGAATGGCAGATTCTTCTGCCGTGATAAATCATTCGATGAGAAAGCATTGTCCAGTCTTTTGGTTCAAAGAGCGCTGCAACATCTTTTTCTACACGTTCAGGGTCTGTTGCTTCAGTCATTCCAAAACGACGCGCTAAACGACCAAAGTGAGTATCTACTGTCAGCCCGGGCATTCCAAAGGCATTACCCATGACGACGAAAGCAGTTTTACGGCCGACTCCAGGTAAGGTAACAAGTTCTTCGATAGTATGGGGCACTTCTCCGTCGTAACGTTCCAGCAATTCTTGAGCTAACCGTACGATAGCTGAGGCTTTAGAACGATAGAATCCCAAAGGCTGTACGATGTTCTCAATCTCGGCTAAAGAAGCTTGTGCCAAAGCTAATGCATCAGGATATGTGGCAAAGAGTGTGGGGGTAACGCTGTTAACTCGTACGTCTGTCGTTTGTGCAGAAAGGACAGTAGCGATTAATAGTTCAAACGGGTTGGTGAAATCTAGCTCTGCCACAGCATAGGGGTAGGTGTCGTCAAGGATACGTTTGATTTTTCGGACACGACGTTTTTTCCCCAGCTCACTTTCTTGAGTACGTGAGCGACGACGCGCCGCTTTTTCTGCTTCAAGGACGGACACTGAACGAATGTGCAGAAGTTCTTGTTCTTGCTCTGTTAATGGGGTGTTATCTGCCTGCTCTTTCACCTTTTTAGCCTACCTGTTCTCTTCTATGGAGTTTTTACGTGCTTGCGGTGTTCAATCTTTTTACGAGGTAAATCACCTCAACCTATAGTTTTAGAAGTATTGTTCTGATTCTCCAGTTGCTCTCGTAGAATGGTGTTATGACTCAGCAACGTATTTTTGTTCTCAACGGCCCTAATCTTAATCTTTTAGGACAGCGTAAACCGGAGGTCTATGGGACGAGCACGTTGAAAGACGTTGAACTCTCTCTGCGGCAACGTGCACAAGAATATGGCTTTGCACTTGAGTTTTTACAGACGAATCATGAAGGTGTTTTAGTAGATCAGGTGCAACGTGCACGCGCTGAGGCTGCTGGAATCATTATTAATCCCGCGGCGTATACTCATACGTCGGTCGCTTTACATGATGCGCTTGAGGCTGTGGATATTCCGGTGGTAGAAGTCCATCTATCGAATATTCATCGTCGTGAACAATTTCGGCATCATTCTTTTGTATCACTTCAGGCAACAGCTGTTTTTGCTGGAGCTGGTGCTTATGGGTATCTGCTTGCCTTAGATTTTCTTGCACATCATTTAGGTGAAGATACCGCATCATAAAATATTAGGTTTCAGATGCTTGTGGTGTGCCCCTTATCTTAGTGGTGTACTCGGCATGTGCCGGTCAGTACAGCTTGAGGCGTTTCAGGAATATTTGCTAAGGCCTCTTTGATGGTTGTGGCTGGAATTGCGTAGCCTATTTTGTCTCCGGCGACAGAACGAGCAAAGACCATCCCCACAGCTTCTCCATTCTCAGCGATGAGGGGACCTCCAGAGTTACCGCGAACAATATCTGCATTGATTTGATAGAGGTACTTCACACGAGATAGTTCTTGAGTTTCTGCTTCGATATTTTGGATATTTCCAAGTGCTCTCACACTTGCTGGAGTTATCGTGTAAGGCCCACCGCCGGGATAGCCTAAGACGGCAAGAGCCGTTCCAGGTGTTGCATTTTCCCCGAGGGGGATTCCCCTAAGGTTGAGTGCTGGCGCGTAGAGAACGGCGATGTCTTCTTCGTGGTTGTAGTAAATAGGTGTTCCGCTCACGCTGTATCCGTCTCGTTTTTCGAGCAGAATTTGTCCTGCTCCTTGTACAACGTGTGCGTTGGTGAGAACGTACCCGTTGGATGAGACGAATCCGCTACCTTCTGAGGTGTACCCACAGCGAGGGGAATATCCATGAATTTTTACGACAGAGATTCCTGCGTCTTGGATCGTTTCACTCAGCTGTTCAGTGGTGGGAGGTTCTGTGGGTATTGCTGTTGGAAGTAACCCCGGAAGGGCTTGCCCCAAGATTTCTGGCATGTTTGGGGTAGAGCCTTGCGCTGTCTCAGAGTTGTCTATGCCGGTGGTTTTGTATAAGGTGCGGGTGAATCGGTCTTGTAGGGTGTAAATACTTTCTTTGACCGGTTCTGGTGTGTGTTCCAATAAATATGTGATGACTTTTGAGTTATTCATGTTCTGTGTGATGCTGGGAATGCCAAGCGGGAGCATCATGAGAACAACAGTCAAAAGGAGGAATAGGTAGACAACGGCGTTGCCTATTGCCCCGAGAATTCTGTTGATAGGGCGTAGAACGCTCAGCCCAAAGAGTGTTCTTAGGAGTGTTGTCAGTATAGAACCGATGAGTTTTCCGGCGAGGAGGAAGAGTATCAGCGCGAGAATATATCCTAGTTCGTGCAGTTGTTGAGGCAGATTTTGACGTATCCATGGGAATCCGAAAGCAAAGGCACACAGTAATGCGATAAATGTTGCAATAAGGTTGATGAGGATGCCGATGAATCCACGTCGTGCACCTGAAATCATACTCAACAGCAGCAGCCCTAGCAGACCGATATCTAGAATCGTCAAATCCATAATATAACGCACCTTGTCAGACGTGGTTTTATAGGTATTCGCTTGAAATACTCACTCATTATTGTTGAGGTTTTAACGGTACTGGATATCTGGCGATACGGATGTGTTTCACTCTATTTTTACCGTTTTATTGAGTATCTTTTAGTATCTATTAAGAAATCTCTTGGTGGGTTTGAGCTGTACATTGAGAGTTTTTACGGTAGTCTCATTATTGATTATGTCACACCATTTTATGGCACTGAGTGGTTCGAGCGTTATACTTGTCAGTCGGCAAACCCTAAGAATGGGTGGCTTGTAAAAAAATTATCTCAATTCTTGAGGAGAAAAATGGATATCGAGGTTCTACGTCGGGCACCTTTATTTGCCTCACTCGACGACCAAGCTTTTGCAGCACTCACTGAAGACATCACTGAAGTTGATCTCTCCCGCGGAGCCACCCTGTTCTACGAGGGTGATCAGGGCGATCAGCTATACTTCATCATTTCCGGAAAGATTAAACTTGGACGTACCGCTACAGATGGTCGCGAAAATCTTGTAGCAATTATGGGTCCTGGTGAAATTTTCGGTGAGATGGCACTCTTTGATCCTTCGCCACGTTCCACCAGCGCAACCGCTGTCTCTGAAACTCGCCTTGCTGGGGTCAAGCATGAATCTTTGCGTAAGGCCATGGAAAAATCACCTCAGATTTCGGTGCAGGTTCTTCAGGCGTTGGCTCGTCGTTTACGCCGCACCAACGAAAACCTTGCTGATCTTGTCTTCTCTGACGTTCCCGGTCGTGTAGCAAAGGCTCTACTTGATTTGGCTGACCGTTTCGGTCGCCCTGCAACCGACGGTATTCTGGTTGCTCACGAGCTGACTCAGGAAGAATTGGCTCAGCTTGTTGGCGCATCTCGCGAAACCGTCAATAAGGCTCTTGCGGAGTTCGTCTCTCGCGGTTGGATTCGCCTTGAGGCTCGCGCTGTTGTTATCTTGGATCTTCAGCGTCTACGTAATCGTTCCCGCTAAAAAGATTCTAAATATTTTTTGAGGATACGTTTATGGGGTGGTAGAGAAAAATTTTTCTCTACCACCCCATATTTTTAGAATCTAGCTTAGAGGTTTAAAACTCAGTTTCCTCTAGTTGCCTACAAAGAGCATTTTTGTCTGTTCTTTGGTTTTTGAGGCAGCGTATATTTGAGGAAATATTCTCCGTCTTGTTCGACCACTTCAGCTTTTTTAGGAAGTACCTCCCGTTTTTTTGCAAGGTACGCTACTGAGGTATTAACTGCTGCAAGATCTTCGAGAATACACAGCGTGGCTGGAACAATGAGCTGTTGTAGAGTTTTTCCTCGAGTGCGTTCATGTCCGATAGTATCGCCCAATACTGTCGTTTCTTGGTGTTCAAGAAGCTCACGTACGTTCACCCAGTCACCCCATAGCCCTTTTGAGGCAAGAAGTTTGGGGTGTTGTCCAACCGGTGCAACGCTAGCAAAATAATGGGTGTCATAGCGTTTATGACGAAAATCTGGGGACTGCCAACGTGCGATCGGACGCAAGAGGTCTGTTCTTAAGGTCAGGCCTCGTTTTGTGAGGTAATCAGCAAAACTTTGGTCGCATTGAGAGATAGCTTCACGCGCAGACATCAAATCTAGTGCTTCAGAGGATGTCTCAACAGTACTTAGTTCATCGCGTCCGGCGAGAAGCATTCCTGTTTCTTCAAAAGATTCTCTAATCGCACCAACAACTGCAGCTTGGGTCGCTACAGGGTCTTCTTGTTTGAAAGCGGTAGACCACGTTTTGATGTCTGGTCCAATCCAGGCAAGAGGATCTTGATCACTAGGGATACATAGCCCTCCAGGGAATGCTAAATCACCTAATGGAGAGTGTTCTGAGCGAAGTGTCAGAATTGTTTCAAGGCCTTCTTTTCCATCTCGGACAAAGACCACAGAAGCAGCAGTTTTAGGTTGGCATGGGGTATGTTGACGGTCGTCTAACCATGCCTGAGCTGCTGATGCGTATTCGTCAGGGAGTTTAAAAAGCCTCTCAGGAGATCGAGAGATATTGGGGGTCTCGGTGGTACGTTCACGAACGACTTTTAGCGCCCCTGTATACAGTGTTTGATTAGACATATTCTACGATGAGTTCAACTTCCACGGGTGCATCAAGTGGTAAGACAGCAACGCCCACAGCAGAGCGTGCATGAACCCCTTGTTCGCCTAAGATGTCGTGCAGTAGCTCAGAAGCTCCGTTAATAACTTGAGGTTGCTGGGTAAATTCTGGGGCGGAGGCAACAAAACCGACAACTTTAACGATACGTTTGATGCGGTTGAGGTCCCCTAGAACAGAGTGGACAGCAGACAATGCGTTCAAAGCAGCGATACGTGCACATTCTTGAGCTTGTTCTAGGGTGAGGTGTCCTTCGCCAGTGTTGTGGGAAGAAAGCTTCCCACGGTGTAAAAGCTCACCGTTAACAAAGGGCAATTGCCCAGAAGTGTATACGTAATTGCCGCTCATAACAGCGGGAACATAGGCTGCAACCGGTTGAGGTGTGGTGGGCAGGGTGTAACCTAGCTGTTCGATACGAGATTCAATAGAAATTTTTTCGCTCATCGGGCGTCCTTCTCTGTTTTTAGCTGAACAAAGACCGGCTTCATACCCTGAAGGTTATGAATCCGGTCTATGTTAACTATTTTTTATGATGACGCAACTTTACGTTTGAAGTATGCGATGGGGTTGCCCGCTGTTGGAGCAACCATATTTCCCTGAGGTGCAGCTCCAGCAGGTGCGGTTGAGGGAAGGACTGTTACCAGTTCCCAACCGTCTTGTCCCCAACTATCGAGGATCTGCTTGGTAGCGTGAATCATCAGGGGTACTGTAGCGTATTCCCATTTATCCATAGCCCCCAGCCTAATAGTTATGAGCCTAATTGAAAAGTTTTATGCTCAGAGAAGCACAAATTACTGTAGATAACCGTGTTTTTCGTAGTGTTCTGTTGAGCTTTGAGGCTCTAAATGTGTGAAATATAATGCTGGCAAACCTAAAATCTTTATCGTTATGTGCCCATCTAGACACCTATTTTTCAGGTTCTGCTTGTAGACTGTGGGAATGGCTTCATCGAAGAATGTTCGGAAAAAACGTACTCCGAGCGATTTTATTCAGTTTATTGCGCTGAGTGTTATCGCTGGTTTTGTCGCAGCAGGTATCCTCATTCCCCCTACCGTTGGTATGGGTATTGCTGCAACATCTTCTATTTCTTGGTTTAAAGGTCTTCCTGACGATCTCTCTGAGGGATCCCGTTTTAAGGCGTCAACTCTCTACGCTTCTGACGGTAAGACGAAACTTGCTAGCTTTGAGTCGCAGCGTCGTCGTGATGTTCCGCTAGATCAGATTTCAAAGTATATGAAAGATGCGATTGTCTCAGTTGAAGATCGCGATTTCTATGAGCATGGTGCAGTTTCGCCTCTAGGTATGGCTCGTGCTTTTATCAATAACTTGATTCGCCCAAATAACCGTCAGGGTGCGTCGACTCTTACCCAGCAGTATGTCAATAACCTTCTCATTGAGCAGGCAGAGTACCGCGGTGAAGAGGCAAGTACCTTAGGCTCGAATAAGGGCTATATTGATAAAATTAAAGAGATTAAGCTTGCAATCTCTATGGAGCAGAATAAGTCTAAGGACGAAATCCTTGACGGATATTTGAACATTGTGAACCTCGGTGGCACGAACTACGGTGTTGAGGCAGCTGCTTACTACTACTGGGGTATTAAGGCTAAAGACCTTAACTTGCAGCAGTCAGCACTTCTCGCTGGTATGGTGCAGTCTCCAAACCTCTACCGTCCCGATGTAAACCCTGAACTCGCTAAAGAGCGTCGTAATACCGTCTTAGGTACGATGTTGCGAGATAAAAAAATTACTGAAGACCAGTTCAATCTTGCGGTCAGTTCTGAACTTGATCTTGATATTCACACATCTAAAACAGGCTGTATTACTGCAGGAGATGCAGCATTCTTCTGTGATTACGTCACCGCAAAGATTTATCAGGATGAAGCGTATGGTGCTACCCCTGAAGATCGTCAGAAGAACCTCTACCGCGCCGGTTACACCATTATCTCTACCATGAGCGTAAGCGCACAGAAGGACGCCAAAGCAGCAGTCGAACAGACTCAGCCATCTACCAATAACTTCGATGATGTTAATGCTGCTTTAGTATCGGTAGAGCCTTCTAACGGCAATGTGGTTGCGATGGCTCAGAACTCTCGGTACGGCACAGCCGATGACTTCTCAGCTTCGCTGTATAACTACAACGTTGATTATCAAGATGGTGGAACTCCTGGGTTCCAGCCCGGTTCAACGTTCAAACCGGTTGTTCTTGCTGAATGGCTCAAAGAAGGAAAAGGTATTAACGCAACCATTGACGGTACAGCGTTGAATTATCCGAATTCTTTCCCTTGGCGTGCTTCATGCCTTGAAGGTGGAGTCTTCCACTATGCAGATACACCAGATGGTTTTAGCTTTGCTAACGCAGAAGAAGGCTTCCAACGCTGGGGCACTATTGCTTTTGGTATCAAGAACTCCATTAACTCCTTCTTGTACAGCATGGCGTCTAAAGAAGACCTCTGCGGTGTTCAGGAGATGGCTAAATCTCTTAAAATCTTAACCCCTAAAGTAGGCAAGAGCGGTGGAGAGGTCGCTTTCAACCCTCGCTTCTTGGCTTCTTTGATTGGTGGTTCATCTCAGGTTTCTCCTTTGACGATGGCCTCAGCTTACGCCACCTTCGCAAATGATGGTGTCTATTGTGCTCCCCGCGCGATTAGCACTGTTAAGGATCGTTCTGGCGAAAAGATTAAAACCTACGATAAGAAGTGTCATCAAGCTATTAGTAAAGAAGTAGCTAATGGCGTGAGCTATGTTCTCAAGCAGGTTTTGGTCAGTGGCTCTGGTTATCAGCGTGGTATTGGTTTGCCAGATGCTTCGGCAGCGAAAACTGGTACAACAGACTATTCTCGTCAGACATGGATGATTGGTTACACGCGTGGCCTTTCTACTGCTTCATGGGTTGGTTCTTTGAATAGTGGTTCTCGCTCTCTCAACGGGCTCTCCATTAACGGTAAGCGTCTGAAGTATGTCGATGGTGCAACATATGCTGGTGCTCAGTGGCAGACCTTTATGAAGGAGCAAGCTAAGAACTATAACACTGATAAGTTCCCGCTTCCTCCCAATGAGATGTTAGGAACTCAGCAGTAAATGTGCTTGCTATTGTTTCTTACGGATAAAACGTTTAAGGAGTTTCCTGTTTGATGGTAACTACCAACACCGTGGCGGTTTCTTCCCGTTCTGTAGCCCGTTCTCTTGCACGAGTAACGGCTGCTGGAGCGTTGGCAGGGGCCGCCACAGTGGCTTATGCCCACTTTTATGAGCTTAACCATTTTACGATTCGTCATGAACAGCTCCCTGTCTTACCTGAAGGCGCTCAAGATTTTAAGATTTTGCATATATCAGATATGCACATGATTCCGGGCCAACAGAAAAAAATTCGTTTCATGCATTCTTTGGCCGAGTTAAAACCTGATTTAGTTATTAACACCGGAGATAATCTTTCTCATCTTGAAGGGTTGCCCAGTCTTTTAGAAGCTCTTGATCCTCTTTTTGATTTTCCAGGTGTGTTTGTACCCGGCTCTAATTGCTATTATGCGCCGATAATGAAAAACCCTGCACGCTATTTGTGGAAGCAAAGCACCGCAGATGAAGGCATTGATGATGCTCGCGTTAAACTTCCGACAGAGCAGATGCATGAGGCTTTTGAACGCCGTGGCTGGGTTGGTCTCATCAATCGTTTTGATGTGATGAACTTTGAGAAGCTACGTCTAGAGTTTTCGGGCGTAGACGACCCTCATATTGGTTATGATGAGCACCCGGGTTTCTCCCCTAGTGCTTTTTCTTCTGATGATTCTCCCTCCGTACGTTTGGGGGTATGCCATGCACCGTATTTACGGACGCTTAAGAGATTTGTTGAGGATGGGGCTCAAGCCATTTTTGCGGGACATACCCATGGTGGGCAGATTTGTCTTCCAGGAGGGCATGCTCTTGTGTCAAATTGTGATTTACCGCCGTCTCGGGCTAAAGGTGTGAGCCTAGAAGATGATGTTCCGGTTCATGTTTCGGCTGGTCTTGGAACTTCTCGTTTTGCTCCGGTTCGGCTTTTTTGCCCCCCTGAGGCGGTTCTTGTGACACTCACGGCCCGTTCATAGCTGTATAACTATGGCAAGGTTATTCATGTTGTCTCTTGTTGCTCTGGTATCTTCTATCAGCTATCATTGAACAGTTGCTTAGGGGCTATACCTAAGAGCAATCGGGATGTGGCGCAGCTTGGTAGCGCGCGTCGTTCGGGACGACGAGGTCGCAGGTTCAAATCCTGTCATCCCGACTTTGTGATTCACTAAGATTTAATAATCTTTATGGTGATGATATACGGTCAATATATGTTTTAGGCTCTCAGATTCTTCTGAGAGCCTAAAACATATCCCCCATAGCATTTTTTGGGTTTTAGGGTATTTATTGGAGTTTCAGCGCTGCATTATTCCACATCTAGGGTTTTTGCGGGCCACCATAGCTTCTCCCCTAACTCAACGTAGCTAGCTGGAAGCAACACCATATGAATTAAAAGCACTTGAAGGATTACTGCGCAGGTGAGAATACACGCTAGCTGGGCTAAGAACGTTAGCGAAATAGCAAGAAGATAGATGAATACGGAAAGAAGTATCGCACCGCTTGAAAGCAAGACGGGAATCATCATTCTTAGTGCGTTTCGGGTACCTTCGTCCCAACCGTGGTGAGCGTTTTCCTCTTGAACTCGGGTGAAGAAGAAAACACTATAACTGAGAGAAAGAACCATCATCACAATGAACCCATAAAGGCTCACGTTGGGGTCAGCTCCAGCTCCTGACCATAGAAACTGGCACAGTGGTGAAGATAGTCCTAGGCTCGCTGCATAAGACACTGCAGTAATAACAATCATCAATAGAGCAGGAATAATGGCTCTCAAGCTGATAAAAAGCACAAGGAACATGACGGCGAGCATGAGTGGAATGATGATCTGTTTATCTTGTTGTGCACTCATTTTTACGTCAAGTTCTTTGGCGATTTCTCCGCCGACCATTGCGGTACTGTCGATATTGTTACGGAGTTTTTGACGTATTTCTTTGACGCTCGTGAAGGCCTCTGGCGTACCCGAAAAATACTGTAGGTAGACGTTGAGGAAAACCTTCTTATGCGAGACGTAAGGTGTTTGCTCTGAAGAGATATGTTCTTTGACTTTTCCGTCTTCTGCTAAGACAATCTGCCCTGTTGCTGAGGTGCGAGAGGGAGAAGTAACACGCTCTACCCCTTGGACAGTTGTGAGAGTTTCTACAGTTTTTTTGAGGTCTTTTTCGGAGACGATAACTTGAGCCAACGGTATCATGGGCGCATCAAAATGGTTTTGATAGATTTCTTGCCCAATACGCGCTTGCGAGGTTCCCGTAACTTTCTGGTTCTCGGCGGTTCCCATCGAAGGGAAGCTAATGGCTAAGGTTGAAAGAATGAGGACAGGTAGAGCAACTGCCAACCATGTTTTACGAGGTTTGTGGTGTACCTGTTGGATAAGTTTTTCTCGTAGGCTTTGGGCTCTACCCATAAGTTCTGGACGTTGTGGTGTTCTTGCGGGTAAGAGTGAGAATCGGGTGAGTAAAGCAAGTATCGCTTGAAGAAAGCTCAATGAGGCAAGCGTCGCAAAGAGCATACCGATACTGCCCGTAATGCCGAGAGCTTTTGTTGCTTGTATTTGGGAGAACGCGAGGCATAACAACGCAATAGCAGATGTGCCCCCAGAGATGAGGATAGGTCGCCATGTACGAGAGAACGCATGCTGTGCAGCGCGCGATAATGAACGATGCTGTTTGAGCTCTTCACGATACCGCCACACATAAAGGAGTGAGTACGTCATGGAGGCGGTAAAGACGAGAACTAGTAGAGTGCCTTGGGTGGGTGCTTGGATATAGATGACTCCGTGTTCAGCAAGAATCCATAGCGTTAGCAAAGAAGCACAAAGGGCTGCTACGGTGCTAATCATCACCATTAAAGACACTAAGAATGAGCGGAAAATAACAGCTAATAAGATGAGTACGACGGCGACCGCGTACATCATGAAAGTAATATTCATGGACTCTAAGGAGTCAGAGAGGTCTACGGTAAAGGCGGCCGGTCCAGTAACATACCCTTGGATATTTCCGGGTGGGTTCGCAATAGCTCCTTGTATCTTATGGATACTTTTTCGGAGGTTTTGATCTTTTGCGATTGGAATAGTAATTTTTGCGGATTCTTGGTCTTTTGAATATTCCAAAGAGCGCACATTTTTGATATCTAGCCCTTGGTCGCGTAGATATTGAGGTATTCCTTCTAGATAGGCATAGTCAATATTTTGAAATGGCTGGTCTGAGGAAAAAACAATAACTGCGGAGGTGTAGTCCTGAGCATAAAATTCGTTCTTCTCTTGAGCAACACGTGATGATTCGACCGATGACGCGAGTATCGGTTGAGGTGCGTTGATGGCAAGATCAGAGATTTTTCCAAAAAGCGAACCTCCAATAATTGTCAGGGCCGCCCAGAAGACTACTAGCGTTCCTGTGAGCACTAGTTTCCACCATGGAGTGGTTGCTTGAGCCGAAGAAAAATGTTTAGGGGACATACACTCAATCTTAAACAGAGGACAAAATATCTATGTAAAAATTTTAATATACTCACCTGAGAAACACATGAGAAATAGCAGCGTGTAGCATATTATGATGCATCTCTATATTTCGTGGGGTTCCTTACAGACTATCCTTTCATCAACATCATTCCCACCTTTAGATTCTCACTATGTCAGACTTATAAAGAAAAGTCATGTACACATTTTATTTGCTAAGGAATAGCGCGTATGGGTTCAGTTGAACACCTGATTATTGCCAATGCCAGCAGTGAAACGGCAAATGCATACATCTCCATTTTTTGGATTGCACTTGTGGCAATGCTGTCTCCTCTTCTTTCTGCTCTAACCAAGAAGAAAATTCCTGACGTCGTGATTCTCCTTTTGCTCGGAGCAATCATCGGACCTAACGTTTTGCATCTGGCAGACACCGATAACGGTGTTGAACTCATCAAAGAACTTGGGCTCGGAATCCTGTTCCTCATCGCAGGTTATGAAGTCAATACAAAAGCCATGCACTCTCGTCAAGGAGGCTTTGCTTTAGGCACTTGGGCGGTGTGTTTTACTCTTGCGCTCTTAGCATCTGCAAACTTTTTCTCTGAGTTCCGCAACGGACTCGACCATATTGCGGTGTTTGCAATTGCCATGAGTTCTACCGCTCTTGGCACGATTTTGCCCATGGTCCGAGCCAACGGGAAAACTGGTACAAAACTCGGCGACGCTATTATGGTGCACGGCGCATTAGGTGAAGTCATGCCAGTTTTTGCGATGTCAATTTTGTTATCGACTCATTCTAAAGGTTTCGCTGTCCTCATTCTTCTTGGGTTCTTACTCATTGCTCTTATTACAGCGATTCTACCTCGCCGTGCTTTTGCCCATATCCCTGGGCTAGGGCGCACCATGGCTGCCGGAGCAAACCAAACAACCCAGACAATGCTACGTCTTGCAATGTTGATTCTTTCAACTCTCATGATGTTTGCAGCGGTCTTTAACCTTGACGTTGTCTTAGGCGCCTTCGCTGCCGGTATTATTTTGCGCTCGCTCACCCCAGAGTACGCATTTGAGCCCTTTTCTGAACGTCTCGATGTTCTCGGCTTCAGCTTCTTAATTCCGCTCTTCTTCATTTGCTCTGGCATGGGAATTGATCTTAAGAGCATCGCGAAATCTCCGGTAGCTCTAATCCTCTTTGTGTTGGCGTTACTTATTCTTCGTGGCCTACCGGTGTTCCTTGCTGAACGATTCTTCGACACCGGTTCGGGGCTACAAACGCTCAATGAGAAGGTTCAACTTGGTTTATATGCTGCCGCTGGTTTGCCCATGATTGTTGCGGTAACTGAAGTGGCACTTTCTCATGAGCTCATCACAGAATCAGCGGCTTCACTATTAGTCGGCGGTGGAGCTTTGACGATTCTCATTTTCCCGCTCTTGGCCTCTGGTCTAGACGCAATTTTCCGTGATAAAGACGCTGTTATCGAAGAGAAAACAACAAAAGATAAAATTACCGAAAAGAAGCGTCAACGTCATCAGTCTTCACAATTATCGACCAGTTCGTTGCCGGTAATTTCTCAGGGGCCTGATGGTCGTGGTATTGATCCGACGAAGAAACCTGTAGAGTCCTAAGCTTTTTTGGGATTAAACGTATTGGGTGGTTCCCCACAAGATTGTGGAGAACCACCCAATACGTTTAATGAGTTAGTATTTCACCTCAATTATTTGAGGATAATAACGTCCAGAGTTCGTGGACCGTGCACACCCTCAACACGAATCAACTCAATATCTGAGGTTGCTGAAGGTCCAGAAATCATCGTAATAGGACGTTTATAAGAGACTCGTGCGATAGCTTCTGGAATGAGTTCTACGATGGTGTCCTCTTTAACAACACAAATATGGTGGTCGGGAACGAGTGTAATAGCTCGTCGTCCTTCATCAGGATTCGTGTTCAAGAAGATGGTTCCTGTTTCTGCACATGAAACAGTAGAGTTAGTCACCACTGCGTCGATACGGTCAAGCTCTTTGAGCGAGAGCGTCCCCGCTTTTTGAATGTTACCAGCGTCGAAGACACGAGAACGAGTGGCGGTATCTTCGGGAAGCCAGTTCGTGTTGATACCGGTAGGCACCACGTAACGGGAAGCTTTTTCTAGAAGCTGGTCGATACGGTCAACGATGCTCTCTTCTGTTTCGTGGTAAACATTCGCTTTATAGTCGATGAGACGGTCAACGAGTATTTCGATGGTGTCTTCTTTGCTCAGTTCACTGACTCGACGATAGTTGCGGATTGGCTCAGCTGGCTGGGGGTTATCAGAAAGTGAGGCACGAATACGGGCGAGGATATCTTCTTTAGCGGTGCTCATTATTCGCTCTCCTTTGCGTGGCGCGCAGCCTGAGCTTCGCCTGCTGCTCGCGCATTAGCTTTTACTTCTTCGACCTTGCCACGGTTAGCCTCTATGAGCGCTTGAATGTCTACGCGTTCTCCGCCCACACGTTCAGCAGCAGCGCCGCGTTCTTTCTTCCACCAGTTGCGGAAGGATTGTTTGGGAGGCTCTGGGATGTCACGGTATTTTGTCCATCCGCCGACAAGACCGGGAAGTTTAGAAATCTTGTGGTCTCGTCCGGTGATAATACGGGACATGGGCAGACCCTTTTCAGCCAAAGACATCAATTTGCCGGAGCTAAAGAGTACTTTAGCGCCAAACATCATAGCGTCCATCTGTGGGTGAAGATGCTTCTTGCCACCCTTGAAATCACCTTGTGCTTTTTCGAAGTCGACGGCTTTACCGCGTAGGTGAACGAGTACGTCAGGAATGTTAATCTTGACGGGGCAGGCTTCGTAGCATGCTCCGCAGAGGGAAGATGCAAACGGTAGTGAAGAGTTGTATTCGTTCTCGATACCACCAAGCTGTGGTGAGAGGATTGCACCGATAGGGCCGGGGTAGGTTGAGCCGTATGCGTGTCCGCCTGCGCGTTCGTAAACGGGGCAAACGTTCATACATGCCGAGCAACGGATGCAGTGTAGTGCTTGACGGCCTACTTCATCGTTGAGGACGGCGGTTCGTCCGTTATCGATGAGGATGACGTGCATGTTTTGGGGTCCGTCACCGGGTGTTACACCGGTCCACATGGAGGTGTAGGGGTTCATGCGCTCACCGGTTGAGGAACGTGGCAAGAGCTGTAAGAACACTTCGTAGTCGCTGAAGGTGGGAAGAATTTTTTCGATACCCATGAAGGTGATGAGGGTATCGGGAAGGGTCAGGCACATACGTCCGTTACCTTCAGATTCAACGATAGTGAGGGTTCCGGTATCGGCGATACCGAAGTTTGCGCCGGATACTGCAACTTTAGTGTTCAAGAACTTGTCGCGAAGGCGGATACGTGATGCTTCTGCCAGTTCTGCGGGGTTATCCGAGAGGTCTACTTTGACGCCTTCAATTTTTCGTTTGAAGATGTCACGAATTTGGGTTCGGTTGAAGTGAATTGCTGGAACAAGAATATGTGAGGGGCGGTCTTCTGCCAGCTGCACGATTTCTTCTGCCAAGTCAGTTTCGATGGCGTTGATGCCTTTTTCTTCAAGAAATTCATTGAGGCCCATCTCTGCAGTTGCCATAGATTTAATCTTGATGATTTCGTCTACGCCTTCGGCTTTGATGAGGTCATAAGCAATTTGGTTTGCTTCGCTGGCGTTGCGTGCCCAGTGAACGTGTCCGCCGGCTGCGGTGAAGTTCTTTTCGAACATTTCTAGGTATTCTGGCAGGTTTGCAAGAACACGTTGTTTAATCATGGATCCGGCGGTGCGGAGGTCTTGCCAGTCTGGCAATTCGTTGATGACGTCGGCACGTTTATTACGGATTTTGTGGGTTGCAAATCCGAGGTTTGCGCGAAGCTGTTCGTTGGTAAGTTCTTTTGCCGCGTATTTTGGGAATTCTTCGAACTCGAAGATGTTTCCTTCACCGTGATACACACGAGGCATTCCAAGTGATACTGCTGTCATAATTATTTACCTCCTGCGGCTGCTAGTTCTACGGGGCCAGAGACTTTCAGCGGGTTTTCTTTAGTGGATGCAAGAATCTCGGCGAAGTGTACGGTTTTGACAGGTGAGCCTTTTCGGCTAAGTGCACCACCGATGTTCATTAGGCATGATACGTCGCCACCGGTGCAGATACTTGCACCAGTTTTTTCGATATTGTCTGCCTTGTCAGAAACCATAGCCCCTGAGGTGTCGGCATTTTTGAACGAGAAGGTTCCACCGAAGCCGCAGCATTGGTCGAGTCCTTCAATTTCGGTGTATTCGATTCCACCAACGGTGCGTAAGAGGTCGGCTTGACGGGTGCCGAGTTTGAGTAAGCGCATGCCGTGGCAAGAGTTGTGGTAGGTGACGTGCTCTGGGAAGTATGAGTTGAGTTGTTCGGCAGCGTTAGTGATGCCGAGAACGTCGATAAGTAGCGAGGATAGTTCAAAGGTGCGGGCAGCGATAGTTTCTGCGCGTTGAGCTAGTTCTTCGTCTCCTGCTCGGCGAGCAATCATGGGCTGTTGGTGCCCAAGGGAGGCAACACATGATCCGGAGGGGGCGACTGCTACGTCGAAGTCCCATGAGTCGAAAGCGTTGACGTGTGCTTTAACAACTGGATATGCGTCATCGAAATATCCGGAGTTGACGTGCATTTGTGAACAGCAGGTCTGCCCTTGGGGATAGACAACTTCGTGCCCTAAACGTTCTAAGATTTCCACGGTAGCCTGCGCCGTGCGTGGGTACATGCCGTCGACGAGGCATGTTGAGAATAGTGCAATTCGCATAGCTTTCTCCTTAGATGGTGCGCTACGGACTCATTCGTGGTTCGCACCCAAAATAGAACCCTTGAGTTTGAAAGAGATAGCGCGTGTATATTCTTATCTTTCATTTAACACGAGTTTTAGTACCTCGAACCATTTTGATTAGCGCATTTTTTTATGACTAAATACCTCTTTTGTGCATGTTTTTCACATTGCACCAACAATGTCTCACCACATGAAAGGGTGCATTTTTGCGGGGTGTTGGGGCGTTTTTCGCGGAGTTTCCCACTTTTCCCGATGTAAAAGCTCATTATTTTTGCAAGACACAGGCGCTTCCCACATAAATACACACAAACCCTCAAAAACACGAAAAGGGGTTGAGGTCACAATAGTTTTGCAATGGTGATACGCCTCATGTAGGGTTATAACATTCTAGTGGTCAGACCACACATTTTTACATCACACGTCAAACCGCTTACTAGCGGTTTTCTTAGTTCCTTAAAGGAGAGCTATGAATACTTGGTTTGCACAAACCGACGCAGTCGGTGGCAGCCTGGGACTCTCAGCACTCGTAGCATGTCTACCGCTTCTCGCGTTCTTCATCATGCTTCTCGGTGTTAAAGCCCGCGCACACATTGCCGGCCTGACATCCCTCGTCGTTGCTATCATCGTCGCAGTTATCGGATTCGGCATGCCCGCCGACCTCGCCGCAATGTCAGCACTTCGTGGCGGACTCTACGGCGCATTCCCCATCGTCTGGGTTATCCTCATGGCAATCTGGTTCTACCAGATTACCGTCCTCTCTGGCCGTTTCGAAGATCTCCGTCGCACCTTCGACGCTATCGGTGGAGGCGACCTACGTATCCAGGCTATCCTCATCGCGTTCTGCTTCGGTGGCCTACTCGAAGCACTTGCAGGCTTCGGCGCTCCCGTTGCTATTACCGCAACAATGATTCTTGCACTAGGTGTTAAACCGCTCAAAGCAGCTGTCACCGTACTTATTGCAAACACCGCTCCCGTAGCATTCGGCGCTGTAGCTATCCCCATCACCACCGCAGGTGAAGTAGGCGGCAAAGATGCAACCGTTATCGGTGCAATCGTTGGTCACCAAGCACCCTTCCTCGCATTCTTCGTCCCACTTATCCTTCTCTTCATCCTTGACGGCATTAAGGGCGTTAAAGATGCTTGGGTTCCTGCAGTTGTTATTGGCTTCTCCTTCGGTGTTGCACAGTGGCTCACCGCAACATACTTCGTCTACCAGCTCACCGACGTTGTTGCATGTATCGTTTCCCTCGGTGTAGCAGTTGCATTCTTGCGTGTATGGAAGCCTCGCGGCATCGCAGGTGTTCGCGAGCGCTACGGACTACCTCCGCTAGAAGAAAACGCAAAATCCGAACTCACCGGTATGCGCGTATGGATGGCACTCATGCCTTACGCCGTTGTTGTTCTCGTCTTCGGTATTGCGAACCTAGCGACCCCCGTTGTTACTTGGCTCAAGAGCACCAACCTCGTCGTCAAGATGCCTTTGCTTGAAGATCGCCTTGTTAATGAAGCTGGTGAACACGTCAAGTCCGCATACTCCTTCGCATGGTTGAACAACCCCGGTAGCTTCTTGCTCTTTGCAGGTCTTATCGTTGCTGTCTTGTACATGGTCTTCAACGAAAATAACCGTTACGCTCTCAACTTCGGTGATGTTGTCAAAGAAATCGGTGTTACCGCATACCGTATGCGTTTCTCCGCATTGACCATCGTTGCTGTTTTGGCGCTAGCGTACGTTATGAACTTCTCCGGTCAGACCGTTGCAATGGGTGCATTCGTTGCAGGACTTGGACCAATCTACGCATTCCTCGCGCCTTCGCTCGGTTGGATTGGAACTGCTGTTACTGGTTCTGACACCTCCGCAAACGCACTCTTCTCCAAGCTACAGGTTGCTGCTGCGAACAACCTCGCACAGCAGGGTATTACTGGTGTAACCCCAGAGCTCTTGTTGGCAGCAAACACCACCGGTGGTGTTGTTGGCAAGATGATTTCCCCACAGTCTTTGGCTATTGCAGCAACTTCTGTGGATATGGAAGGTAAAGAGTCCGAAATCTTCAAGACTGTTCTCCCATGGTCTATCGCCATGTTGGTGACCGTCTGTACTTTGGTCTTCTTGCAAACCAACATTTTGCACTTCCTGATTGAAATTCACCACTAAGATACGCCCAAGGTTTTCTCACCTAAAGGTGTTACTTACGGTGGCGGTATCTCAACTTCGGCTGAGGTGCCGCCACCGTTTTATATCATTCCGCCGTACCAAAGAGGAACTGTGAAAGAAAGAACCTTTAGCGTTCTCATCGACTCTGTAGAAACAAAACTTCGTCGTGGCCAACTACGCGTAGGAGATAGACTCCCCGGAGAACGAGCATTAGCCGAACAATACGGTATTTCTCGTGCTTCTGTACGTGAAGGCTTACAAGTTCTTGGTGCTGTAGGTCTTATCCGCTCACAGTCCGGTTCAGGCCCAAAATCTGGAGCTATCGTCGTGTCAGAGCCTTCTGATGCGTTAAGCTGGGCGATCCGGATGCATATTGCAACCAAAACACTTCCTGTTTCAGATGTGGTCACAACACGCATTCTTTTAGAAGGCCATGCGGCACGTATCGCAGCAGTTGGAGAAGATACTGTCAAACGTTCACACGCCTTACAGCGAGCCAAAAGTTATCTTGACGAGATGGATTTTGAAAATATTAGTGATGAGCGTTTTCATTTTTGCGACACCCGTTTCCACTATGAGATTTCTACGCTCAGTGAAAATCTTGCTCTAGAAACTGTTATTGATTCGCTTCATCTGGCAACGGTAGGGTACGTCGAAGAAGCCGTCCCATATTTGCAAGATTGGAAGAATGTCAAAAAAGAGCTTCAGAGACAGCATCGAAAAATTTATGATTCTATCCTTGCTCAAGACCCAGACACAGCCCAGCAAAGCGTAGCGGAACATATTACATGGTTCTATGCGCTTTCCGATGAAGCTCAAAAACATCGTGAATACCACGAGAAAATCCGTGACGGGGTACTCCCCTCATAAATGAGCAGAATAAAAACATATAGACGCTGGCTATCATCTCCCTCGGTGATAGCCAGCGTCTATATGTTTTTTTATTTCTCAATATTAGATTGAGTGTATAGCTTCAACGTTATACGGTAAATGTTGTTTGTGTGAGACGCTCATATGCTTCGATGTAACGTTCACGAGTTTTTTCGACAATGTCCTCAGGTAACGCCGGAACAGCACCTTGACCGTTCCATCCTGAAGCATCAGAGGTAAGCCAGTCTCGAATAAATTGTTTGTCAAAACTAGGTTGGTTTTGTCCTGGCTGATATTTTTCCGCATCCCAGAAGCGAGAGGAATCTGGGGTGAGTATTTCGTCTCCGAGAGTGACAGCTCCCCGATAAGAATCTAAACCAAATTCAAGCTTTGTATCAGCAATGATAATTCCACGATCTCGAGCGATTTCTTCTGCACGAGAATATATTGACAGGGTCAGTTCCTCGAGTCGATCTGCCATGGGCGCACCGATTTCTTCGTGTAATTCTTGACGAGTAATCAGTTCATCGTGTTCGCCGATTTCGGCTTTACCGGTGGGGGTAAAAATAGGAGGATTCAGAACGGAACCGTCTACGAGCCCTTCAGGTAACATCGTGTCGCCGATAGATCCTGTCTCTTGATACGTTTTAAGGCCAGAACCAGTGAGATACCCGCGGGCAATGCACTCTACCGGAAACATATTGAGAGATTTACAAATCATAGCTCGACCAGCAACCACCTCAGGTACATCGGTTGAAAGAACGTGGTGAGGTACCTCGGTGAGCTGGTTAAACCACCACAAAGAAAGTTGCGTCAGAATTTTTCCCTTATCGGGAATCACTGTGGGAATCACCTGGTCAAAAGCGCTCACACGGTCGGAGGCAACAACAAGAACAGAGCCAGCACGCTGTTCGGCGTCGTCTTTTATCGATAGCCCAAAAACTTCATCGTGTCCTTCAGCTGGGACATATAAGTCTCGAACTTTGCCAGCATATACGTGTCTCCACCCTGGAATCTCAAGGTGTTCCTCTTTCCAGTTCATAACGCTCCTATAGGTTGTAACGAGTCAAAGTAGGGGTAAATATGTGTGCTCATCAGGTTGTGAGGAGCATATCGATAACTATGAGTATTGTTCTGGGACGGTAATCTGCTGTTGTGAGGCAGCTAGTGCAATGTCTTGACGGTATTGGGCACCTTCCCAAGAAATACGCTGAACACCTTCATAGGCTCGTTCGCGTGCTTGGTTGAGGTCATCGCCCAACCCAACGACGGCAAGAACTCGACCTCCGGAGGTCAAAATGTCCTTACCTTTTTGGGTGGTGCCCGCATGAATAACGTAGCTGTCGTCTTTGCCTTTAAGGTCGTCTAATCCCCTAATGATGTCACCTTTGCGGGGTGTTTCTGGGTAGTTTTCGGCTGCCATAACGACGTCGACGGCGTAGCGTGGGTCCCACGATAGTGTGGTGTCTTCGTCAAGACGTGAACATGCTGCTGAATAAAGAAGCTGCCCTAGCGGTGTTTTCAACCGAGCAAGGACAGCTTGTGTTTCAGGGTCACCAAAACGGGCGTTGAATTCGATGACGCGAATACCGCGAGAAGTAATAACTAAACCGCAATACAGCACGCCGACGAAAGGTGTTCCACGATGTTTCATGTGGGTGATTGTTGGTTGTGCTACACGTTCCATCACGGTCTGAACAAAGTTTTTGGGAAGCCATGGGAGTGGGCTATAGGCGCCCATACCGCCGGTGTTGGCGCCACGGTCTTGGTCAAAGATACGTTTGAAGTCTTGTGCTGGTTCTAGGGGGATGCATCGTTCGCCGTCAGAGATGACGAAGAGTGAGACTTCAGGTCCGTCAAGGTATTCTTCAACGACAATATGTGAGCCAGCATTAAAACAGGCTTGTGCATGGGCGAGGGCTTCTTCGCGGTGTGAGGTGACCACTACGCCTTTTCCGGCAGCAAGTCCATCATCTTTGACGACGTAGGGGGCGCCGAAGGAGTCTATTGCTTCGATGGCTTCGTCCATGGTGTGCGCAATTTTTGCCAGCGCGGTGGGGACTTGTGCCTCTGCCATGATTTCTTTAGCGAAAGCTTTTGAACCTTCGAGGGCGGCGGCTTCTTGGTCTGGCCCGAATACGGGGATGTTCTGTTGGCGTAGCGCATTTGCGACGCCGGCAACGAGTGGTGCTTCTGGCCCGATGACGACGAGGTCGATATCGAGTTGTTGTGCTAGTGCAATAACCTCTGTGGGGTTTTGTGCATCAATTGGGTAGGTAGGGATTTCTTGCGCAATTCCAGCGTTTCCAGGGGCGCTATGCACCTGAGTAACTTGTGGGTCTTTTTGAAGTGCGCGGATGATTGCATGTTCACGCCCGCCGGGGCCAAGTACCAAAACCTTCATTCTCTAAGGCTACGCGAAAAGTTCATCGTTTAGTCTCAGAATCTCTCTAATTTTCTGGAATTACAGTGTATTGAGGTTTTATGTCTTGACATTAAAACAGAAAACTTTTTTCTCAGCCTTTACTCAGCATATAATGATTCTTTTAGTCTTTCCTATCTTGTGGGCGTTTCTGTTATTTTTAGCGGCAGTCTCCTCGGGTGTTAGCTGATCGTCATTGAGTCTACGAATTATGCAATACTGGAGGGTATGCAGACATTTCATGCTCAAGACGCCGTAGAACTTGCAGTCGTTCGCCGTAGCGGGTTCGTTGAATCCCGTCATTTAGGTTCTGCTGTTTTGCTCAACGCAGATGGCTCTCCCCGTATTTCTTATGGTGATATTGATACCCCAATTTTTCCGCGCTCTGCGCTCAAACCGTTTCAAACGATTGCGTCGATGAATGCTGGTGCTGAGTTGCAAGGAGCTCAGATTGCTCTTGCCTCGGGGTCCCATACGGGTTCTTTTGAGCATATGAAGGTTGCCCAGTCTATCCTCAGCGAAGCAGAGCTTGATGATAGTGCACTCCAATGCCCTTCAGTACTTCCTTCAGATCAGCCAAGTTTGAACGCTCTCATTCAGGCTGGTAAAGGGGCTCAGCGTTTAGCGTTTAACTGTTCAGGAAAACATAGTGCCTTTTTATGGGCGTGTGTTAAAAATGGGTGGGATGTTGATCGTTATCTTGATCCAGAACATCCGCTACAACAGCGTGTTATCGAAACTATTCGTCAATGCACCCAAGAGGATATCTCTATGGTAGGTGTTGACGGTTGTGGGGCGCCGTTACCTGCGCTATCTTTACGGGCCCTTGCTCGAGGATATTCTTTGCTCGGGTCAGGCATCGAAAATATTCATGCTGATGCTCGTGTTGCCACAGTAGCTACCGCCATGGTGGATTACCCTGAGTATCTTCAGGGCGTAGATACTCCTTATACTCGATTGTCCGGCCTTTTAGATGCCGTTGTCAAAGGTGGAGCAGAAGGGGTTTTAGCTATTGGTTTACGCGATGGTTCATCGCTATGCATTAAGATTCTTGACGGTTCACACCGTGCTTTAGTTGTTATTGCGTTGAGTATTCTAGAACAAGCTGGACTCATTACTGCTCAGCAGCGAGCGCAGGGTATAGAGCAGTGCACTTCGCCTATTATGGGCGCTGATACTGTTGTTGGAGCTGTTGAACCGGGTGCAGCGTTACAGCAGGAGGTTTAGCCGTAGCAGATGAGCGCCCGTCGTAAGATTTCTTTAGAACAGGGAACAGCGTATATCTCTGATATTTTTCGGGTTTTTGAATCTTCAGCACCGGAGAGCACTTTTGACCAGCTACCGCGTAGTGTGAGGGCTGGGGCAGTTCGTTTTTTGTTAGAGGAATTAGCGCACAGAGTGCCGGGTAATTCTGTCGAGGTGAGGGTTCCACCTTTTGGTGTGACGCAATGTATTGAGGGTCCTCGTCATACTCGTGGGACTCCGCCTAATGTTATTGAGATGAGTCCTTATCTTTGGTGTGCTTTAGCCTGCGGTGTTCGGGGCTGGGAAGAGAGTAAGACTCAGCTGAATGCTTCCGGTGTACGTGCTAATTTGCAGAATGTTTTGCCGTTGTTTCAGGGAGTTTAAGGTTTTGTTTCTTGGACTTTGACGAGGTTCTTGGGGTTTTCCTCTTAGAGTAATAGGGTCATATTTTCTGTTTTTGTATCGTGCCAGAATAGAATAGGTTTGATGAGTACTTCTACCCCACATTCTCAAGGTTCTTCTTCTCAACGCCCGCAGGAGCGTCTTGTTCAGGTGCGTCGTGCGCCTTCTTTGATTGCTTTTGGAGTCACTGGTGTTGTGGTTGGTTTGATGGTTGCCGCCGTATTAACGTTTTTTGTTGGTGGTAGTGATGAGCACACGCGGTCTTCTGTTTTTGGTGTTCTTGCCGTGTGTTCTATGGGCGTTTGTACTGCTATTTTTTTGACGATTGCTCTTATGATTGATAGGTTTACGGCTCGTCGTGCCGAGGTTGTTCGTGCTGTTGCAACCGATGAAGAGTAGTTCTTAAACGAACATATACTCAATTTTTTCTAGAAAGTGGATGTCTATAGGCTAAACTAATACCGTCTTAGCTTCTTTGGTGCACGTCACACACCTTAGATGGTTAGGTCACTATTTTGTTCGGCCCCGACCTTCGAAAAGATGGCAACATTGGTTCGTCCCGACGGTAAACTGACCCACGATCTCGACCCTATTGACCACGGCCCTAAAGATGAATGCGGAGTCTTTGGCGTCTGGGCTCCAGGAGAAGACGTAGCAAAACTCACCTACTACGGCTTATATGCGCTACAACATAGAGGCCAAGAATCTGCTGGTATTGCTACTAGCGATGGAAAACGAATTAACGTCTATAAAGATATGGGGCTGGTATCCCAAGTCTTTGATGAGCACACCCTCAACTCTATGCGAGGGCATATGGCTATTGGCCATTGTCGTTATTCCACGACTGGCGCTTCACATTGGGCCAATGCACAACCTACTCTTGGTGCAACGCCACACGGTACTCTTGCTTTAGCACACAACGGAAATATCACGAACTCTGCCGAACTCTACGACAGAGTTTTAGAAAAAAATAGTGGTGAGACACCCGAACGTGGCGAATTAGCACAAGGAAATACTACAGATACAGCTCTCGTCACAGCTCTTCTTGCGAAACATCAGCACCCTTCTCTCAAAGAAGCCGCATTAGAATTATTACCCACGCTTAAGGGCGCATTCTGCCTTGTCTTTATGGACGAGAACACCCTTTATGTGGCTCGTGACCCGCAGGGTGTGCGTCCTCTTGTTCTAGGAAAACTTCATCATGACGGTTGGGTCGTCGCTTCAGAAACAGCTGCACTAGACATTGTCGGTGCAGCTTTTGTTCGCGAAGTTTCCCCTGGAGAGTTTCTGACCATCACAGAACAGGGCGTTCAATCAGAACAATTTGCCCCTGCAGAGCCTGCTGGTTGTGTTTTTGAGTATGTCTATCTAGCGAGGCCAGATACCACGATTAATGCTCGTTCAGTATATGAGTCACGGGTCGAGATGGGTCGGCAGTTAGCACGTGAGCATCGTGTTGAAGCAGATTTAGTGATGCCTACACCGGAGTCGGGAGTTCCCGCAGCGATTGGTTATGCTGAAGAATCAGGTATTCCTTTTGGTAATGGTTTGGTCAAAAATGCTTATGTTGGGCGTACCTTTATCCAGCCGTCACAGACTATTCGCCAGTTAGGTATTCGGCTTAAACTCAATCCGCTACGTTCGGTGGTTGAGGGTAAACGACTCATCGTTGTTGATGATTCTATTGTGCGAGGTAATACTCAGCGTGCACTGGTACGTATGCTCAAAGAAGCTGGTGCGGCAGAGGTTCATGTCCGTATTTCTTCTCCTCCCGTCAAATGGCCTTGTTTCTACGGTATTGATTTTGCTTCTCGTGCTGAGCTCGTTGCTAATACGATGAGCGTTGAAGAAATTGGAAAATCTTTGGGTGCTGATTCTTTAGGGTATATCTCAGAAGATGGCATGATTGCAGCAACTCAACAGCAACGTAAAAATCTATGCACGGCTTGTTTTACGGGTAAGTACCCTATTGAAATTCCAGAACGTATTGGAAAAAATCTCTTTGACGCCCAAGACACCGTTGCAGGTGCTAGCGGACCATTATCCAGTTCTATTGCCGAGGTGACGGCAGAACGTCCGGTACCTCAAAAGCCTGAACGGGCTCAGGCATATTCCATTCATACTCGCCAAGGCTCAGCGTCTACAGCAGCAGGGCCCGTGGTGGGTGGGTGTGCGTCACGCTGTGAGCCTGGTCCAGATTCGGAATTAGAGTCTCTTATCTTGCCCGAAGATACGATTTATCCACAAACGACAAAGGAAGACCCCCATGACCACTGATTCTTCACAGATAACGTATGCTTCTGCTGGTGTAGATGTTGAAGCTGGCGACCGTGCTGTTGAACTGATGAAAGACGCGGTTAAAGCTACTCATAGTTCTGCAGTGGTAGGGGGTGTCGGTGGTTTTGCAGGTCTTTTCGACCTCAGCGTGTTGAAAGACTATCGCACACCGTATCTTGCAACCTCAACAGATGGTGTTGGCACAAAAGTTGCTATTGCTCAGGCTTTAGATATTCACCATACGATTGGCCATGATCTTGTGGGTATGGTGGTCGACGATATTGTTGTCACCGGAGCTAAACCTCTGTTCATGACTGATTATATTGCAACGGGTAAGGTTGTTCCTGAGCGTATTGCAGATATTGTTCGCGGCATTGCTGAAGGGTGTGCTCTGGCAAAAACCGCCCTTGTAGGTGGTGAAACAGCTGAGCATCCTGGTCTGTTAGGCGAACATGAATACGATGTGGCAGGAGCCGCTACAGGCATTGTTGAGTCAGATGAATTACTTGGCCCAGACCGTGTTCAGGATGGAGATGTTCTTATCGCCATGGCGTCTTCGGGAATTCATTCGAATGGTTATTCTCTAGTACGTAAAGTGGTAGAACATTCTAAGTTCACCCTAGAGAGCCATATTCCAGAGTTGGGGCGGACTCTCGGCGAAGAATTGCTCGAACCGACGCGTATCTACACCGCAGCATGTTTAGAGCTCTTAGAGAAGTTCCCTGTCAATGGTGAAGACGGTCGTACGGGTCAGGGTATTCGCGCTTTTTCTCATGTAACAGGTGGCGGTTTAGCCGCTAATCTGGCACGCGTATTACCGCAAGGATTGATTGGGCTAGTCGATCGTTCTACGTGGGAGGTTCCCGCAATTTTCCGTTTGGTTGAACGTCTTGGTTCGGTTCCTCTGGCAGATATGGAAAGAACCCTCAATATGGGTGTGGGCATGGTTGCGGTTGTTTCATCTCAGGTTGCTGATGAGGTTGTTTTTTCTGCCTCAGAACAAGGCATAAGTTCTTGGATTTTAGGTGAGGTTCGTAAGGATGACGGCTCTTACTCATCATGCGAGGATTATGTTCAAGGAGCTAAGGGTGTCGATGGTGGCGCTGCTCTTTTGTCGAAGACGTATCTTTAGCTCAACAGGGTGAAGAGTAAAGCTCTTCTTCTCGTCTTATAAGGGGAGAAGAGCTTTATTGTGTAGCTGAGTAGTACCATTCACCAAGATGTTTTAGGTGCGTTTGCGTATAAAAAAGTAGTGTACCCCGAGGGGCACACTACTTTTTTATTGTCTCAAAATGACTAATCGAGAAGATTAGTCTTCATCAACATAATCGTCAGAATACTTGTCGAGGTATTCTGAGTAGTCGTCCTCATCATATTGATGACCGGATGACTTTCTGGATGAGTTATTTTTGGCACCACTGAGCTCGCGTTCGAGCGCAGAGTAATCGGTCTCGGGGCTGTAGTATTTCATCTCCCGAGCCTGCCGTGTTGCTTTAGCCTTTTGACGGCCGCGCCCCATGGCGTGACCCCCTCTTTATCCATCGTGTCCGGTGGGCCAAGTGTGTGAGCACACAGGTAGCCCCGGAATCCTCTTACAGTCTTTCCTGCTTAAGGGTACATGTTTTTTATTAGCTGTGCTTAATTCGTATCCCTTTGAGAGGAAATTAGTGACGATATTTACTCTTAAAACCGTGAAAGGACACCATTTCTCTCTAGAGAATCTCAAAAAATGTTTTCCAGATTACATATCGTTACGATTCTTCTGTACCACAATGGGGTTTCTTCACGGTCACATCAGTTGAGCGAGAGCAGCAGCCACATCACTACGCCACATATACGTTGCTTTGCGATCGGCACGTGTCGGCCCACCATTAATAATTCCTAAAGGCTTCTGGTCTTTATGAGCTTCAAGAGCAAATTTATATCCGCTCATCACCGCTAGGGAACTGCCTACAACAAGTACAGAACGGCAATCACGGTACATCTGCCAAGCTTGTGCTTTTCGTTGGGCAGGCACGTTCTCACCAAAATATACAACATCAGGTTTGAGGAAAGTCTGTTGGCAGTTCACACAGCCAACCATCTGAAAGTCAGAAATAAGTTCATCGCTCAGTGACACATCGCCGTCAGGGTTCACTTGGAGGTTCTGATCTTCGAGACGTTCTAGGTACCCGTAATTTTTCTCCTCAATGCGGAGGTCTAACTCGGCACGATGTTCACGTTTGTGGCAGATAAGGCATACGACATACTCTAAGTCGCCGTGAAGAGCGAGAACGTTCCGTGATCCTGCACGCCGGTGTAATCCATCAACGTTTTGAGTGATAATACCTGCCAGTTGCGAGCGCTCTTCAAGTTTTGTGAGTAAGTAGTGTGCTGCGTTAGGTTCAGCTCGTCGCATTCTGCGCCAGCCTACGTAGGAGCGAGCCCAGTATCGTTGACGTGCTTCGTCATCGTAGCGGAATTCTTGGTATGTCATCGGGCGGTGGTTTTTCAAAGAGCCGCTTTCTCCGCGGTAGTCGGGGATTCCTGAGGCTGTGGAAACACCGGCTCCGGTGAGAACGAGGACTTGTCCTTCATGTAATAGATGCTCAATTCCTTCACGGGCGTATTGAGTGTCGTGGGCGGGAATTTCGTTTTCAACGATACGTGCGATGGAGCGTAGTGCTGATTGATGTGCGCGAGCAATTTCGGGGTGGTTGGTGAGCTCAATGTTGGAACTGTACATCGAAGAGCGGGAGGAGGATTCAAAGTTCACTCTCTTATTATCGAGGATGGCTCTGGTGCAGGGTAGTATTCGTTGCCGTGAGAGTGTTCTCGTTCTTCTTGTCGTGGGGTTTTAACGACGTGTTGCCACCCCGTGCGGGGTGGCAACATCATCGAAAGGGGCACCTAAAGGGTTTTTATCGGATGGATTCTAGGTGCAGAGTCTTTGGCTCTTGGTCGGTAACATCCACATGGACGGTGTCTCCTTCGTGGATATCGCCGGCAAGTATGCCCTGAGCTAAGCGGTTTCCGAGCTCTGTTTGAACGAGGCGGCGAAGTGGTCGGGCGCCGTAGGCGGGGTCGTATCCGTTGGTGCCTAACCATTGGATGGCGTTTTCGCTCACGTCGAGGCTGATACGCTTATCTTCTAGGCGGTGTGCCATTGATTGTATTTGTAGTAGCACGATCTTTCCGAGGTCTTCTTCACTCAGTGGGTCGAACATGATGATGTTATCCAACCGGTTGAGGAACTCAGGTTTGAAAGAAGCGTTGACGACGTTCATGACAGCTTTGCTTCGGTCTTCTTGACTTTGCGTTGAGTCAATTAAGAATTGAGATCCCAAGTTTGAGGTCAAGATGAGGATAACGTTTCGGAAGTCCACGGTGCGGCCTTGTCCGTCTGTTAGACGTCCATCGTCGAGAACTTGAAGGAGGATGTCGAACACTTCTGGATGGGCTTTCTCTACCTCGTCGAGGAGTACAACAGAGTACGGGCGACGGCGTACTGCTTCGGTGAGTTGTCCGCCTTCTTCGTATCCGACGTATCCGGGAGGAGCTCCTACTAGTCGTGATACAGCATGCTTTTCAGCGTATTCAGACATGTCGATGCGAATCAGCGCGCGTTCGTCGTCAAATTGGAATTGTGCAAGTGATTTGGCGAGCTCTGTTTTGCCTACACCGGTTGGGCCTAAGAAAAGGAACGAGCCGATGGGGCGGTCAGGGTCGCTAATACCAGCACGTGAACGGCGTACCGCGTCAGCAACAGCTTGAACGGCTTGGTGTTGTCCGATGAGGCGCTTGCCGAGTTCGCTTTCCATGTTGAGTAGTTTTTCGCTTTCGCCTTGGAGCATTTTCCCTGCGGGGATACCTGTCCATGCGCTGATGACTTCGGCGATGTCTTCTGCTGTGACTTCTTCTGAAATCATAGATTCTTCGCGGACTCGGTCTTCTGCTTGTTGAGCATCAGTTAGTTCTTTTTCGAGGGCAGGAATTTCCCCGTAAAGAAGGCGTGATGCTTCGGCCAAGTTTCCTTCACGTTGGGCGACTTCGGCACGGGAGCGTAGCTCGTCGATGCTATTTTTGATGTCTCCGACGCGGTTCAGACCGGCTTTCTCTGCTTCCCAGCGCATATTGAGTTCGCGGAGTTCTTCTTGCTTATCTGCCATATCAGCTCGTAGCGCTTCGAGGCGTTCTTTGGAGGCCTCGTCTTTTTCTTTGGCGAGGGCAAGTTCTTCCATGGTCATACGGTCTACGGCTCTGCGTAAAGCGTCAATCTCTTCTGGAGCTGAGTCAATTTCCATACGTAACCGTGATGCGGCTTCGTCGATGAGGTCGATGGCCTTATCTGGTAATTGGCGTGATGGGATATAGCGTTGCGAGAGGTTTGCGGCGGCAACGAGTGCGGAGTCTGCGATGGCTACTTTGTGGTGTGCTTCGTAGCGTTCTTTGAGTCCGCGCAAGATACCGATGGTGTCTTCGACACTGGGTTCGCCTACGTATACTTGCTGGAATCGGCGTTCTAAGGCAGCGTCTTTTTCGATGTTCTGGCGGTACTCGTCTAGGGTGGTTGCACCGATGAGTCGAAGTTCTCCGCGAGCAAGCATAGGTTTGAGCATGTTTCCGGCGTCCATGGACCCTTCAGATGCTCCGGCGCCGACGACAGTATGTATTTCGTCGATGAAAGTGATGATTTGGCCTTGGGAGTTTTTGATTTCGTCAAGAACTGCTTTGAGTCGTTCTTCAAATTCTCCACGATATTTTGCTCCTGCGACCATGGATCCTAGATCGAGGGAGATGAGTGTCTTTCCGCGTAAAGATTCGGGGACGTCTCCTGAGACCATGCGTTGTGCAAGTCCTTCAACAACTGCGGTTTTTCCGACGCCAGGTTCGCCGATGAGTACGGGGTTATTTTTAGTGCGTCGTGAGAGTACTTGTACGACTCGTCGTATTTCGCTGTCGCGGCCGATGACGGGGTCGAGTTTTCCGCTTCGTGCTATGGCTGTGAGGTCTGTTCCGTACTTTTCAAGAGCTTGAAAAGTTCCTTCGGGGTTTGGAGTATCCACTTTTTTACCTCCTCGTATGTTGGGGATGATTCCTTCAATGGTTTGTGCTGTAGCTCCGTTATTTTTTAGGAGTGTGGCTGCGGCGTTTTGTCCCTGAGCGATTCCTAGCAAGATGATTTCTGTAGAGATATAGCTATCTCCAAGTTTTTGCGCTTGCGTTTGGGCATTTTCTAGTGCGTGGAGAACGTCTTGGCTTATTTGGGGTTTTGCAACTGTTGCTCCAGAAGTTGCGGGAAGAGTTTTAATCTGTGCGGAGACTTTTTCAGATAGTTCGTCGAGGTTTACCCCTGCAACTTTAAGTGTTGCTGCGGCGAGGCTCTGGCGAGTATCTAGCATCGCTTTTAGTAGATGCTCTGGCTCTATTGATGGGTTTTTGAGAGTTTGAGCGTAGCTATTTGCTTGGTTGAGCAGTTCTTCTGATGCGCTTGTTAATTGCATGTTCATATAGTGTCCTTTCTGTGTCGTGTGCTGTTTTATGTTGTCCGAGCACCCCGTTAACGATACCCAGTTCAACTAACTTGAGTCTACAACGCTCAACTTAGTTTATGCAATACTTCCCAGAAAAAACGTTTTAAAAATATTTACAGATACAAAAGACTATGATTCAAGAAACTCATAGTCGCTAGACTCGCGAGCCATCCGCTCTTCATCTTCTTCGGTAATACCCGCACTCAGTTTCGCAGAACGCCGGCAATAATTCAGCGCAAGAAAAAAGACTGCGAAGGCACTCACAAAAGTCAGGATTCCAGCAGTGTTACCAAAACCAGCAGCCAATCCAACGTAGTGTTCGCCAAATATTTGAGAGAGCGCAGAGATTGTTTTCCCATCACGCCGGTCAGGACACAACACCCCAAAGGTAAAAGCCCAAAACCACGTAAGGCAATGCATATAAGCTAAAGACACAGGCAAGGAACGCCCATTTGAATACCTACAAGCGTCACGATAACCCCAATAACACCCGCACAGCAGAATAACCAAAAGACTAGGGGTAATACTTATAGCAAAAATCCACGTCAGTTCGCCTTGCGCACCAAAAAGGATTCTCCCAAAGCTAACCCATAAGGCGCTCAAGAAAGCACCAGGCGCAGAGAGCCTATATACGAGACGCCCAAAAACGCTCTGATGCCTTATCAAAGTATTCTCATTGGAGGGTGTTGTAGTCACTATTCCATGTTAAAACACACAGCCCTCAAAGACGAACAACTCATGGTGCAACACACTTCAAGGCAACCTCCGATAGAGTAAACGTATGAGCGATACACAATATCTAACACCACCCGAAGCTGTTTTCTTTGACCACGATGGGACGCTTGTAGACACCGAACCCATCTGGGAACAAGCCAAACAAGCAATAGCACAAGAACATCACGCTTTTTGGACAGCACAAGATACCGCCGATTGCTTAGGAAAATCTATTGACGCTTCTTTGATTCGATTACAAGAAAACGGCGTACCTCTAGAGCTTCAAGAGATGAAAGCAGAGCTTCAGAAGCAGGCTGAAACAATTTTAGAGACTCATGCCATTTCTTTAATTCCTGGAATACCAGAGGTTCTTCAAGAACTTCGCAAGGCGAACATTCCCGTTGGCATTGTCACCAATGCCATCACTCAAGTAGCAGAGCATACCGCCAGCTTATCCCCCGAAACTTTTTCAGTAATTATTGGTGATCAACAAGTTACCAACCCAAAGCCACACCCTGAGCCTTATCTACAGGCCGCAAAGCAACTCGGCGTTAATCCTCAGCGTTGCGTGGCAGTGGAAGACTCTCCTTCAGGTGTTCAAAGTGCACTATCTGCAGGCATGAAAGTTATTATTGTCCCAGGTGAGATAGATGTTATTGAAACCAAAGGGACGACTAAGGTTAGCCATACTAACCTATCTCTTAAGGACATCCTTATTTTGAGTAATTCATAATAAGGCTTGCAAGAACCTTCTATTCTTGATATATTCGTAATAACGAAGCGTTGGAAATCCCACATTTATCCAACACTTCACAGAACATCACAAATACACAGGAAGGCAACAACAATGGCAAACACTGCATCATTTACCGTACCAGGAATCACCGAAAACTCAGGACATCAGGTCGGAGAACTCCTCCAGATGCGCCTCCACGCAATGAACGACCTCCAACTCGTACTCAAACACGCTCACTGGAACGTTGTCGGACCATCTTTCATCGGCGTTCACGAAATGATTGACCCACAGGTATCCCTCGTACGCACCTACGCAGATGACATTGCAGAACGCATGGCAACTCTCGGAGTAGCACCTAACGGACTAGCCGGAGACCTCACCGAACAGCGCACCTGGGAAGAATACCCCCTCGGCCGCGCTAAGGCACTTGATCACCTCCGCGCACTCAACGAGGTATACACCCGCATCATTGAAGACCACCGTGTAGCCATCGCAAAGGTCGCAGACATCGACCCCGTCACCGAAGATTTGCTCATCTCTCAGACCGCAGAACTCGAAAAATTCCAGTGGTTCGTACGAGCACACCTCGAAGACGGCGAAGGCAACCTCGTCTAAGGTCTAAAGCACCTCTCTAGAGAGAAACCTAACAACCGGCTGTACACCATAAAAACTTATGGTGTACAGCCGGTCTCTCGTTATAAGGTAAAAACCATGGAGCAAGAACAGCACGAACCAACACCCCAAGAGATCAAACGCTGGAGACGATACCTCGCTGAAGAAATATCTGAAGCAAAAATCTACGCGTCCTTAGCACAACGATCACAAGGCACCGAAGCTGAAATCCTCCATGAAGTCGCCACCGCAGAACAACGTCACCAAAACCATTGGAGACAGCTCCTAGGCGCACATGCAGAACCCACACCACGCCCCTCTATTAGTGCGCGTATCCTCGAGTTCTTAGCAAAACACTGCGGAACCGTCTTCGTCCTCGCACTAGCTCAACGTGCAGAACAACGCTCCCCCTACGCCCACGACCCCCACGCAACCGAAGCCATGGCAGCAGATGAAGCTGTACATGAAGAAATAGTCCGAGCATTATCTACCGCCGGACGTGAAAAACTATCAGGTAATTTTCGTGCAGCTGTCTTTGGAGCTAACGACGGACTCGTCTCTAATGTCGCCCTCATCATGGGAATTGGAGCCAGTGGAGCCAGCTCAGAATTTATTCTCCTCTCCGGCATTGCAGGACTACTAGCCGGAGCCCTATCCATGGCAGCAGGAGAATTCGTCTCCGTCAGATCTCAACGAGAATTACTCGACGCCTCAAACCCCACCCAAATCACCCTCAGCGTCGCAGACCAACTCGATATCAACCAAAATGAACTCAAACTCATCTATAAAGCACGAGGAATGAGCGAAGAAGCCGCAACGCACCGAGCACAAGAACGCTTCGGACAATTCTCTTGCGACTGTGACCCATCATTGTCCTACCAAGAAAACAGCAATACCCCATCAACAGAATCACACACCACAGCCCTCGGCACAGATATCGGAGCGGCAGCAGCATCCTTCTCATTCTTCGCCTCTGGCGCGCTCATCCCCATACTCCCCTACGTCTTCGGAGCATCCGGAACATTCGCAGTCTTCCTATCGTTACTTCTCGTGTCCACAGCCTTAGGTATTACGGGAGGAATTGTCGGACTACTCTCAGGCGCTTCCCCCCTCAAAAGAGGACTACGACAAATCGCCATCGGACTATCTGCTGCAACCATCACCTACATATTAGGCCTACTATTTGGCACCGGAGTCGCCTAATCACCCCCCCCCACCAAAACGATACCCACCTTATGAGCTAAGCGCTCCAGAGTCTTTGAGCGACTGCACATTAGCTCTCCACAATGCTCGCTGAATCAAAAGCATCACAATTCCAGCAACACACATTCCTAAAACATTAATTACCAGTTGAGCAGCAGAGCCCACCATCTCTTCGGAAGAACCAATAGCAATTCCTAAGGCAAGATTCCCCACCGCTGGAATCGTCGTCACCGAAATAAAGACACCAATAAGCGCACTAGATTGGTGGGTGTCTAAAGCCCAAACACCCACTGCACCAGCAAGAACCGCAACCAAAAAAGACCAAATATTAGGACGCCAAATAAAGCCGGTCTGAGGCCGTGCCCCTAACACATCCAATGGTGTAAAAAGCCCCAGATAAAGAGCAATACACGCTAACAACGTAACCACTACAGTTGCTAGTAAATATCCACCCCATAAAGTGCACAAACTCCGCACGATTAAAGAACGTTCCTTAAAAGCGACCCCTGTACACAAAGCAGCTACCGGAGCAAAGTCAGGGCCAACAACCATCGCACCCACCACCAAAATAGCAGAATCTGTCAAAACAGCAATCGCAGCAAGAATCACAGCAACAACAATAAATACCCCATAGGTGAGGCTGAAAAAACTTGAATTCTGGGCTTGTGCGAGCTGATTAGCCCACATTAAAGTATTCCGTTCATGCCGAGTCAGCATCGAAGAGTCCTGAATGCCAACAGGGCGAATCTCTTGAATACTCACATCCGAATATTCAGAAAGCAATTCTAGACAGTTCTCCAAGGCATCTTCTGAAATACACCATTCAATCACATCTTGAGCATCATCTTGAACCGCTCCAGAACGAACCCTCAGCTGAGATACCTCAGCAATCGCATGAAGCCGCCGAAAGACTTCTGTACTCATACGGGGAGAAACATCAACACGTAATTGCATTATTCCCATATATTCCACCTACTTTTCGTGAAGGCATCTCTCTGCGGATAGCGCAACGCCCCTGTGCCCACTATATAAAATATATGGTAAGCACAAGGGCGTTTCACACTATCGCACAATAATGTTCACAAAAGAACTAGTCGTGTTTGACTTCCTCAATATATGCGTCTGGATCAAACGGAACATATTCTTGGTTAGGGGCAACACGGGATTCACGCTCATCAAGCTTTGAACCAAGAATACGGTTCATGATCAACGCAATAGCACCATCACCAGTCACGTTAGTTGCTGTTCCAAAAGAATCAAGAGCAATATACGTTGCAATCATCAAAGCAACCTGTTGATCGTTGAAACCAAGCATAGACTGCAAAATGCCAACAGCTGCCATAATAGCGCCACCGGGCACACCCGGCGCTGCAACCATCACAATACCGAGCATGCACACAAAACCAATCCACTGGCCCGTAGTCACATCAATATGCTGAGTGAAAGCAATAGCAATAGCAAAAGCTGTAATCTTTGAAGTAGAACCAGCGAGGTGAATTGTAGCGCATAAAGGAATAACGAAGTTTGCAATAGGATGACGAACACCGTTTTTAAGCGTCTGACGAAGCGTCACCGGAATCGTCGCCGCAGAAGAAGACGTACCTAGCGCTGTCAAATACGCGTCTTTCATTGTCCATACAGCGGTCAAAGGGTTTTTACCAGAAATAGCTCCGGCAATACCGTATTGGGTACCTAAAATAACAACTTCAAGAAGAAGTACCAGCACAACAACAACTGCCAAGGTTGAGATGACTTGAGCAGCTTCTCCAGAAGCACTCAAGTTCAAGAAAATACCAAAAATGTGTAATGGCAAAAGTGGAATAATAACGCGCATAATCAGAGCGTTAATAATTTCTCTAAATTCTAGAAAACCACGGCGCAACACTCCACGAGGAACAATAGAAAGCCCGATACCAATAACAAACGCAAGGATGAGAGCCGTCATGACGCCAAACGGTGGAGGCATCTGAATAGTGAAGTAACCAGAAGCCGCAGATAGCGTTTCTTCAGTAGCAGTAACGTTGTTAAAGGTGGAGGTGTCGATAAGTTTGGGGTACGCCAGCAAAGCAACAACAACCGTCAAGAAACCGGCAAACAAAGTAGAAGAATATGCCAAGGCAGCGGTTAAACCTAGCCATTTTCCTGCGCCTCGACCCAAATCACCGATAGCAGGAACAACAAGTCCAATAATAATCAGAGGAATAGAGAACGATAAAAATTGAGAAAAAATATCGTTATACGTATAAAAAATCCGAGAAATTTCTTCAGGAAGTAATTGGCCAAAAATCAGACCAAAGACTATTGCAAGAATAACCCAAGGTAAGATTCCATATTTTTTGAGCAGAGACATAAGCTTCATTCAGTTTAAGACGAGTATTGTCTCCAAAATCTTCCCACTAGTTCGTACAGCTTCCAGACAACACACTGCATATTCACCAGTTCTGTGGTTCAACTAACGAAGATTATGGGGTACACCGCGTAAAATCTCCGTAATCTTCATCCCTCCCCACAATTCCTCCACATCACAAAACCCCTAGAGCACACGCACCTTATCGATGAATATACGCTAGGGGTTTTGGTTCAAGACGGGAAGTGAAATTCTATAGGGATATTTCTACTTCCCCTAAGACTCTTACCATTTTTATGACTGAGCAAAAATCTCACGCATCAGCTCAGCAGCCTCAGACGGGGTTTTACCCACTTTGACGCCCGCGGCTTCAAGAGCTTCTTTCTTAGCTTGCGCTGTTCCAGAAGAACCAGAGACAATAGCTCCAGCATGGCCCATTGTTTTACCTTCTGGAGCGGTGAAACCTGCAACATAACCTACGACAGGTTTTGTGACGTGTTCTTTGATGAACTCTGCAGCGCGTTCTTCAGCGTCACCGCCAATTTCACCAATCATCACGATTGCTTCAGTCTCAGGGTCAGTTTCAAAGGCTTCTAACGCATCGATATGTGTTGTACCGATGATGGGGTCACCGCCAATACCGATACAGGTTGTGAACCCAATGTCACGTAGCTCAAACATCATCTGGTATGTCAAAGTACCGGACTTTGATACAAGACCGATTTTTCCTTTTCCGGTGATGTTTGCGGGAGTAATACCCACCAAAGATTCTTCAGGGGTGATAATACCGGGGCAGTTTGGTCCAATGATTCGAGTCACCATCTTGCCGTTTTCATCAACAGAGTTCTTCGCATGTGCCCAGAATTCTGCAGCATCCTGCACCGGAATACCTTCAGTAATAACCACAACTAACGGCATTTTTGCGTCAATAGCTTCAATGACTGCGTCTTTAGAAAAAGCTGGAGGAACAAAAATTACGGATACGTCTGCGCCCGTTTTTTCCATAGCTTCAGCAACAGTGCCAAATACTGTTAGTTCAATATTTTCGCCCTGTGCGTTCTGATGCGAAACGGTGCTTCCTGCTTTGCGGGCGTTAACGCCACCGACAATATGAGTACCAGCAGCAAGCATACGAGCGGTATGTTTCGACCCTTCAGCGCCGGTGATACCCTGAACGATGACTTTTGAGTCTTTGTTCAAAAAGATAGACATGTCTTATGTACCTTCTAAGAGTTCTGTGTTTGAGATGATGCGTAGGCAAGTTCTGCGGCACGAGCTGCGCCGGAGTCCATGGTTTCTTCTTGATACACAAGAGGGTGATTAGCTTCTGCGAGGATACGTCGTCCTGCTTCAACGTTATTTCCATCAAGACGTACGACTAAAGGCTTAGTCGCAGAATCGCCAAGAATTTCCAAAGCACGTACAATACCCTCAGCCACAGCGTCACAAGAGGTGATACCGCCAAAGACGTTGACGAAGACAGATGAAACTTGTTCATCACCGAGAATGATATCTAGTCCAGCTGCCATTACTTCAGCTGATGCACCGCCACCGATGTCTAAGAAGTTTGCAGGTTTGACATTTCCGTATTGTTCGCCAGCATATGCCACTACGTCCAAAGTCGACATCACAAGACCAGCACCATTACCGATAACGCCGACTTCGCCGTCGAGTTTAACGTAGTTGAGGTCGTGTTTTTTAGCTTCTGCTTCAAGGGGATTTTCTGCGGTTTTGTCGACTAACCCTTGGTGTTCTGGTTGGCGGAACTCTGCGTTATCGTCGAGAGAAACTTTTCCGTCGAGAGCTAGAATTTTTCCGTCTTCGGTTCTTACCAGCGGGTTTACTTCAACGAGAGTTGCATCTTCTTTTTCAAAGACAGCGCCAAGTTGCGTCAGCACTTCTGCGACAGGGGTTTGTAGCTCTTGGGAGAATCCAGCAGTTTTAACAATGTTGTGTGCGGTGTCTAGGTCGAGACCAGTTGTGGGGTTGACCTCAACTTTAGCAAGCGCCTCGGGGCGTTCTTTCGCTAGCTGCTCAATTTCCATACCGCCTTCAACGGAGCACATCGCGAGGTATGTTCTATTGGCGCGGTCAAGGAGAAGAGAGAAATAGTATTCTTCTGCGATTTGTGCCCCTTGCGCAATCATGACGCGTTCAACGCGGTGACCTTTAATATCCATCCCGAGGATGTTTTGGGCGTGAGTGTATGCTTCTTCTGGGGTTTTTGCGACTTTGACGCCACCGGCTTTGCCGCGTCCACCAACTTTTACCTGTGCTTTGACGACGGTTACTCCGCCAATCTTTTCGGCTGCTGCTTTTGCTTCTTCAGGTGTTGTCGCGACGATGCCTTCAAGCACGGGCACTCCGTGCTTTTCAAACATGTCGCGTGCCTGGTATTCAAACAGATCCACTAGATTCCTTCTTCGTTGAAGTAGTGCTGGCAGTGATGCATGCCAGCGTTCTTTCTTCTTGGATATTGTTTCTACCCCACTAAAGAGAGGTAGAGCACAATATCTTCTTCAAGACACTTTAGCTCAAAGGAGGAATAGATGCAGGTCTATGCGACAAGAACCCCTATTTTCTTCTTAAAACCTTGGCTTTGACTAGTAGATAATCAATTCTTAACTTTTTCAATAGTGTCAAGTAACGTCACTAAGAATGGTGCTGTTGTAGAAGAACGTGGAACCATTAGATATTCAAAACGGTCGATACGCCACAACATGAGTTCAGCTTCGCCCACGTTACAACGCCACCCCATCCCAATATCAAATAGTTCTGGTGTAGCGTCATCTTCAAAAGTGACACAGCGGGCAAGCACTTCAGGAGCTTCTTCACCAGATAGCTCAATAACAGTTCTATTGGCAGATACGTCGAGGACAAGCCCCGGTTCTGAGCCGAGGGCACGATCTAGGGCACGCCCCAATTTTATGGGGTCTACGTGAGTAGCGATGAGGAAAGTATCCTCATGAACCCACAGAGCTGCCACAATTTGACGCGTACCATACAGGATCTCTCGTGCTTGAGAATCCCCCGTAACTTCACCGCGATGACGAGGAAAGTCGATGCCAAGCACCTGAGACATGCGTGCCGCAGCAACAGAGTCTGGTGCAACTTGAATACGTACCAATGTTAACGACGAAATTTCTCGAACCTGCACGCTCGTATCGCTTACAGCATTCATTGCTTCGGTGAATTCAGAAGCAACAGAAGGCACAGTATCTCGTTCAGGCATCAGTAATCCTCCACAATGACGGTGAAAACTCACCCCTATTTTATCGGTATTCTTCACGGCGTATCGTCAAACCAACAATCGCACCGAAGATTATGCACACAGCTAATAAATTACCTAAAGTTTCTTTAACGGCGCATAGCGCAAGAGGAGGCGTTTTTCTTCTGAACCAAAACGCACCTTTGCAACGGTTTTATCTCCGCTTCCTTCTAAGGCAACAACTTTTCCTTGACCAAAACTTTGGTGCAAAACCTCTTCCCCAACGGTTAGTTGAGGTATTTCTTTACGCGGCTGAACACGAGAGACGTTGACGCGACGAGCCGCTTCACGAAGCCCCGCACCCGAGCTCTTGTGAAGCCCTGTTCCAAGAGCTTCCGTGCGAGGGTGAGAGGAGGTGGTAGACACGGCGTTGAAGCCTTTTCGAGCCCATTCAATAAGGTCTTCAGGAATCTCTTCAATAAAAGGAGAGGGAGGGTTCATCTGACTTTGACCCCAAAGCGAACGACTCTGCGCGCGTGTAATATACAGTTTCTGTCGCGCTCGTGTCAGACCGACGTACGCTAGTCGGCGTTCTTCGCTCATTTCTCCTTCATCGGTCATCGCCCGCTGGTGTGGAAAGATTCCGTATTCCATTCCAGTCAAGAACACCACCGGAAATTCTAGGCCTTTAGCAGTGTGCAAAGTCATCAACGTAATGACTCCTTGCGCGCGTGCTTGTGCTACTTCTTCAGCAATTTTTTGGGCACTTGCGGCCTGTTCGTCTGTGTTTTCTGGGGCGGCCGGTATTTGGTCAGCATCTGCTACGAGAGCAACGTGTTCGAGGAAATCCGCCAGAGATGCCTCGGGGTTATCGTGTTCGAAGTCTTGGACTGCTTCAACCAATGAGGAGAGGTTCTCAACACGAGATTCGTCTTGGATGTCTTGGGATTCTCGTAGTGATTGTAAGTATCCGCTTTGTTCTAGTACAGCTTCTAAGCAGTTTGCTGGAGAGGAGGATTGAACAAGCGTTGAGAGGTCTTGGATGAGTTGTACAAAAGAGGCAATTTTTTTCTGTGCAGCTGCACCGAGTCCTGATATTTCTGAGCATTGGGTGAGAGCTTGCATGAAGGAGCACCCTTGACGAAGTGCATAATCAGCCACGAGGCCTTCACTCTTTGCGCCGATACCACGTTTAGGGACGTTGAGAATACGGCGAGTGTTCACGTCGTCATCAGCGTTGACCATAATTCTTAGGTAGCTTAGAACGTCTTTAATTTCTTTGCGTTCGTAGAAGCGTGTACCGCCAACGACTCGATAGGGCAGGCCTTCTCTCATCAGGGCTTCTTCTAAGATACGAGATTGCGCATTGGTTCGGTAGAAAATTGCGACGTCTCCGGGGCGTATCCCGTGTGATTCGTAAAGACGGTCAATCTCAGCTGCAATATATCGCCCTTCACCATGCTCATTTTCGGCAACATATCCAACAATTTTTTCGCCTTCTCCAGAGGCTGTCCAAAGTTTTTTGGGGCGTCGGTCTTTATTTTTTTCGATAACGGCGTTAGCTGCCGAGAGGATATTCTGTGTTGAACGGTAGTTCTGTTCAAGCATGATGGTTCGAGCGGAGGGATAGTCTTGTTCGAAATCGATAATATTGCGAATATCGGCTCCACGAAACGCGTAGATGGACTGGTCAGAGTCACCGACGACGGTGAGTTCTGCTTCGTTTTTGCCGACGAGTTCTCGTACGAGAGCGTATTGTGCGTGGTTAGTATCTTGGTACTCGTCCACCAAAATATGTTTGAAACGTGTTCGATAGTATTGAGCGACTTCTGGAACTGTTCGTAGAAGATGCACGGTCTTTGAGATGAGGTCGTCGAAGTCTAGGGCGTGAGCTGCTTGGAGTCGCTGTGTGTACCCGTTATAGACTTGTGAAACTGCCCGGTCAAAGGGGTTCGCGGGGTTCATCGTCGTTTGAAAATCATAAGCTGTGATGAGCTCATTTTTTAGTTGACTAATCCGTGAGGCAATCGCTTTAGGCGCTATTTTTTGAGTATCTATTGCATAGTTTTTAGCTAAAGTGGTGATGAGTCTCAGCGAGTCTGCAGAATCATAGATAGAGAACGTCGTCTTCATATCTAGGTGGGATGCTTCTTTACGTAAGACTCTCACACAGAAGCTGTGGAACGTAGAAATCCACATACGGCGCGCAGATTCTCCGACAAGTTCGATAATTCTCTCACGCATTTCGGCGGCGGCTTTGTTGGTGAAGGTGATCGCAAGAATTTCACTTTCATAGGCTCGGCCCGTTGCCAGCAAGTAGGCAATGCGATGAGTCAAGACACGAGTTTTTCCTGAGCCAGCACCGGCAACAATCAGAAGCGGTTTCCCTTGATGGATAACAGCTTCATGTTGTTGTTTGTTAAGACCTTCTAGAAGATGATGGGCTCGGTGATTCTCTGGGGCAGGTTTACGATGAGAGGTTTCAACACCGTATCCACCACTTTGGTAGGACGGTGGCAGGAAATCTAACTCTGCAATATCTTGAGGTACGTCAAGGTTAGGAGTAGGTTCTTCAGTCGGTTCCCAGAGGGGCTCGTCGAAGATGGGTTCTTCGTATGTAAAGATGGCAGGCTCCTCTAGGTGCGGAGCTGGAGCAGCATGTTTTTTGGTGTGTTTCTTCGTGCCAGGAGTTAGGCTCTCATCATCAAATAAGTATTCCATCGTGTGAACAAGTCTATCTCGTACACGTGTTCGATGAAAATAGGTAGATTCTTATGATGTTGCGAATATCCGTTAAAGATTCAATAAACCGCCTTGAGCTGAACTCATTCACGCACATGGTGTGCCAATACTTCATCCGTAGAGAAGTTTCTTTGTGCCCTCGAATGGATTCGAACCATCGACACCCGCTTTAGGAGAGCGGTGCTCTATCCCCTGAGCTACGAGGGCCAAACTTTATTTAATTATTCCTGCTAAGGGACACACTATACCAACAAATTCTTAGGTGAACTACAGGTTCTTTTTCTTCTTACGGAAAATCATCTGAGCGACGACTAGGCCGATGACGATGCCGATACCGCCGGTGATAGAAACCCACATGGCGGCGTTGCCAAGGCTCATTGCCATGAGTAGACCAATGAGAACACCGGGGACTCCTCCGGCAATCATTCCAACTGCCATGTAGGTAAATTCTTGGTCAGAACCGTTGCTGGGGCTTTCAAACTGAGTAGACATAGTCCTATCTTAGCGTGGATATAGAAATGCGACCCCTGCTGGTCGTACGAGGGTCGCATCACCCGAATAAAATATTCGGTGAGATTTCCTAGATCAGGAAAAGTTATGAATTGTTCACCCAGTAGATGACCAGAGGTGAACTCATAATATTCATGTAGGAGGGGAACATTATAACTGTTCCCCTCACTAGCATGAGTATGTAATTTTTAGAGGCCTGCGTAGGTGTAGTAGCCGGAGACAGGCATGAGTCCGCCACCGTCAACAGCGGTGAGCTGAGTACCCTGAGATGGGTTGAGAGCGGAAATCATCTGACCGTTACCGACGTAGATACCCACGTGTGCGAAGCCGTTAGTGAAGACGATGTCGCCTGGCTGTGGGTAAGCAGTAGGAACAAGCTGACCAACCATTGCGTAGGTGTAAGGGGTCAAGTTGATGCCTGCACGTGCGTAAACGTTAGATACGAAGCCGGAGCAGTCCCAAGCTTTGTAGGAGCGTCCACCCCAGATGTATGCACCGCCGATTCCATCGTATGCAGAAGCAAGAACCTGAGCGCGTACGCCTGCAACATTAGTTGCAGAAGACTGTACAGCAAGACGAGGTGCTGGAGCAGGTGCTGGAGCAGGTGCTGGAGCAGGTGCTGGTGCAGCGGCTGGAGCTGGCGCTGCAACGGGTGCAGGTGCTGGAGCAGGTGCAGCTTCTACAGCTGGCGCAGGAGTGCTTTCAACGGTAGCGCCCCAAGTGGTGATGTTCTCGTAAGAAACTTCAGGAGTGGTGTAAGTAGTAAGGGTTGCTGAGTAATCAACAGGAGCAACGGTGTTTGCTACACCGAATGCGTTAGCAGGTGCAATAGAGCCTGCTAGAGCGGCACCAGCAACAACAGCGATACCTGCGTTGCGTGCGATGTTAGATTTCTTTGGTGCCATGTGGCGTGCAGTGTTAGCCATGTTTATTTTCCTCCATTGCCTCACGAGGTAAGCTGTCGGGTTCGAGTAGAAGGTTCACTCGGTTACTGATATTCCAGTAACTTCACCCCTAGGGCTCTTCATCTAAGAACCCAAAAGGATGGGTCCCCCGCTTCTGCCAAGCATGTCATGATGTTTTCGTTACCTCAGTGTGAACAGTGGCAGAACTAGGCGATCTGTTCTGAGGGTGCCTCTCCGACCAGTGATTGGCACGTTGAAAACACTACTACACCTTCAACTCAAATGTCACGTTTTGGTTACGAAAACATGTTTTTGTCTCACGAGGCGAGCCCACAAAAACACATTAAAGCCACGGCAAATCATGTGGTATTTTTTCTTTTCTTGCTCTAAAAACCTATTTTCTAGTGCAAACAAAGGCTTTAAGGGTTTATTCAACACAGGAGAACCAACATTAAAAAGGTCACGAAATGATTAAAAAAATATACGAGGTATGTCTCACACCCGTGTCCTTTTCGTGACTTTTGCCCCAGATAGACCCCTCGAAGCATCGTCAGCACCAAAAAATAAAGGCTCAACAAGCTACCTGCCAACAGCAACAAGAGCCATAGAGAAGCATTAAAAAGTTGAGGTGGGGTACCCTCCACAGGAGTACCCCACCTCAACCAGATAAAAAGCTTCCACATATTCGGACAAATCCAAGGAGGCTCTTACCGATAAGAAGTTCAACCACTCATCAGTATCCTGCCTTGTATCAAAAGGTGCTCAGCGTTCTCCAAAAGATATCTACCGCTTGACGATAATCGCTTCAGCAACATCCGCAGAAAGTGTCACTTCCTGATCCTCACCATCAGCACGGACAATAACAGCCCCTTGTGGTGCAGATGCGATAGAAACCGTAGCACCATAAATAATGCCCGCATCCCCTAGACGACTCATCAATTCAACGTCAGTTTGAATAAACTCGGGGAAACGAGAAATCGTGAAACGATCTTCTACACGAGAATCTTTAGCCGCAATACTCATAGAGACAGTGCGTTCATCGTTATTTTCGCTCTTCGCTCCCAGCTCTTCAAGACCAGGAATAGCATTTCCATACGGAGAAAATTTTGGATTATTGAGGAGCTCAACTAAGCGACGTTCAACACGCTCACTCATTACGTGTTCCCAACGGCAAGCTTCCTCATGGATATACGCAATGTCTAAGCCGATGATATCGGCTAACAAACGCTCTGCAAGACGATGTTTACGCATCACTTCCACAGCCTTTTTACGACCCTGCTCTGTTAATTTCAAAGAGCGGTCAGAAGAAACCTCGACAAGACCATGTTTCTCGATGCGAGCAACAGTCTGCGAAACGGTTGGGCCAGAGTGTTCTAAACGCTCTGCAATACGAGCGCGCATAGGGACGATGCCCTCTTCTTCTAGTTCAAGAATAGTCCGTAGATACATCTCAGTAGTATCAATTAGGTCAGTCATATGTCCTAACTCCCTTCTCTGGCGCCAAACCAGTGAGCAAATAACTCTTAACCTGAGTATATATGCACTTCACGTTGTAGGGCGAACAGGGGATACAACCCTTCATGAATATGACAAATCTATAAATTTTCGCTGTGCTCACCACACAATGAACATGCCATAGAAAGTAACGCTCAAGACCTCAGAAAATATTATTCCTTTTCAGAGAATGAAACGCTCTCTTTTCTTCAAGCAAGGCACAATAGAACATAACCGGACGTTAAAACCGGTGTCAGTACGTATACGGTGAGTTCACCATGATTTGGAGAATCAGTGACACAGTTTCCTTCTATCCCAGTCGATATGCTTCCTCAGGACGGACGTTTTGGGGCAGGCCCTTCAAAAGTACGCCGTGAGCAAATTTCAGCTCTCACCCGTGCAGCTGAGCTTCCACTTCTTGGAACATCACACCGACAAGCACCAGTTAAAAATCTTGTTGAAGAAATTCGACAGGGCTTATCTCACATGTTCAACGCGCCAGAAGGCTACGAAGTCGTGCTCGGTAACGGTGGGGCAACAGCTTTTTGGGATGCGGCAACTTTTGGGCTCGTCAAACATAAAGCTCAACATCTAAGTTTTGGAGAGTTTGGTTCTAAATTTGCGCAGGCAACCACAAAAGCTCCTTTTCTAGAAGAATCTTCCATTATTGAGGTGCCTGCTGGTAGTTGTCCATCTGCTCAAGCGGAACAAGGCGTCGATGTGTATGCGTGGCCTCATAACGAGACTTCTACAGGCGTCGTAGCACCAGTTATTCGCCCCGAGGGTATCAGCTCAGAGGCATTGGTTGTTATTGACGCAACAAGTGCCGCTGGCGGTATTGACGTTGATTTATCTCAAACAGATGTCTATTACTTCTCCCCTCAAAAGAACTTTGCTTCTGATGGAGGATTGTGGGTAGCCTTCTTCTCTCCAGCAGCTATTCATCGCGCATATGAAATTGCTCAGTCTGGACGCTGGATACCTGATTCGTTGAATCTTGTCACGGCAATCGAGAACTCTCGAAAAAACCAGACCTATAACACCCCTGCACTGACGACTTTGGTGATGTTAGCGGAGCAGATTCGTTGGATTAATAACAACGGTGGCTTGTCCTTTGCTGCTGGACGTACCGCAGACTCTTCGCAGAGAGTTTATCAATGGGCAGAAAATTCTTCCTTTGCAGAACCTTTTGTGCAGAACCCTGCAGAACGCTCTCAAGTGATTTGCACTATCGATTTTTCAGAGCAGGTTGATGCTTCGTATGTTGCGCAAGCACTTCGTCGTAACGGTGTTGTGGATACTGAGCCATACCGTAAACTTGGACGAAATCAGCTACGTGTTGCAACTTTCGCGGCGATTGATCCAGAAGATGTTTCAGCGCTCTTAGAATGCATTGATTACGTTGTTGCTCAAAAGAGTGCGTAACCGTTCATAATGTAAAGGTTCTTAAAAAGTATTTTGAACCTTGATATAGGTCTTTTTGGGGCGCTGTCTGATGTTCAGACAGCGCCCCAAAATTTAGAGAGGAAAGCATCGATAAATTATCGTGGCTGCTGAATTTCTAGAGCTGTTGTCACAGGGTCAAGAGGTTCTTCTTCGGTACGTTTGAAAACAAACTTCGTTTTTCGAGAGCGGTCAAAAACGAGTTTGAGTTTTTCTGAACGGTAGTACCATAGCAGCCCAATAAGACCTGCCAGAATACCTGATAATGCTGCAATACCAAGACCCCAACGCGCACCCCAATGGTCGTTGACGAGGCCAACAAGAGGTGCCCCGACGGGCGTGCCGCCTAAGAAAACTGCGATATATAAACTCATGACTCGTCCACGCATCTGTGGTTCAGTCGTGACCTGAACGTATGCATTCGCTGAAGTAATAATCGTCAAGGCGCAAAGGCCCATGGGTATAAGTGTTATGGAAAAGAACAGCAGGTTAGGAGAAAGAGCCGCGCATAAGGCAGACAGCCCAAAGGCTGCTGAAGCCCCAAAAATAAAGCGCAGGCGAGGACGTTCTCGCCGTGCGGCGAGGAGAGTTCCAATGACAGAGCCGATGGCCATAGTGGAGTTAAGAAAGCCGAATTCTCCAGCACCTTTATCAAACTCTGTTGTTGCCATTGCCGCGATGTTCATTGCGGAGTTAAGCCCGAAGGTTCCCACCAGAAAAACTGCTACCATCACTGCCAAAATATCGGGGCGTTTTCTGACGTATGCGACGCCGTCGCGGATACGTCCGGTTGAACGATCCGCCCGAGGAGTGGGGCGAAGCTCTCGAGTTCGAATCAACGAGATTGCAGCAAGCATGATGAGGAATGTTGCAGCGTTGATGAAAAAGACTGGCCCAGTACCCAAAAGAACAACAAGAATACCGGCACATGCTGGGCCGATAAGACGTGCAGAATTAAAGGATGTGGAGTTGAGGGCTACAGCGTTAGGCAAGTCGTTATCGTGAACGAGCTCAGAAACAAAGGTTTGGCGGGCAGGAACTTCGAGAGAGACGATGATTCCAGCGACGAGGGCTAATGCGTAAACGTGCCAAATTTGGATGTGCCCGCTCATCACTAAGAATCCTAGTGTGAGGGAGAGAATGCCCATTGCGCTTTGTGTCGTGTAGAGCAGTTTTCGGCGGTCTAGCCTATCTGCAAGGACTCCGGCATAAGGTGCTAAGAAGAGTTGAGGGCCAAATTGTAAAGACATGACGATTCCGAGTCGAGTGGAATCGTTATTAGAGAGTTCGTTAAAAATCAGCCAGTCTTGAGCAGTATGTTGCATCCATGTTCCGATGTTGGAAAGGAATGCTCCGATAAACCACAGTCGATAGTTAAAAATCCATAAAGAACGGAAAGTAGGAGATTTGCCATGTACCGGTTGGGGCCCGTTGCGTTCAGTTGTGAGCGTTGTTGCAGGGGGTGAGGAGGTTTTCTCCTGCGGGAGAGTTTCGGCGTGTGGAGTTCTCTTACTCGTAGAAATCAGTCCTTAGATGTGTGTGGTTATTGTGCGTCGTTGAGGTCTTCAGTTTCGGTGGTGTCTTCGAGGTCGGCGTTTTCGGCGTTTTCTTCTTCAATGGCGCTCATGCGCTCAGACCAAGGAACCCATGCTGGGGCGAGGAGTGCATCGTCTCCGGGGATAAGTCCTACTTCGCATACGGTGGCGATTTTAGAACGCGGTGTTCGAGAAAGTGTCGCAAACCAGAACCAGCCTCGGTATCCGGACATCGTGCATTCAAAGAGGTGTGTGGTGAGGCGTTCTTCTTCTCCACGTAGGTGGTGAACGATACCGATGTTTTCTGCGGAGGTAATCTCTTGGATTCCGGCGAGCGCAATATCTTTTGCTTGAGCAAGAACGGTATCGACTTTGCTAGTTCGACGTCGTTTAGTGGGTGCACCTAGTGTTGGTTCTGCAGTCTGGGTGGTTGCAGGAGGGTGTGCGTTGCTGTCATCGTGAGGGTGTTCAGATAGGGCGGAGCTATGCTCTTCTGAGGTGGATGGCTCCGCGGGGATTGTATCGTTCTTTATCTGTTGGGACATACCTTCTATTAAAGCGTGAAATGAGAAACTTTGCTCGGTGTTTGGTTGATACGGTATGTATATGACTGAGAGTTCTCCCGTAATGTCGTCTTCATTGGCGGTTTCTATTTTGAGTTTTTGTGGTGCTCTATGCACTGTTCTTGGGGTGTTAAGCGGCGTTGTAATGTTATTTCTCATATGGCTTAGAGGTGAGGCTCCTCATGTTTTGACGTGGGGTGCGATGGTGCTGTTGCCGGTGGGGTTTTTGAGTTTGGTGATGTCTCTTGTGGTGGCTATGGTGGGGCGTAAAGCGCAAAGAGGACATTCAAAGTCTTAGCAAAGAGTCAGCTTATATATATCTGTCTTTCAGCAGACTCCCAGCTTTAAGAGTGAGAATAAGACCGTGAACACAAATCAACCTGAAGCAAAATTACTCGTCGTTGACGATGAACCAAACATCCTTGAATTACTTGCAACCTCACTCAGGTTCGCCGGCTTCGAGGTTGTCACTGCATCTAACGGTCGTGAAGCACTCGAAAAAGCAGAGAGTGAAAACCCTGATTTAGCGGTCCTTGACGTGATGATGCCCGACCTTGATGGATTCACCGTCACTCGCAAACTCCGTGCAGCAGGAAGGCTCTTCCCCGTTCTCTTCCTCACTGCTAAAGACTCCACCGAAGACAAAGTCGCTGGGTTAACAGTAGGTGGAGACGACTACGTCACGAAGCCTTTTAGCCTTGACGAAGTCGTTGCACGTATCCGTGCGGTATTACGCCGAACACATCAAGGAGAAATAGACGACTCCCGTCTACGCGTCGGAGATCTCATCCTCGACGATGATGCACACGAAGTATTTCGAGGAGACCGAGAGATTGACCTCTCCCCCACAGAATTCAAACTACTACGCTATTTAATGCTCAACCCAAACCGCGTGCTGTCCAAAGCTCAAATTCTTGACCACGTTTGGGAATATGACTTCAACGGGGACGCTTCTATCGTAGAGTCTTATATCTCCTACCTACGTAGGAAGATTGATAATATTCCAGATCAGCCACCAATGATTCATACCAAACGCGGCGTTGGGTATCTCTTACGCACCGCAAAATAAACGTGAGTTATTGTGACTAAGATTCGTCAAAAAATAGGACAACTGGGCGCGCTCTCTTTGCGTACCCAGTTGGTTCTTTTAACTAGCTTGCTCTTAGCCCTAGCAATTTCAGTAACCTCGTTGGTTGCTATATCTGCTCTACGTGGGCAAATGATAGAACAACTTGATGAGGAGATGAGTTCAAACGCTCAAACTCTCACAAGTTATCTCACAGAAGGACCTCATCAACCCAGCACGAGTTCTCTTCTTCGGTATCAAGCGTATCTTTTAGATGACCAAGGAATAGTGCTCTCGTCTTTGGTGGGAGCATCATCCATTCAAAGTTCGACACCAGATCTTTCGGGCTGGACGCATGAGAAGGTGTCCCGTTTTTCTCATAAAGGAATCACCGTTAAATCTGTTAACGGTAAAGCTGAGTGGCGTATTCTCCCCATTGATTATGGGGACCTTGATTATTCTGTCATTATTGCTACACCATTGAGACAAACGCATGCGGTGGTTGCACTAGTTGCTATTTTGACGCTCACTTTTGGTGTAGCAACGCTCTTTGCCTCAGTCGCTATGAGTTGGGTCATGGTAACAAGAGCATTTGAGCCACTAGCTCGAGTTGAAAAAACAGCCGCACGTATCGCGGCAGGTGACCTTTCACAGCGTATGGAAAAATACAACCCATACACTGAAATTGGTCATCTTTCAGCCTCTCTCAACACTATGTTGAGCCATATCGAAAAAGCCTTTGAGGTGCAGAAAAACTCCGAAGTGAAGATGCGTCGTTTTGTGGGCGATGCTTCTCATGAGTTAAGAACTCCTCTCGTCTCTATTCGCGGGTATTCTGAGCTATATCGCCAAGGTGCTTTACAAAGTGAAGAAGCTGTAGCAAACGCCATGAGTCGTATTGAAGCAGAGTCGAAACGTATGGGGCAATTGATTGAGGATTTGCTCACCCTGGCTCGTATTGATGAGCGTCGCGAGTTAGAGAATCGCATTATTGATCTTCTTGATTTAGCTCAAGACGCATCCCATGACGCTTTTGCCACGTCTCCAGATAGAACCGTTCAAGTGGTTGGGCTATCAGAACACACTACCCCTGAAAGTGCTTATGTGTATGGAGATGATTCTCGCTTGCGACAAGTCATTGCAAATCTAATGACTAACGCTATTCGCTACACTCCTCAGGGCTCACCTCTTGAGATAGCAGTCGGAACAGTCAGCACGGAAGACGGTCAGCAATTCTCTCAGATTGAGGTTCGAGACCACGGACCAGGTATCCACGGTGAAGACCGCCAGAGAGTTTTTGAACGGTTCTATCGTGCTGATACTTCGCGCACTCGCGAAACGGGAGGCACGGGGCTTGGTCTGGCTATTGTTGCCGGTATCGTTGCCCAGCATGAAGGACAGGTTGAGGTCTTAGAAACTACTGGCGGAGGGGCAACCTTCAGATTACGCTTTCCCAGCTACACTGGAGATGGCGTTTCGCGTGAAACATAAATTTCACATCTGCGTCTGTGGATTATTAGCTCATACCGCGTTAATAGCACCTGTTTATCCACAATTTTCCTAATGAGCTACTGAGATGACGTCTATCTCCCTAATGTAAAAGTCAGAAGATACGTTCTTCTACTTCGTTATAGAACATTTTTAGGAGACATCATGGCACAGTTCCTTGTTGACGCAGAGATGATTAGCCAGAAAAGCGCCACGGCACGCGCACAAATTGATTCGATTATCGCAGAAGTTAATGGGCTCACCAGTTCCTTACAAGATTTAGAAGGTTCTTGGACTGGTGCTGCTTCACTCAACTTTCAAGGTGTGCTTGCTCAGTGGAGGGCAACACAACAACAAGTAGAGCAGTCTATTGCTCACATTAATGAGGCGCTCTCACGTGCAGGTGTTAATTATGCTGATACAGAATCAGCAAACGCTGCCATGTTCCTCGGATAGTAAGCGCAGGGGCAGGAACGCTACCAGCTCTAGGCTGTAGTGTTCCTGCCCTAACTTAATCGTGATAAAGCTTAAGGTATTTCCCCAGAATTTTAGGGTTCTTGAGGGCACACGGTATCTTGCCGTGAAGATAACACCCACCCTAACTCACTCGTAGTATCTTGAGTCCATAAGCTGGTACGTATAACCAGAACGTGGCGAGTCCTTACACGAGACAAAAGACGAATCACAGAATCGCCCAGCATCTCACAGCTGATAAAAGTTGGTTCGTCTTGCGCATAAAAAGCACGTGTACGATATTCCACGGCGAGTGAACGTTGTGTGTGTATCCCCTGATATGTCACCCACCAGAAGTTTTCACCCAATACTTTTTCTAAATACTGTTCCTGCTCATAATAGTGAGGCTGATACAGGGTCTGTTCATAGCCCTTAACGAGTTCAAGAGCATCCTCAATGTTTAAGGTTTCTCTTTCTTGACCGTGAAGGGCAGAGGTAGCCTTCTTTTTTTCTTGTGGCAGAGGAGTCTTTTCATCTGCTGAGGGCAAGTCAAGGTTGAAGCCCGGTCCAGCAGGTGTCGGTGTTCCTTGTTGAAACGACAGGGCAGCATCTCTAGCTCGAGTATCTGCAGCCTCATTCATATCTTGCCCAGAGTGCCCTTTAACCCACACAAATTCGTAGTCCCGCCCTTGCATTGCTTGGTCAAGCGCTTGAATGAGCTCTTGATTCTGAACGGGTTTACCGTCTGCTTTCTTCCACCCTTTTTTCTTCCACCCTGGCAACCATTTAGTCACCGCGTTAATGGTGTACTGAGAATCACAAAGAACTATAAGTTTACGTTCAGGAAGGTGCGCAGTGGCTTCAAAGAGTTCGAGTACCGCCCGTAATTCACCCTGATTATTTGTTGCGTGCTCCCATCCACCTGCTGACCAGTTATCGGGGTCGATATACCACGCCCATCCAGCCGGTCCAGGATTCATTAATGCTGACCCATCTGTTGCGGCAATAATCTCTTGTGTCATTTCAACAAGACCTTCCTCAAGGACGTAGATTCTTCACACCCTAGCTTATCCGCTCTTATGTGTTTCTGGTGCTACCGGTGTTCAAACATAAAAACATCTAGAATAGCCTGTATGAGCGCATACCCACAGACAGATCGACAATCTGTTCATCTATATATGTTGCCGTCAGCGATTCTTCGCTCAGGACACGGCATCACATGGTTGTCCTATGTTGGTATCGCCGAACAGACGAAAGCAGCCCAGTATCGTAACCCTGAGGATGCACTCAATTACGCCGCGCAACAAACCCTCATGCGGTGTATCGCCGCATGCGCATTAGATATTCGCCCCACCCACGCCGCTCATATTCCTGTCGATAGGACATGCCAACTGTGTGATCCAAAAGCAACACATGGAAAACCGCGGATTTCTGGTATTAACTTCAATATGTCACGAAGCCACGGAATGGTTGCCGGCGCATATTTTGCAGAAGACAGTCAAGATCCACAGGCTCAATTACTCGGCATCGATATTGAAAGAATGCGCGGAAATCTCCTCGACGGATACGACAAAGTCACTCTCACCGAAGAAGAAAAAACTATCATCGCCGAATGCCCAGAAGAGAACCGAACATTATTAAGGTTGTTACTGTGGACAGCTAAAGAAGCCGTCCTCAAAGCTACCGGACACGGACTTGTAGCAGGCCCCCAAAAAGTTCAGGTGAAACTTCTCGACCCGCCCCAAAACCTACTCGATATCTCTGGCTATAAGGCGACGGGAACTCTCAACATTGAGGGGTACCAACAACAGTTTTATCTGCACTGGTTTGTGCAAGGTGAATTTGTCATAGCCGTAGCGACAAACCAAGACCGTACAGTCAAGGCACACCCCGTTACCAAGCCCTACGACATCAAGCAAAGTATTCCGTTATCCCCACAACGTGTCAAAACGCTATAAGTCTGTTGCCGGCTCACACTATGAAGATACGGTCTTGATATTCAAGGCCTGTCCAAAGGAACCGAGCTTAGTTCCCGTCTCACGGTGTTCACTATCTGGGGTTGAGGCTTTGACGAGTCCAGCTCCTGCAAATAATGTGATGTGCTCAGGTTCAACCTGAGCACATCGCAAAACGAGCGCCCATTGTCCGTCTCCAGAGGGGTCCATCCAGCCTACAAGACCGCCGAAGAATCCTCTTTCGAAGCTTTCTAATTCGCGGATAACCTGACGTGCCGTATGTGTTGGGTAGCCACAAATTGCAGGAGTCGGGTGGATAGCTCGAGCGCCGTCTAAAGCGCTCATACCATCTTTGAGACGTCCTGTAATTTTTGTGGCCAAATGCCATAGTTGCGGAGTGTTAATCAGTTGTGGAGTTGCCGGAACATGAAGTTCTTCGGTCACTGGCGATAGGCATCTTTTGATATCGGCAACAACGGTAGCGTGCTCTGCACGGTCTTTAGCTGAGCGCATGAGTGCTTCACCGATTTTTGCGTCTTCGGTGCTCCCGATGGGAGCTGTGCGGGGTGAGCTTCCGGCGAGAGGGAAGGTGGTAAAGACTCCGTCTTCGACGCCAAATACAAGTTCTGGGGAGGCTCCCATTAAGTAGCTTTGGTCGGAGAGTTTCATCGAGAACACATAGGCGCGTGGTTGTTGTGCCCATAGGTTATGGTAAATATTCTCTAATGTTGGGCGGTCTTCTTCGTAGTAGACATGAAGAAGGCGGGAGAGCACCACTTTGTCGAGTTCTCCGTTGTTCATTTTTTCGACAGCTCTCCCAACATTCTGGCGGTATTCGGGGTTGTCGATACCCTCAATACGCGTTGGGTTGGGGCAGGTTTTTTCTTGAACTGTTGGGGCAGGTGTTCGTTCAATCGTTTCGGGAACGTATAGAAGTGCAGGTTCTTGAGGGTCAAATGGGATGACTCCGATAACGCCAGTTCCGCGTTCTTGAGCACGTTTGAGAGCGTCTTTTTCGTTAACTGGTTCTAGCTGTCCGAGTGCTCTGAGGCAAGTGTCTCCATAGGTGAATTGAAAGGCAGGGTACTCGTTTGTGGGCATAGGTTATGGTGTTCTTTCTATCGAGACGGGGACGGTTAGCATGAGGAAGCGTTGATTCCCCGATCAAGGTTTTAGAAGGTTGCCCCACCATCAACGGTAAGGCTTTGCATGGTGACGTGTTTAGCGCGTGGGCTTAGAAGGAATGTTGCGACTTCTGCGATGTCTTCTGGTTCTGCGATACGTCCTAGGGGTATTCCTAAACGGTAGTTTTCTAATGATCCTTTAATAGGTGTTTGACTGAGGTCTTCGCCGTTCCATGAGTCGGTGACCATGGGAGTGCGTGTTGTTCCTGGGCATAGAACATTTGCGCGGATTCCGTGTGGGGCAAGTTGCAACCCAAAACTTGTTGTGACTCGTGTTGCGGCAGCTTTTGACGCTCCGTAAGCTCCAAATTCGGCGCGTGGTACGTTTGCAGCGTTTGAGCTGATAGTGACGATACCTCGACTGTTTGTCGGGTCTTGTGGTTGTTGTTCTATCATGTATTGGGCAACTTCTCGAGTGACTAAGAATACCCCGTCAGCGTTGACGGCATGGACGGTGCGCCATTGTTCTAGGGTCGTTTCGAGAAGAGGAGCAGCATGAACAATCCCAGCGCAGTTAATGAGTCCTTGTACTGGCTGGTGACGTTGACGAAGGTAATCTCCTAGATGTTGTACACAGGTTTCGTCGGTAACGTCTAAAGGGTAGTATTCACATTTTTCAGTGGGGTGTTGTGTGTTTGAGAGTATTTGTTCTTGTGTGTCGCAGGCAAGAACGGCGTAGCCTTCTGTCAGAAGGTGTTGGGTGACGGCTGCGCCGATGCCACCGCAGGCGCCGGTAACAATGACAAGTGGTGTTGTGGTATTCATGGTGGTTAGTCCTGACGAGATAATGCTGTCAGAATGTCTTGGGTTGAGGTGACGATACCGCATCGTTGAGCAACATAGTCGCAGGCAAGTTCGTGTTCTTTTTGGCTGAAATCAGCAAGGGCATCAGCGGTGAAGAATACTTGTATGTCGCGCATAAATGCGTCAAGAGCGGTAGTCATACAACCGATGTGTGCGTAGACTCCGGTGATGATTAGTTGGTTTCTGCCACTGAGTTTGAGGTCTTCTTCGAAGGTGCTTTTTGCGAAGGCTGAGTAACGCCATTTGGTGAGGACGGTGTCTTGTTGGGTAGGCGCTAGTGCGGGAATAATTTCTGCGTCAGCGTCTTCTTGTAGCCCTTCGCCCCAGATGTCAGTCAATAGTGCTCTATCATCGGGATGTTGGCGTGGTGGCTGTGCCGTGTAGTAGACAGGGATTCCGCTATCTCGTGCAGCGTTGATGAGGGCAGAGGTGTTGTGAATAGCCTGTTGAATTTGTCCTTTATTCTCGTCTTCAAAGATGGAGACAAAATAGTTCTGCATATCGTGGACGAGCAACGCGGCTTGATGTGGGTTAAGTTCCCATGTGGCACGTTTTTCATACGGGGTATACCTATACGTATAGGTTGGTATTGTTTTGAGAGACATTGTATGTACCGTCCTTTTCCTGCCAAGAGTGTGAGGGGCGGAGAAAACCCCTCTACATGCTATTTAGGTTTACCTATGTTTTCAATACAGTAAACCTAATTTATGGTTCTTTACATGCTTTATCACTACATGTACGGTTCAAGGCAGGCAGCTATAATCTCATGTCTGCACCATGCACCCACAACAACCGATACGCCGTAAGTTGTTGTGAATTTTTATCGCAACACCCACGTTGGGTGCTCACCTCAGGCTAAGAAAACAAAGTCCAAAGAATCGCAAGAAAGTTATTCTTATTGTTGAGCTAGCTCATTGAGCAACTTATCGTAATGTGTATCAATAGTGGCAAGGGTTGAGGTAATAATCTCGGCAGGAGTCTCGTATCCTTGCTGTGCCCACATGGTAAATACCGCCAAGCATCCTTGCAAGTGATAGTTTGCAAAGAGAGAGAGCTGTTGAGCTGGAACAACACCTTTTAGAGAGCTCCAGAAGATATCAATATATTCACGTTCTAATCTATTGCTTAGCACCTCAAAGAAGCTTCCAGCGCCACGTTGGGTGAGGAGCATGCGGCAGACTTCTTTATTACCTTGCACAAATTGCATGAACGCACCAAACACTTCACGGCTATTCATATTTTTACCGTTAACAGGGTCTGGATCTAGAATACTGCTGAGCTCTGCTAGTGCACTTTCTTGAATTTGTGAGTAGAGTTCTGATATATCAGAATAGTGCGAGTAGAAAGTTGCGCGATGAATATCAGCTTTCTCTGCTAGCTCGCTAACAGTGATGGAGCTGAGCTTCTTGTGTTGCAATAAATCCGCTAGGGCAAGGTATAACGCTGATTGAGTTTTGCGTACTCGACGGTCAGCTCGTTGAACTTTTTTCATTTTAATATCTCCAAATCCTATTTGGTAAACACTATACGGCGTATTGTCTACTATCCTACATAATAAGACCTCGTTGGTCATTGCGGATTTTCTCACACCCCACGTAGGGTTTTTACGTAGGTCACCATGTCGAAACGGTAAGAACATATGATTGAATCGCTCAATAAAGCAGATAGACAAGCTGTTGCTCAGCTCATTAGCGACAAATACCATCATTTCGTACGCCGGCCATCCAGCACACCAGAAGAGCAACAAAGAGCTATACACCTCATTATCCGCAGGTTTAACCCCGAACAATCATTTAGTGTTCGTCGAAATGGCAAAATTGTTGGATTTGCTGTTGTCGAGACATCAGAATATCCTCACGCCTTAGACATCCCCTACGCTTCTATTCGCAAAGAATTTTCATACTTCAAAAGCCTTCTCTTTTGGATAGCACTACGAATATACCGTTCACGCAAAATAGAGATTGATGAGTACACCGCACGAGTAGAAATACTCCTTGTCGACCGCAATCACCGACGCCAAGGGGTAGCTACCGAACTTTTGGAAAAGATTCAAGAATTCGCACATGAAGAAGGAAAAACCTCACTCACCTTAGAAGTGCCAGAGGACGATATCGAAGCCCACACTTTCTTCAACAAGGTAGGGTTCACAACACTCAGTTATCGGCAACTCACCCAGTTCTTTCACCGGCTCGTACTCCCCACCGCACCTACAAAAACTTTTCAGCTATGCTATCCACTCGACGATTCAGAAGAATAATCTTGACGACGTAACAGAACCATCACCTCATAATGCTGAGTATGAGCAAACATATCTAGCACCCTGCCTTGCACTGGCTGATAAGAAGGCATATTCTGCAAATCTTTTATTAACGTCTTTGCATTACAGCTAGAGTACAGCACCGTATCAATACCAGATTGTTCTATCCACTGACAAAGAACCGCCCCGATACCGCGACGAGGAGGGTTCACCACCAACATCTCAGGTAAAGAGAACCCACGTTTCTGGCTCTCAAGGGCAAAGGCTGTAGCGTCCATTGCCTCAAAATGAGTATTGTTAAGACCCATATCTGCCACCGTACGATGAGCGCTCTCAATAGCTTCAGCACTAATCTCGATACCGGTCACACGAGCATCTGACGACATCACTTGTGCTGCGTGTATAGCAAACCCACCCACACCACAATAAAGATCCCATAGACTTGCTGGGTTACGCTCAGAAACCCATTCTTGTCCTTGACGGTATAAAGCTGCAGCAACAGAAGAATTCGTTTGGAAGAAGCTCTGCGGTCGTAAATGTAAGGTGATATCGTTCGCCGTCATTGCAAGAGTCTGGGCAGAGCTAAGAATAATTTCTTCCTCACCTTCAACTCGTGCAATCGGTTCGCGTAAAAGATTGACAGAAAAAACCCGAAGCTGCGGTAAACGTTCTTGAAGCCACGGTAAAGAACGTTTGATAGGAACAATTAACTTTTTAGAACGCAGAACGCAACGCACCATCAACTCCCCCGAAGAAGACGCTGTCATGAGAATATTTTTGAGCTCTCCTTTACGCGTTTTAATGTGGTAGGGAGTCAGCTGAGCCCGAGTAATAAATTCTTTAAGAACCGGCATAGCTTTTAACAAAGCAGGCTCGTAAAGAGGACATTGGCTCAGGTCAGTCCCTTGCCCAGAAGAACCATCAACGATACCGAGTACGGGGTGATAGCTGGTTCCAGAAACCACTATTTTTGCTTTGTTTCGAAAGTTTTTCTGTTGACTGAGAACAGCGTCGAGCCACTTAATCTGTGGGTATCCTGCCGCTAGTTCACGCATATGACGTTCTTTAGCGGAAAGTTGTTTTGGGTAAGGAACATCCAGTTCAGTGCACGAAAAACATTGGTGAGTATCAAAATAGTGGCATTGCATAGCTCAACTATCCTACCGGAGTCCTGACCGTTTACTCAGATACGAGCTTTACCTCATCACGTTATTTCCCGCGAGCGAGTTTATCCCACAACCGGCTAGGCAACACAGAATGAGCCAAAAGAAGAGGACGCGCCCCAAAACCAGCAACATAACGAGTCTTCGGACGAGAAGCCGAGACAGCTTGTACCAACGCACGAGTAATCACCTGAGGATCAGAAGCCCACCGAGCATAAAGCTGACGCATCCGCTCTGCAGTCGCCCGAGCAGAATTCTCATAGGCTCCACCCTCAGCAACCCTCTCCAAATTCTCTATTGCCACATCACTCCACTGACTAGCAATAGCACCAGGCTCAATGAGCACCACCTCAATGCCCAAGGGTTCAAGCTCCATACGCAAGCTATCACTGAGCCCTTCTAAAGCATATTTTGTGGCGTGATACCAACCACCAAATGAAGTGGTTAAACGTCCAGCAATAGAAGACACATTAATAATTCTTCCGCGCTTTGCTTCACGCATCGCAGGAAGAACAGCACGAGTAAAAGCAGCCAGCCCAAAAACGTTAACATCAAATTGGTGTCGAGCCTCGGCTAAAGAGACATCTTCAATCGCACCGTACATCCCATAGCCGGCATTATTGATGAGCACGTCAATACGGCCCGCTTCAGCTAGGACGAAATCCACCACTTTCTTGATAGTTTCTTCATCCGTCACATCAGCATATAGTGGCGTCACACCGTATTGTTTCAGCGGCTCCATCAGCTGAACCCGCCGAGCCACAGCGTACACGCGATGCCCTTGCTGAGCTAAGCTCACTGCCGCGTCATATCCGATTCCGCTAGAAGCACCTGTAATAATGATGACTGCACTCATTGTTCTTCCTTCATCAATCCATCGTACGTTCAGAATACTCTTTAATTCCCACTTTTTCCTTCTCTAAGAGGAAGAAACCAGCCACAACGCCTGAGGGGTTTTCCCTTTTCCATGCTAAAAGACGGTGCCCCGATACCAGTAAAGTATCGGAGCACCGCCCCACAAAGAATTTTCAACGTATCGTTGAAAAAATTACATCATGCCGCCCATACCAGGATCCATAGCAGGTGCAGCACCAGCAGGTTCAGGCTTGTTAGCAACAACAGCCTCAGTGGTCAAGAAGAGACCAGCGATAGAAGCAGCGTTCTGCAACGCAGAACGAGTCACCTTAACAGGGTCGTTGATGCCAGCAGCCATCAGGTCTTCGTACTCACCGGTTGCAGCGTTCAAACCGGTACCAGCAGGCAAACCGCGAACCTTATCAACAACAACACCGGGTTCTAGACCAGCGTTGGTCGCAATCTGCTTCAACGGTGCGTCGATAGCAACCTTGACGATGTTTGCGCCAGTTGCCTCATCACCGGTGAGTTCAAGCTTCTCGAAGGCTTTAGTGCCAGCCTGAATCAAAGCAACGCCACCACCGGCGACAATGCCTTCTTCAACAGCTGCCTTTGCGTTACGAACAGCATCTTCAATGCGGTGCTTACGTTCTTTGAGTTCAACCTCAGTTGCAGCACCAGCCTTGAGAACAGCAACGCCACCGGCAAGTTTAGCCAAGCGCTCCTGAAGCTTCTCACGGTCATAATCAGAATCAGAGTTAGCAATCTCGCCACGAATCTGAGCTACGCGACCTTCAATAGCAGCTGCGTCGCCAGCACCTTCAATGATGGTGGTCTCGTCCTTAGTAACAACAACCTTACGTGCAGAGCCAAGAAGGTCAATAGTTGCTTGGTCCAACGACAAACCGACTTCTTCGGTAATAACCTGTCCACCAGTCAAGATAGCGATATCTGCCATCTGAGCTTTACGACGGTCACCAAAGCCAGGAGCTTTGACAGCAACAGACTTGATAGAACCACGCATCTTGTTCAAAACCAGTAGTGCAAGAGCTTCGCCCTCAACATCTTCTGCGATGATAAGAAGTGGCTTACCAGCCTGCATAACCTTCTCAAGAACAGGGACAAGATCTTTCACATTAGAGATCTTGGAGTTCACAATGAGAATATAAGGATCCTCAAGGACTGCTTCTTGACGGTCTGGGTCAGTGACGAAGTATCCGGAGAGGAATCCTTTATCAAAGCGCATACCTTCGGTGAGCTCAAGCTCTAGGCCAAAAGTATTGGACTCTTCAACAGTGATGACGCCTTCTTTGCCGACCTTTTCCATAGCTTCTGCAATGAGCTTACCAATTTCGGTGTCGCCAGCAGAGATAGATGCGGTTGCAGCGATTTCTTCTTCAGTCTCAACTTCTTTAGCAGAAGAAAGAAGTTCAGCGGTAACCGCTTCAACAGCTTTCTCAATACCGCGCTTGAGGCTGAGAGGATCTGCACCAGCAGCAACGTTGCGGAGGCCTTCACGAACAAGTGCCTGAGCAAGAACAGTTGCAGTAGTGGTACCGTCACCAGCAACGTCATCGGTCTTTTTAGCAACTTCTTTGACCAGCTCTGCGCCGATCTTTTCGTATGGATCTTCGAGTTCGATTTCTTTAGCGATAGAAACGCCATCATTGGTAATCGTGGGAGCGCCCCAAGACTTTTCCAAAACAACGTTACGACCACGAGGTCCGAGAGTAACCTTCACAGCATCTGCTAGGGTATTCAGACCCTTTTCAAGGCCACGACGTGCCTCTTCTTCAAAAGCAATGAGCTTTGCCATTATGCTTAATCCCTCCTGGACTAAGAAAGTATTTTTCTCTCAGTTGTGCCCGCGACGGACGATGTTCTATAAGCCATGCTCTTCACAACTTATAAAGACATCTCACAAGATGAAAGTAGATATTCTCAAAGCTACCTACCGCGAATCTAGCACTAGGATTTAGCAGTCGGAGACTTTGAGTGCTAACAACAATTTTGACACCTCAAAGCACAGAGCGCAAACCTCTTGAAAGAACAAACACACTTAATCGCCCATAGCGCACAGATTACGGGGCAACGGCAGGAAGATAATCAGAGGCAAGAACAACATACAACGGGGAAGAACCAGAAGAACGCTCTTGAATATAACCAATACCTAACGCATCAGCCAAAGTATTAGCCTGCTGCTCATAACCGGCAGAATAAAACACTGTCGAAACATACACAGGCGTATCCTTCCAATTCTCTGTCACGGGCACAGGATAGCCTAAAGCCTCCACACGCTGAGTCAGTTCTGAAGCAGCACCCGTATAGGCCGAAGAGTTATAAACCTCAACCTTAATATCAGCAGGATCAGTAGGAGCATAAGTTGGAGTCACAGCGCTTTCTGAAGCAGTAGCACTCGCAGAGCCTGTTTCAGAAGCCACCGGAGAAAGAGTGCGTGGCTGAACCACAAACATGACTGCACCCACCAGAAGCGCAAGCGCACCAGCAACAACGATCAGAAGAGTCTGCCTCGTAGCATGAGCATTACCTAGGGGCTCACCACGATAAGCACCACGACGTTTTGAATTTTCAGGTACGTCGTCGAATTCATCATGAGGATACGAGTTCACATTAATCTCCGATAGCTACAAGCAATAGTTCTTCCATCTAGAGTACACAGGCTACAACCTAAAAACCCTTTTATTTTCCGTGGACTATCATCATAAAGAGCTCAAGACACCGAAAATTCAGGGCTTAGAATTGTCGCGTTGTTCCCTTAACCGACGCATCAACGCTGGTTCCTGAGCAATGACACGAGGAGAATCTATCAGTTCGTTAAGAATCTGATAATACGCTGTTGGATTTAATCCTAAACGTTCTCGAATCACTCGTTCTTTCGTCCCAGGATAACGCCAACGCTGCTTCTCTAAAGCAATCATCTTTTCTTCTTGTTCTGTTAACCCCGTATCGATAGTGTGCTGAGGAGCGTCCAACTCAGAAGTATCTTCGTGCATATCACTCCCCGACCTTCCTTAAAACGGTATGATAAAAAGCCCTATTGTATCTTATGTGTTCTGCCTAAAAATACACATATGGTGACGCATAGCAACCATTCAAACGGTGAGAACGGAATCTCATGCCCGCTTTACCCCTTAAAGAAATTATGTCTCCAGACTGGGCTGAAGCCCTAGCCCCAGTAGAACACAATATCCGTGCCATGGGTGATTTTCTACGGCAAGAGCACCAAGCTGGACGACGCACACTACCGCCCTCACAGCACATCTTCCGAGCCTTCCAAGAACCGCTAGCACAAGTTAAAGTTCTTATCATTGGGCAAGACCCCTACCCCACCATCGGGCACGCGATGGGGCTGTCCTTCTCTGTACACCCGCAAGTGCGCCCTATCCCACGTTCACTTCAAAATATTTATCGTGAACTATCCTCCGATATGAACATTACCCCGCCAGAACATGGCGACCTCAGCGCGTGGACACAGCAAGGAGTACTTCTTCTCAACCGTGTACTTTCTGTTGGTGCAGGAGAAGCCGGATCTCATAGAAATAGAGGGTGGGAAAATATCACCAGCTGCGCAATTGAAGCTCTCGTCCAACGAAAACAGCCGCTTGTCGCCATACTGTGGGGACGAGATGCACGAAATACGAAAACTCTTATCTCACCCTACCCCTGTATCGAATCAGCACACCCATCACCTTTATCGGCATCACGCGGATTCTTTGGATCACGACCCTTCTCAAAAGCAAACGAATTGCTAGTTCAACAAGGAGCAAAGCCTATTGACTGGCGACTTCCGTCGTCAATACCTATAGCACCCTAAAACGTTAGGCTAACGATCAAAGACGGTTGTGGAGAGGTCTTCTCGTTCACGCCCAAAACGTTGAATCAGCCACTGCATGAGGTAATGCCCCAACGCAACACCTGAAGCCATCGCAACAATAATTGCCGCAGCGGTGATAACGCCGGGCATTGAGTTGAGGGTGTCGGTCTCTACCGTAAAAGAGTACATACCTCGGAATAATGACAAACCAGGTAGGAGGAATGTTAGAGACGGAATCGCAAATATGGCTTGTGGGGCGTGCAGGCGGTATGCCAAATATGTGCTAACCATACCAATAACGAAAGCTGCTACCGCCGTATTACCGCGCCCTGCACCTTCTCCCAAGAAAAAGGTGTACACGTGGTAAGTGCTCAGCCCACTTAAAGTTACTAGCGCAATCCACCACAATGTTTTCAGCCGTGCATGAGTTGTAATAGCAATAGCAAGGGTAGCGACTGTCATCCAGAAGATGTTATCGACGATAGTTGGTTTCGCAAAAACCGACTGCGATACGTCAATAGTTGTTGCCGTTGTAATCGACAATACGGTCACACCGCTAGCGAGTCCCACAACAAGCCCCAAAAAAGACATACCTGTAGACACAAAACGACCCGCAGCAGTGACCGGAAAACCGTTAATCGCGTCTTGCACCGCCGACACTAACCTAAAGGTCGGTAAAAGCATGATGAGTCCGGCAGCAACAATGTGAGGACCAGAGACGTTCAACCCGATACTATGCAGGATTGAGCCGTCATCTGTAGCGTAAATCGCGACAAAGGTAATCACTGCAGCACAAGCAGCCATATTGAAGAAGCTAGGCATCCCCATTTTGTTCATGATTCGAGTAATAAAATGAACGATGACCCATACCATTGCAGATAACGCCGCAGCATAACCGCTACCACCAATGCCCATGGTAAGTGTTCCAGCAGCAATAATATTTGCTAACCACACCACCATCGGTGAGTATGGTTTCTTTTGAGCGTTAATCGCATTTAATGTTTTTTCAGCTTCTTCACGGTCAATACCGCGGTGGGTAATTTTATGAATCAGACGGTATATATCAGCCAAAGAAGCATAATTATCAGAGGTGGAACGTACCACGCGCACCACAGTATGGCTGAAACGTTCTTCTTTGAGAGTACGACGTCGTGAATCAAGGATTTCTACATGACCGTCAACGTCAGAAACATAGTTGATAATCACTGACTGATTGGTAATATCCACTTCAACGTCTTCAAGCCCATACGCGGAGCAAACAGCAACAATAGCAGAATCCACATCCATGGCGTCAGCACCATAGTGAAACATCGTTTCAGCAAGGCGTAATGTAAAGTTCAGTACGTCTCGTGCTTGTTCTTTCTCTTGTACAAGCTTCTCACGGTCACGTCGGGTCGATAATGAAAACTGGCGTTGAGCAATGCGACCCAAACCACGAATGGGTGCGGTCAAAGAAGGGTCTGCGCGAACAAAAGAACGTAAAGAAGAAGAAACCCAACCACCCCTAGTATTTTTAGGTTCGACTTTAGGGATAGACGTTGTTGCAGGCGATACAGAAGGGTAACTACCTTGTTGCATCCCCGTAGCAGAAATCGCTGATTGTTGCGTGGATACAAGAGGAATACCACTAGTTAGCGGAGCAATAGGTTCTTGCTCTGGTGTCCGTAACGGTTCGAAGGGGCTAGAAGCAGAAGACACCGCATGCTGGTCAGGTTGAATGCCCGTAGAGGCATCCCCAAATGGGCTGTTGGGGGCAAGATTCTCAACCGGAGCAGAGGCAACAGCCGATATGTTCGGGCTAAAAGGTGTCTGCTCAACTTGTTTATTCTCTAATGCCTGACGAAGAGCAGTATCTTGTACCCGGTCCAATGAAATAGCAGGCATATTGCCCGGCATTTTGGTAGGGGTTTTCGTTTCAGGTTGCGATGTTCCAGCTCGAGGAAGCGAAATTGTTGCACCGAACGCTTGCGAGCTCGGTTGTTCTGGCGTTGCTTGGTCAAAGGCAGCGGCGGAGGGGTATGCCTTTTGTTGTAGCTGCTCATCCGAATGAGTGCTAAGAGACATTGCCACCTCCGCCGAATTGCGTCAAAAGATTTGCCATCACGTCTTATTGTGCTGATGTGTTCTCGTTACACAAAAAATACAATACGTAGCTGGGCTTATCCTACGGTTTAGTAGAAAGGTTGCCCTGTTTTACGGACCCAGAGACCACGCATAACCTTCTCAGCAAGACGATTCCATATGGTGTATTTTGCCGGAGAAAGAACATAATCCCAGACACCAACATAGTCAATGACGGTTTTTGTAAAGGATGTCTTAAAAAGACCTAAACCGTAGTGATGGTGTTCTTTATTTTTGAGCTGATCTTTAGGCGGAGTACCGCAGAAATCATAGCTCTTAATCTGGTATTCCTTCATGAGGTCCGTCAAGGCAGTCCACTGTACTTGATGTGAGTCGCCATATTGTTTACGACGAGGCTTAGAACCACCATCTTTATAAGTTCCTTTATCGCCATAACGAATCACGTAAGCACCAACGGAGGGTTCGCCGTCTTCATAGGTGAAGTAGAGGCGTCCTTGACCAGCTTTTTCAAAAGTTGTCCAGAAGTCACGGTAATACTCGTATGACCGGAGGTGGACATTTGCTGAGCCTTGTCCGACAGTGTCCATGAGCGCATACATGGTGCGCATATTTTCATCAGTCAGCTCAACACGTTCCACTTCGCAACCTTCACGGGCAGAACGACGAACGGCGTTACGCCCTCGAGAGTGAAGAGATTTGAGAACGTCTTCTTCGCTCTTGTCAGTATCAAGAATGGCAGTAGAATCGTTAGGCTGAATATTCCATGACTTAACCAGACCAGCTTTTGAGAGAACAGCGTTGGTCTGTTCATCAGCGAGAATATCTGGCTCAACTTTAATCAGGAATACGCCAAGTTTATTCTCTTCTACGAAACGCTTACTTGCTTCAAGAATGGCAGGGACATCTTCTACGCTGTAGACGTCTGGGCCTTTAATCATGTACCAGACTTTTCCAAGTGCAGGCACACTTTTTTCAAGAATAAGGTTATAGCTGGTCAGTGAAGTTTCAGCACCTTCGACCTCTGTTGTACCTTCATATACGAGGTATAGAGGTTTCCAGCCGTGCTTAGCTTTTACTGATGCAAATGATGCTGACTGCAAGAGGTTTCCGCCATTGGGGTTAGCAATAACGTGCTCATCCCATGTCGCTATTTCTTCTGCAGTGGCAAAACGCGCTGTAAATTCTCGCAAGGGCCTCAACTTCCACATCGGTGCAAGGTTTTTCTTGCACTTGTTCTTGTTTGTATCAAACTCTAAGTGTAACGACCTACGCCACCGGAATACAGCCTGACTTGATGTGACAGGAAGCATTTTCTGAGAAATAGGTGCTTAGCGTAGAACGTAATGTCATGACGATGCCCCGCCTCATACATTGCATACAAGACGGGGCATCGACAAATTGTTTAAAGACTACTCAGCGTCGTGGTCGGTCTCAAGAATCTTTACAAGAGATTCGAGAGCTTCCTCGGCGCCTTCGCCTTCTGCGCGAAGAACAACGCGGTCGCCGTGCTTTGCGCCAAGAGACATCAAAGACAAGATGGAAGCTGCGTCCATAGCCTCATCTGCTGGCTCGCCTTCAGCGGCGATGGTTACCTCTACGGGAAGGTCGCCAGCTGCTTCTGCGAAGATAGCTGCTGGGCGTGCGTGCAAGCCAACACGGCTTGCGATGGTGGCGATACGTTCTGCCATGATTTTCTCCTTGAGATAAGAGTGTGGGAAAAGTTATCCCACTATCGAGTCTAGGACAGATTGGATAGGTTTTGCACTACCAAACCAGCCTATGTCGGTTTGTTTTTAGAGACCGAGTTCTTCAAGAACAGGGAGTTTCTTACGTGCTGCGTTTTTAGCTTCTGCAGAAGAAATCTGCGCCAAAGCGTCAGCCGCAATTTCTGCCGCTTGTTCTTTAGTAACGGAGCGAAGAACTGCTGCAACAGCTGCCATAGCACCAGCATTCATGGACAAGGTGTCTACACCAAGTCCAACGAGAACAACAGCTAAGGCAGGATCTGATGCTGCTTCACCACACACCGAAACATATTTTTTGACGCCGTGGGTTTCTGATGCTTTACGTGCACCTTCAACAGTGAGCTTAATCATTTTCAAGACTGCAGGCTGCCATGGGTTGTTCAGGTGAGCAAGGTCGCCCAAAAGACGGTCTGCTGCCATGGTGTATTGGGTGAGGTCGTTGGTTCCGATGGAGATGAAATCAACTTCACCCAAAATAGCTTCAGCATTTACGGCTGCAGCTGGGGTCTCTACCATGACACCTTTAGTTTTGAGGCCGGCTTTGTCCAACATATTCTTGAACTTACGAGCTTCAGAGGTCGTTGAAATCATCGGCGCCATCACCCAGATGTCAGCTTCAGTAGCGTCAGAGGCACGCTTAATAGCTTTAAGCTGGCGTTCTAGAACACCGGGAACAGCGTTATCGGTGCGGAATCCGCGTACACCCAAGGCAGGGTTTTCTTCTTCTGTAACGTTCAAGAAGGGAAGGGGCTTATCTGCACCTGCGTCAAGGGTACGAACAACAATGTGTTGACCAGGGAAAGCATCAAATACTGATTTGTAGGTCTCTGCCTGAGTCTCTTCACTTGGTTCGGTGTCGTTACCGAGGAAGCCAAATTCGGTGCGGAGCAGTCCAACGCCCTCAGCCTGTTTGCTAGCAGCCTTCTCTGCAGATTTTCCGTCACCAACGTTAGCGTAGAGGGGAACGTGGGTTCCGTCGGCTAGTTCACCCTTGCCGGTGAAGTCAGGTAGAGGCTTACGATTTGCATATTTAGCAGCTGCTTCTTCGTGTTCAGCAGTAGGGCTAGTCTCGATAATGCCTTCGTTGGAATCGATATATACCTTGGTTCCGTTAGGAATTTCGGTAACACCCTTAGCAGCAACAACAGCAGGAAGACCAAGCCCACGCGCCAAAATTGCGGTGTGTGCTTGAGGTCCACCGTCAGAAGTAATCAATGCGATAACTTGAGAGGGGTCAAGAGTTGCGGTGTCAGCAGGAGCAAGATCTACAGCAGCCAAAATGAAGGGCTCATTTGATTTAGGTACGCCTGGTGCTTGCTGTCCGGTCAGTTCTGCCACGATACGAGCACGCACGTCATGAATGTCGGTAACGCGTTCTGCCATGTAACCGCCAAGTGATTCCATCTGCCGTGCAAAGTCACTAGCAGCTTCCCAGATAGCACGTTCGGGGGCTAGGCCTTGTGCCTCTACCTTTTTAATAGCGCCTTTAAGGAGTGCGCGGTCAGTTGCCATCTGAGAAGTAGATTTGAGGACGGCTTTTCCGTCTCGTCCTGCGTTTTCGGCACGCTCTAGAAGATCAGCTTTGACCGCCTGAGCTGCTTGCTGAATACGCTCAGCGGCTTGTTCTGCAGTTTCGCCTTCGGCTAGCGGCAAGCCTGCTTTAGGTTCTTTGATGGGGTCTGGCATCTGAAGTACCGGACCAATAACGCGACCGGCGTAAACGCCAACGCCTTTATAAGTAGTAGTCATGGAGAGTTCCTCTATTCCTTATGTATCGAAAATATCGCTATATCTTGCGTGTACGTTGAGCAATGCTTACGCCTTAGACAAGATTCCCTTTTTGTTTATAGTTGTGTAGACATCATCTAGAGCAGGCGAGCGCTCCTCCCTTATCAGAAATGATATTGGCTTCTTGAAACATAGTTTTATGGTTTCAAGAAGTCACTACTTCAGGCCATAGAGAAACTAGAGGGTTATCTCTCGAACGCTCACGGCGTCGGTGCGAGTTTCTGCTACGGTCGAAACTTGAGTACCTGGTAGTGCTGCAGCAGCTGAGCCTTGAGCCACAGCTTGTACTAAACATTCCACGGGGGTTTTGCCGAGTTCGTGGGCAATTAGATAGCCGGCAAGAGCGCAATCCCCTGCTCCGACGGTGCTGCGGACTTTTACAGGTTCGTGTATGGCGTGCCATGCGCCTTCTCGTGTGACGAGAACAGCGCCGTTGCTGCCAAGGGTGGCGAGGACGGTGTCGATGCCACGGTCGACTAGCTCTTTAGCTGTACGTGCGGTCAGTTCAGCATCTTTTTCGAGGTCTTCCCATGCCTCTGGTGTACCGACGAGTTCAGCCAGCTCTTGGGCGTTAGGTTTGATGAGGTTTGGCATGCCGTCCTGTCCGGTGACGGCGTCACGTAGGGCGGTACCGGATGTATCGACCGCGATGAGTGGGGCTTTTTCTCCTTGAGCCTCACGAATAGCGCGACCGACTACTGCATAGTAGTCGCTGGGAACACCCGAGGGTAGGGAGCCTGCAAGAACTAACCATGAGGCGTCGTGAGTCTCTTTAATCAGGAGGCGTGTGAGTTGTTGTTGTGCCACGTCGTTGAGAGGTTCACCGGGAGCATTGATTTTGGTGGTGGTTCCGTCTGGTTCAACGATGGTGATATTTGAGCGTATGGGCGCGCCGATGGGCATGTTGGTGAAGCTGACGTCTTCTTCGCGTAGACATCCTAGGACGGCGTCTTCGTCGTCACCGGGAAGTATCGCGACGGTGTCGAAGCCAGATACTTTGAGGGCGCGGGCGATGTTGACGCCTTTTCCGCCGGGGTCGTCTACAGCGTGTTCAGCTCGTATGACTGCCCCTCGTTGGAGGACTCCGGGCAGTTCTACGGTACGGTCCATACTTGGGTTAGCAGTTAATGTGATGATCATGCGATCAGTACCTCTACATTGGATTCTTCAAGTGCGGCAGCTAAATCACCGTCTGGAGCTTTATCGGTGATGAGGACGTCGATGTCTTCGAGCCCCGCAAAACGTACTAGTGATTCTCGTCCGAACTTTGCTGAGTCGCAGAGGAGTACCACTCGACGGGCAGATTTCACAATCGCGGTTTTAACGGTTCCTTCGTTAATTCCGGGGGTGCTGAGTCCGAAGTCTGCGTCGAGTCCGTTGACTCCGATAAACGCAATATCGGGGCGAATAGAGGCAAAGTGTTCTGCAGTGCGTGAGCCGATAGCTGCCCACGTCATTTTTCGGAGTTGTCCGCCAATGAGGTCGAGGATGATGCCGTCAGCTTCAGCTAGCTTGACGGCAATGTGTAAAGCATGTGTGATGATGAGGCGGTCTGCCCCAGATTTGAGGCTGAAGTCTTCTGCGGCGATACAATCAGCGAGAATCTGTATCGTTGTTCCAGCGTCAAGAACGATAGCTCCGGCATCGGATTCTTGAAGGAGTTCGTATGCTTTGCGTGCAATACGATTTTTTTCTGGATTATTTTCTCTCTGTCGAGATGCGATAGAAGATTCTACGGAGGTAGATTGTTCTACGGTAACAGCACCGCCGTGGACTCGTCGTAGGCGTCCCTCAGCTTCGAGGGCTGCTAAGTCTCGGCGAACTGTTTCCATTGTGACTTCATAACGGCGCGCTAGTTCTGCGCCATTGACTCGACGCGCGGTGGCAACGAGCTTCGCGATTTCAGCGCGGCGTTCTTCAGCGAACATAAGAAAATCACCTTGTATTGTGGAAATGAATAAGCCTTGTGAATTTGATTTTATGTGGGTTTATGTTGTTTCGTCAATGTAATAAGAGACGAACCCACACAATAATATGTGTTGTTATTCTCTCACCCGAGTTAAGCCCTACGACGCAACCGATACGAGGAATACTTCAACGTTACCACCGCAAAGACCCAACCAAGGCAAGCTCCTAAAGTATTAGCAAGAATATCTAAAAAAGAACTTGTACGCTGTGGTAAAAACAACTGAATACACTCAATCGTACACGTTACCAAAAAACCCACAAGCGGCACGTAAGAACGGTATCGTCGCCGAATGAGTAAAGTACCTAGAAAGCCTCCTGGCACAAATAAAATAACGTTACTCAACCATTCCACGGTCGAATACGTAAACCAAGACGGCAACCATCCCGCCTCATGCGAATGCGCTAAGAACTCAGCCAGCCATAAACCGCCACTATTATCATCAATATGTCTTGGCCAAAGGACGATAAAACCCAACGCCAGAAGATATAGCCCAAAACTTAGCTGAGCTGCACGGTATAACAGCCGCTGTGCAGATGGAACAAACATCAAAACCTCGTACTCAAATATCCTATGGTTTACCCACCAGAAGAGGCTCATTCTCTTCCGCCCAACGGAATAAGCCAGCAAGAGGAATCTCCAGAGCCTGAGCATTAGGTACGGCTTCTTTCCATTCTTCTCCTCGAGAAGCACTGAGCACACGACGAATCAATGAGCCGTGAGAGACCGCAATAATATGTTGTCCAGGATAGTCTGAGACAATCTGACGTAAAGTTTTGATACCGCGAACGTACACTGAACGTTCTGATTCGACTCCTTGATAAAAGACATCTGGTTCACGGCGAGCTTCCAAAGAAATGTCTTGCCCTTCAGCCTCCCCATAATGGCGTTCAACGAGGCCCTCATACGTTCTCGAAACCTCCACACCCAAATAGTTGCCAACAATTTGAGCTGTCTCAAACGCCCGAGACAAAGGAGAAGACACTATCACATCACAACAAATGCCCTCCTGAGCTAGTTTCTGAGCAGTATAGAGAGCTTGTTCACGTCCTACCTCGTTCAACTCAATATCAGTAGAGCCTTGCATAAGGCCTTTTTTATTCCAGTCTGTTTGCCCATGACGAATCATTAGCAAAGAACCCGTCAGAAGAGGCTCTACATCAGGCATATATTTTCCTTCAAATGTTAGTGGGAACAATTCTAGCCTTGATAAGACTCAAGGATGTGAAGTGGAAGTTCAGTCACCGACGCATTCTCGGGGATACCGTGTTCTTCACCAGTCAACGCTGTCATAATTTGAGCAATCCATAGACCATGAGCCACCACAATAATATGGCAGTTAGGGTGCTCAGCGACAATCTCTTTAAGAGCGTTAATACCGCGCTGAATCATCTCAGAGAGAGGCTCAACATCGGAGAATTGCTCTTGAATATCACGCCAATGATAGTCCGTTGCGACGAGCCCTTCCGCAGCACCGAAGGAGCGTTCTTGAAGTCCTTCATGCGTACCAGAAATATCTAGGTTTAGATGCTCACCAATGATTTTTCCTGTCTCATAAGCACGCGAAAGCGGAGAAGTGACGATTAGTTCCCAAGCAAACTCAGGAGTGTGTTCACGTATCTGTTGCTGGTAGACCATCAGATTTTTAGCTGCTTCTTGGGCCTGCCCTCGGCCTGTATCATTCAACGGAATATCGCTACGGCCTTGAAAACGGCGCTCAACATTCCACGCTGTTTGCCCGTGACGAATCAATACCATGCGAGCAGAAAAATCAGAAGATAAAGAACCCATGCCTCTTATTATCTCAAACTCTTAGACGAAGCGAAGAGTTTGAAGTATAGAGATAAGGCACAGTTCTTGGTGTATCTTCCACCAACTTCATGAATATGAAACAATGAAGCTATGTTTACTCATTCTGTTGACCCCGCATGGTTTCCTACGTGTGCCGTCTTCGATTGTGATGGAATACTCATCGATTCTGAACGCAGCTGGAATGCCGTCCAAAAACAAATTTTCAAAGAGTACGGAACAGAGCTAACTCCCGATATTGAACGGCAATTAGTCGGGGCGGCAGCTCCCGCGGTTGCCCGCACCCTCGCAGATAAGACACTACCCAACGACGCCACCGAAACAGCAGCAGAAGAACACTACCAGAAAATTCTGCACCACTTGATGAGTGTAGAACACGATGTGATTCGTGATGGAGTTCAGCTCATACCAGGAGCTCGAGAAGTCATGGCATTACTAGCTGAAGTCATGCCGGTTGCGGTAGCTTCCAATAGCAGTCAAGAATTATTGACCTACAAAGTCAATCACCACCAATATAGCCAGTACCTTCAAACATGGGTTGGTTCAGATGCGGTTGCTCAACCTAAACCAGCGCCCGATATGTATTTAGAAGCTATCCGTCGCCTCGGCGGAAACCCTGCAGACACCCTCACCTTTGAAGATTCTGCAACGGGAACACGTGCGGCTCAAACAGCTGGAACCGTTACCATGGTGTACACCCAAGATATTGAGCATGCTCCAGCAGCTCAGGGGCATTTCGATAGCTTCCGTGACGAAAAGTTCCTCACCCAAATTAAGCGATGGATAGAGCTATACCGTGAGCACCACCCCAACCTCTAACCATTCGGAGAACAACGGGAAGTACGGTCTTCGTTTTGACCAGATGGATGAAGAAGAACTCGAGTATTACCGCGAGTTCTGGGAGATGCCGCAAACACCAGAAGATACCGACACCGTTGTATCAGAGCAAAGACTGCTCAACGCAAAAATGCGAATGGTCTCGGGGCTGAGCTTCACGGTCATTCTCATTGGGTTGTTAAGCACCACATTGGGTCTTATCAGCTCACATTTGGTGGTCACAGTTGCTGGAATCATCATCTTCGGTGTTGGTACCACTATTTTGATGATGGCAAGACGCCGTTATATCAGGCTCCTTGGCGACGGCTATCGTACGTTGAACATTCATCGACGCCATAAACGGTGGTTTCGTATCGCCCATGTTCTAGCAGTTCTTGGGGTGCTGTGCGCCATAGCAAGTATGAGCATCATTCCGAAGATTTTTGAGCATGAAGAGATTGCTCTTACTCGAAGCCACGTTGTCCTATGGAATGAGCTTTCATTGCTCTTTCTTCTGGTTGCAGCACTTATCTACGGTATTAACTTCTTATCGGTTTATACCCCTGTCGACGATGATGAAAGCATTATTCGCCCCACCGATTACGCGCAACAACGTCTAGCTCAAGATCTTGCAAAAGATAAAAAACGCCATGACGACGAAGATTTCTACGATTCATCATGGATTAGTGGACGATAACAAAAATACTGAACACGGTAGAAGGGGTGGGGTGAAACTCTTTAAGAGTTTCACCCCACCCCTTCTCTTTAACAAACCTTATCGGCGCATCACTTTACGAGCTAACGTGTTACCGACAAGCTGAATGAGCTGAACCAAAATGATAATAATGGCAACGACTGCCCAAGTAATTGCATCGTTGAAACGCTGGTAACCGTCGACCAAAGCGACTTTACCAAGACCGCCACCACCGATGTAACCAGCCATTGCAGACATATCAACCACACCGATGACTAAGAAGGTGTATCCAAGGATGAGAGGGCCAAGTGCTTCTGGCACCATGACGGTGAAAAGAATACGCATCTTGGATGCGCCCATCGCACGAGCCGCTTCAATCACACCAGGGTCGATAGAGACCATGTTTTGTTCAACGATACGAGCAATGGCGAATGATGCGGCAAAGCACATCGAGAAAATTGCAGCGTTGACGCCAAGACGAGTCCCTACGACCACGGAGGTCAATGGTCCTAACGCCGCAAGAAGGACGATAAAAGGGATAGGGCGAACAATATTAACGATGACGTTCAATAAGATATTGACTGGTCGATTTGCCAGAATATTCCCTTGTCGTGTGGTGTAGAGTAAGGCACCAATGACCAGCCCTACAAAACCAGCGATAATCATCGTAATAGAGACCATGTAGATGGTATCGAACAAGGCGGGAAAGAGTTTTTGTGGGAGGAATTTCTCCCAGTCCACGTCGTTGGCGGCAAGCAGGGTGCCACTAGCAGATGTCAAAGTGCTCATATTTTAGCGAACCTCTCTTACAGCAGTGACGGTAGCGAGTTCTGCAACAACCGCATCAATACTTGTAACGTCCCCGATGAGTTCGAGGGTTAGATTTCCGTAGCTTTTACCTTGTAGGGTTTCCATGCCACCTTGAACAAAGTTAAATTGCACACCGCGTGCGCTGAGGTTCGAAAGAACCTTACCGATGCCGTAGTTTCCTTCAGTGATTTCGATGTTAATAAGGTATCCGCGATGTTGTTTGCATAGTTTTTTAGCGTAATTGCCACGTGGGGTTTGTTTGACGGTGGTGGCGACAAAACGTCGAGCGACATCTGTGCGGGGGTTTGAGAAAACGTCATAGACGTTACCGAGTTCTACAACGGCACCTTTTTCCATGACAGCAACACGGTCGGCGATGGTCGAAACAACATCCATCTCGTGTGTGATGACAACGACGGTGATACCGAGTTCTTCATTAACTTTTTTGAGAAGAGCAAGTACTTCGTGGGTGGTCTCTGGATCTAGTGCAGAGGTTGATTCGTCTGCTAATAAGAGAGAGGGTGATGTTGCGAGCGCACGCGCAATGCCTACACGCTGTTTTTGCCCGCCGGAAAGTTGGTCGGGGTAGTTTTTCGCTTTGTCGCTGAGTCCCACAAATTCCAGCATTTGTTCGACTCTCTCACGGCGTTTTGCTTTATCCCATCCAGCAATTTTGAGGGGAAATTCGACGTTTGCTGCAACCGTTCGGGAGTTCATCAGGTTAAATTGTTGGAAAATCATGCCGATGTTATGTCGAGCAACACGAATTTCAGATTCTTTTTTCCCAGAGATGGTGAATCCGTCAACGCTGAGGGTTCCAGAGGTGACGGTTTCTAATCCGTTGATAAGTCGGACAAGGGTTGATTTTCCGGCGCCGGAGTATCCGATGATAGCGAAGATTTCTCCGCGCATAATCTCTAGTGAAACGTTATTGACGGCGGTAACGGTGTTCTTTCCGACGGTAAATTGTTTTGATACGCCGTCGAGAACGACCATGGGTGTAGGGTTCTCCTGCTGTACTGCGGTACTCATACTGATGCTTTCGGGCTGGTGTTCATCTCTAGCTGTGCTCTATACAAGGCAAAGCGGTAACTGATATTGCAATCTTGGTAAGTTCTTAAGACTGCCATAAAAATCAGCTACCGCTTTACTTATGTGAGGAAGATTAGCTTTGACGTTTCTCGTCTTCTGCTTTCTTGAGTGCTTCACGAAGGTCTTTGACGTCGGTGTTTACTTCTACGGCAGTTCCTTCAGTGTCTTCTTGGACGACTGCCTGAACTTCTGGGGTGTGGAAGAGTTCAACAATTTCTTTGTATTTTTCGTTGTCAGCGTCATCTGCTTGAGCAACAAAAAGGTTGACATAAGGCTTCGCGGAGTCATCGGCTGGGTCATCTTGAGCTAAAGCGTCTTTGGGGTTGAGCTTTGCGTCGCGGATGAAGTCGTTGTTGATGACTGATGCGTCAACAGATTCGAGGGAGAGCACTGTTTGCGCGGCGTCAACAGGGGTAACTTTAACCTTTGACTGTGCAGTGTCGATGTCGTCAACGGAGGGGCTTTTTATGTCATTTCCGGTGAAGGTGACGAGGTTGTTCTTCTTGAGAAGAAGTAGTGCTCGAGCTTCGTTAACGGTGTCGTTAGGGATAGCAATTTCTGCGCCCTGAGGAATGTCGGCTACAGAGGTGTGCTTCTTAGAGAAGAGAGCCATGGGGTAGATAACGGTGGGTCCGACAATTTGGAGGTTGTCATTTGCTTCAACGTTATAGTTTGAGAGGTACGCGATGTGTTGGAACCAGTTGAGGTCGATGTCACCGTTGTGTAGTGCGGGGTTGGGCTGGGTGTAGTCGGTGAACTCTTTGTATTCGATGTCGATGCCTTTATCGGCAGCTACTTCTTTGAGTTTTTCGTTGACGGGGTCTGCACCGACAACGCCGATGGTGATTTTATTGTCTTCTGCTGAGGTTTGAGTTGAACCGCATGCAGAGAGCCCGAAAGCTAGCGGTAGGAGAGCCAAAGTGGCAACAAATTTCTTCACGGCTATGAATCTTTCTGTTGTTGATGTGTATTTGGTGTGCAACCACTTTTTGAGCAGAACCTTCTGGTAGCTCTACCGCTAATCAAGTGGTGTCCTTCCTCGTTTGGAGAGGAGGTAGTTATCATTCAAACATGGTCAGGCGGTGGGTGCGAACTCGTTACGTTACGAGGTCGTTTTTTGTGGTTTTAACGAAAAGAAGCGCAACAATGTCATAAAACGTAATATTACTGTTCTCCGTATTTTTCCTGCAACTTCTTGCGCACTTCACGACGCAAGGTCTTACCCAGCATTGAACGTGGCAAATCATCAACTTCAAAGATTCTGCGTGGCACTTTATAGCGAGTCACCAGACCATAGCAATGTTCACGTAGCTCATTTTCCTCTACGGCATAGCCGTCCGTCGGAACTACTGCGGCAACAACCATCTCACCGCCACCAGCTCGAGGTAGACCGACAACAGCAGCGTCTTGAACCGAATCATGCTGACGTAAAGCGACCTCAACTTCAGTCGGTGAAACGTTAAAGCCTCCCGTAATAATGACTTCTTTAATACGATCTACCACATACAAGTAATAGTCTTCATCAAAAGTCACAATATCTCCGGTACGCAACCACCCGTCAGAAGTAATGGCTTTCATGGTCGCTTCTTCACGCTTCCAATACCCGCGAAAACGTTGCGGGCCTCTCACCCACAGTTCCCCTTCTTCACCGAGGGCAACATCCTCTAATGTTTCTGGGTCTACGACGCGAACATCCACACCAGGGAATGGCACACCGATAGATCCTGCTCTGCGCGTATCGTTGAGGGCATTGCACGTTACCAAAGGAGCACATTCTGTTAGCCCGTACCCCTCAATAAGGTATCCTCCGGATTGTTCTTCCCATTCAGCAACAAGTTCTTTTGGTAGGTTCATCGCACCAGATACGGCGTAACGAATTCCCTCTAAGGAGAAGTTTTGTTCTTTGGCGCGATCAAGCAAACGGCGATAGACCGGAGGAACAGCAGGAAGAATAGTTGGCATAACTTTCTTCATTGCTTTGAGAATCAAATCAATGTCAACCGTTGGAAAAATAACCAAACGAGCCTGACATACTACCGCAATGGTCAGACCAAGAGTCATCCCATAGGCATGGAAGAGGGGAAGTACCGAGTAGATGACTTCATCATCCCCTGGTTGAATCCATTCTTCTCCCATGCGCGCGTTTGCTTCACAGTTACGATGAGTGAGCATAACGCCTTTGGGCTGCCCAGTAGTTCCTGAAGTGTACAGCAAAAGTGCTAAGTCATCGGCGGTAGGACGGTGATGTGAAGGGTCAATAGGAGAATTTTTAAGGAGTGTTTTCCACGGTGTTGTGCCACGAGCTGGCGCTGTAAGTTTTGCGCGCGAAGCACGAGCAGTCTTCACTGGAAGTTTGAGTGCAGCTCTCATGTGCAGAGGCATCGCTTCTACCATGTTCACTGAATAAATGAGGTGAGGGCGCACATCAGATGGAAGATCAGTCACATTAGCTGCTGCTTTATCCCACACAATAGCCACTTTTGCCCGATGGTCTTCGAACATGTGGCGCAGCTCCGCAGAAGTATACAACGGGTTGTGTTCTACCACGACAGCGCCTAAACGCATGACCGCATAAAAAGCAACGATATGTTGGGGGCAGTTTGGAAGAATGAGAGCGACTCTGTCTCCTTGGTTCACGCCGGCAAGGCGAAGCCCCTCCGCAACACAACGAATCTGTTCACCTAATTCTGCATAAGTTGTTGTAGCCCCAAAAAATTGTAGAGCAACCTTTTGAGGAACCTCACGCACTGCTTTTTCCATTAGGTGACTCAGAGAAGTATCAGGAAGATCTAAGTCGCGAGATACGCCAGGACAATAGTTCTTATACCAGGGACGATGAGCTAACGGAAAATCATTTTGAGCAGTGTTATCAGCTTTTTGCATACCTACGATTGTGCCACGAAAACCATGGTAGAAGCGCAACTCTATGAGGGTAGTAACAGTGAAGAGAGATACCTCATCTTTCTTTCCTCGGGTAGTCTTTGTACCATTTGTTGCGGTTCACTGACATACTTAGCTATATGGCTAAAAAACTTCCACCTATTACCGAAGAAGAATTCAGCGAGCTCATCCGTCATATCACCAAAAGAATGTTGATTGGTGGGGCTATTGCTATCCTCATCGGGGTCGTCATCATTGCAATCACAGTGTTCTTTAACAGCTAAAACTATATGAACCTTAGATTTTAACAACACACCCATTTCCAACAAGCTCCAAGGCGTAAGATATGAGCACACATCGCAGTTCACGCAACCACCCCACAGGTCAGGTTCCTTATTCGGAACGTGAAGATGCTACTCGCGTCATCCCCTCATACAACGAAAAATACCCCAACACCTATGAGGACGCCCCTACCGAGGTGTTCTCTTATGACGATGCGCCGACCCGCCCTTTTAGCACTCATAACCCGCAGGGAATAAGTTATTCTTCCTCTGATGCTCCCACTCAGGTGATGAGCGGTGGCCCCGAAAATTACCATCAACAAGGATACGAAAATTATGTGGAGAAAGCTCCGACTATTCCGTTGAGCCATCAACGTCAGCCAGCTTCTTCCCACATGAGATCTTCAGAATCTTTGGGTTCTCGACCTCAAGAACGTCATGGTATTCACCCGAAGACAGGTATGCCGGAACGCCTGATGCAGATGCAATTACTGCCGTGTTTTTTGGGCTGGATTGTTGGTTACACTATTTTTGGTTTTCTTCTTAACTTCTATGATGTTGCGGTATCCATCGCAGGAGAGCGTTTTGGAGTAACGTCCTCATATGGTTCAGAGCACACAAATGCAATTCGCGCGATGCTAACCGCTTCTGAAAGCACCATGAGTCATATTCAATTATGGGTTGTGAGCACCGCTTTGCTCTATAGTTTTGCTTTTGGTTTTGCTGGTTATACGGCAACGCGTCTTACTCGAGTTAGCCCGTTTAAACAGTCTTTGGGCATTATGCTTTGGCACGGTCTTTTCGTCGTTGCAACGGTTATTGTCTCTTTTATTCCGGTACTGTCTCAACCACTACATGTTCCGACATTGACATTATTACTTGCAGAGAATTTTCCGTATGGGTTCTTGTTATGTGTCGGGTCTACGGCCTGTATTTTTATCGGTTCGTTGATAGGCTCTTTCTTCGGGCTGGGATACAGCAAACGGGTGATTCGTGAACAACAACGTAACATAAGAGATTAAAATTTTTATTATGCTTGTGAAGTATAAAATTTAGCGCGTCTTATTAACTAAAGTTGTAAGATATTACTACGTCTAGCCAAACCTAGTTTTGGCACACAAGACCATAAAATAATTCATATATTTTAATGATCATTGAGGTGAACTGAATCCATATTCCACGCCATTGCGTGAGTTGGCAGGGAACCATAGTATCTAACGGGGAAAAAATGACTCTTACACGAGTAGCAATTGTCGACGACCATGAAGTCGTACGCGAAGGCATGCGTGCGGTGGCAGAAAAAGCGGAAGCAGTTGAGCTTGTAGCAGCTTCCCCTACTGTCAATGACTTATTAGTGGCGTTAGGGCGCAACCCCCGCAACCCCAGCACTGCAGACCTTGGAAAAATCAAACGAGACTGCGATGTCGTACTTTTAGATTTGTCCCTCCAAGACCGTTCACGTCCTAGCGAAAATGTGGAATTATTGCGTCAAGCCGGAGTCAAAGTCCTCATTTTCTCTATCGGAGAGAACCCCGCGCTCATTCGTGAAGCGCTTAAATCTGGGGCGCTTGGACTCGTTCGCAAATCTGAGCCTCTAGAACATGCACTAGCTGAAGCAAAAAATATTGCAGATGGTAAAGCTGTTGTTACGAAAGAACTCGCTGCTGCTATCGACGGAGACCACGAGTTCTCACGCGCGAACCTTTCTCCTCGAGAGCAAGAAACTCTGCGCCTCTATGCATCAGGATTCGCTCAGGTACAAGTAGCTCGACGCATGGGCATCAAACAGTCTGCAGTCAAAACTAATATCGACCGTATTCGTGAGAAATATGCGCGAGTAGGTCGCCCTGCACCCACAAAGATTGACCTCAGAATCCGCGCTATTGAAGACGGGCTCGTCGATACGATGGAAGATATTAGTAGCGCAGAACGTTACTTCTAACCGGGTGAACAGCACAACGTATAACTGTTATACTGTTTTCTGCACTAATAGACGTCGTAGCCCCCACTATAGGAAATAGGTTGAATCAACTCAGAACTGGAGCTACAAAAGACCTTTCACGTTCCCTGCAACAAGGTTTTTCACTCCGGGCCTTATTCTCTGGGGAAGCGTCACAGCGGCAAAAATCCGGAGCTAACTACGACATCGCAACTACATATACTTTTGAAGTATTTTTTGCGGCGTTAACAGTAGCTTTACTGGTGCAAGGTCTTGCAATACCTAGCCACCATATTATTGACTTCGCATTTTGGCATATTATCTTTGCCTTCGTCATACTGTTGCACGCTGCACTTCTGATGTATTTAGGAGTACGCAAAGATGAGTCACCGAATATAGCGCTTGTACCAGCGTTATTGATTGCTTATGCTGCATACCTGACATGGCCATTAGCGGTCACCTCCGAAACAAATACTGCGCTCATGCCATGGTGCCGCTTTCTTGGTCTTTATGGGCTGATTACACCGATCTGCCTAGGGAATATCCGAACTGTTATCTATAACGTCGTAGGTCTCTCAATAGCGCTATTTGGAGGGCTCATCTTTGCCTCCTATCGAGCAACAGGCGAATTTCAGTTGGACGAAGCCCTCGGGCGAACCGTCACTTTCACTATTATGGCACTTATCCTTGGCGTATTTTTCTCATATATCAAAGAGTTTGCACGCCGAGTAGACTATGTATATTCTGATGCAGTCTCTTTGAGACTTCTGCTCAACCAATCAAAAGATCAGTCAAAAGGTCTCCAAGAATTCGATAAGCTCGTCCACGATAATGTGATGGCGGCTCTACTCGACGCGAGTCGAATGGCTGGCCCAGTAGCAGATAGAACGCGTACCCTCGCCCGTCGAGCAATTAGAGTTCTGGAAGAAGAATCCTATAAAACTGACCCAGAAAACTCTATTACGTTCCAAGAGCTCACAGAACAAATTGCAACTGGCGTGTATCCGTGGAATGCTCGTTTACGTTTCGTCCCCGAAAAACGGCAGACCTTCCCTCGAGCGAATCCTAACAGTACTATCACAAACCAAGCAGCACGCGCTTTTACCCATGCAGTTACCGAAGCCGTCTCTAATAGTGCACGACATTCTGGAACTCGAACAACATTTATTAGTATTCGCACAGAGCTACGCCGACCTAAAAATTCTAAAACCCGTGGCGCCAAGGAAAGGGCCTATATTTACTGCACAGTCAGCGATAAAGGACAAGGTTTTAACCTCAAAAATCTTGATATACGCCGCCTCGGGGTGCGAGTATCAATGATTCGTTCGATGGAAGAAGTGGGAGGAAGCACCACTATTGAGTCAGCACACCATAGGGGTACGACCGTCACGATTCAATGGCCAAGTGATGTAGATGAATAATATCTACAACCTTTTCAGCAAAAAATACTATGGTACTATCAATTTTAAAAAGTACTATAGTACGTCACTCTTCCGTATCATCTCACTAGCAATTTTTGTACTCCTCTTTCTGGGATACCTTACATGGCATCTATCATTAGAGGCTATTCCCCTCGGCAATGACATACCTCTTATCGCCTGCATCGTATTGAACATGATTTTGTTACTCTTCCCTACACAGAAGAGCATCAAACTCCCACTGGTTCTTATGCCCATCATCACATTCGTTTCGATGCTTATCGTACAATTAGCGCTTAACGACTTGCCGCATAACCTACGGCCTTTCTGGTTACTCTGGCCAGTTTCTGTCACTCTGATTACGTGCGTTATTCTAGTGCTTCGAGATTGCACACGTACTGCTATAACGCTCTATATTGTCTCGGCTTTATTGGTCGTCAAATGGCATCAAAATATTTTTACCTCAACGCTCACCATTCTGGCAGAGTTCTTTATTCCCATATTTTTATTGTGGGCAGCGTTCATCTTCCGCCAACACATTTCTACTTTTGACGTTGCCGTCCGTAAGACGATACGGATGATTAAGCGTTTGCAATCTAATAACGCTCAAGAACAAAATATCAGTAATATTGCGGCTCAACGAGTCCAAGAAGTACGTACGTTAACCGAAGAGATGTTGCATCGTATCGCCTATAACGATGCACCCATCACTGCTGAAGAAATTGATGACTTTCGTTTTACCGAGGCACAGCTGAGAGATACCATTCGCGGTCGGTATATCGCCAACCGTCCCATCCTTAATGCTGCTCTAAAAGCTCGGCGTCGAGGAGCCAAAGTCGACATTCTCGATGAACGAGGCTGTTCACTTCCAGAAGCTGTTGAAACCTCTTTAACAGAATGTGCAATTGATTTATTGAACAATGCAACGGGCGGAACTATTACTATCCGCGCTTTCCCTGCCAGCGACAAGGTTGCTGTCATGATTGTTCATGATGGCAATCACGAAGATGACGAAAGCCCCTCAGCTATTGAGATTATGCAAGGAACCGGCGAAGTGATTCGGTTCTAATAATTTTTTCTTCAAATTATTCTTCTCAAAAGATTTCATTTGGGTGGTTTTTGAGACCTGCATGGTGAAATAACATACGATATCTTTTCTCAACGTAGAGTGAACAACGTCAAGAGCATATTTTGTAGGCTTATCTGCACTGTAAAGTAAACAAGTTTAGGGACATACATTTCTCAGACTTTTTGCAATAATTATTTTTATGTTGAGAGAAGTGGCAACCTCGTCGGGAGGTACCAGTATCTAAAATTCTCTGGGAATGTTGGGGGACGGACCCAGAAAATATTCAACATACAAGGTGTAACACCAGGTTCTTATCAACGAAGATTGAAGAATCTTTCAAAAAGTTGAGACAGTTCTTGGGGGAGAACATCTCAACAACTCATATAAGAACACTTGTCATTCTGGGTAGTTCGCACTCATCATGAGTACCGCAGAGAATCCAGAATATAAGGCTGGTAATACACCGCCTTGACGTAAGGCCCGCAGGTTCTCGTACCTGCGGGCCTTACGTTGAGAAGAAACTCTCCCTAAATATTAAAAATATCGACCTCTGACTATTCCAAGAGCAAAGCTGGCTCTTCCAAGATGGCAGCAACATCCGCCATAAAACGAGCAGATAAATCACCATCAACCACACGATGATCAAAAGACCCGCCAAGAGTCGTCACCCAACGAGGAATCACCTCACCATCAACCACCCACGGCTTTTGCTTAATCGTGCCAAAAGCAATAATGGCAACTTCTCCCGGATTAATAATCGGAGTTCCCGTATCAATACCCAAAGCACCAATATTCGTAATGGTCATCGTCCCCTGAGCCATCTCACTCGGCTGAGTCTTACCCTCACGTGCACGAACCGTTAACTCATGGAGTGCTACGGCAAGCTCTTTCAATGAAAGCTCCTGAGCATCCTTAATATTAGGAACCATCAAACCACGAGGAGTCGCTGCAGCAATCCCTAGATTCATAAAATGCTTAATAAGAATCTCTTGATCAGTCCACGTCGCATTCACCTGAGGATTACGAGCCGCTGCCCAAATGACAGCCTTCGCTAAAATTAGCAGGGGCGTCACTTTAACCCCTGCAAACTGCTCTGAGGTTTTAAGACGTTTCACAAACTCCATGGTGCGAGTAGCATCCACATCCACAAAAATAGAAACATGAGGTGACGTAAAGGCAGACTTCACCATAGCCTTAGCAGTAGCTTTACGAACACCACGCACTTTAATGCGTTCAATACGGTCGCCACCAGAGCCCTGCGGTATCCAAAAAGACTCAGGGAAAACTTGCTCCGTTGTCGAATCTTTTTCACGCAGATGAGCCACATAATTTAATAAATCACTCTTAGTCACCTGACCATGATTTCCAGTAGGAACAACATCAGCAAGATTCACTCCCATATCCTGTGCAGCTTTACGGACAGGAGGTTTTGCCAACATTTGCGGACGAGGAATAGAACCCACCGGCTGATGAGCAACCGGTTCCTTCTCTGACACAGGAAGACGTTTAAGCCCTTCTTCCCACAAAGCACTCGCCTTTTCTGTCAAGGCGCTCAACGACGCCCTCGAAAAACGTCGTTCGTGAGAATCTTCCTGAACCGAATCATCAGATACTTGAGGCTGAGTAGATAACGCAGGCTGATGTTTCACCCCATCTGCTACACGGCGTTTACGAGCACGACGTTTTACAGGGTCAGCTTTAGGACCAGAACCGACAAGAGTTCCCTGCCCAGAATTATTGCTCTGAGTATTGTTCGATTCCGTCAGTTCATCATTCTCTTGCCTCAGGTTAACAGATCCCGCTTCAGAAGAAGATATAGTAGCCAGTGCAGCACCAACTTCAAGGGTCTGTCCCTCCTGCGCATGAAGTTCACTCACGACACCCGCATAAGGGGATGAAAGTTCCACCACCGATTTAGCGGTTTCTACTTCGACCAACACATCATTAATCGCAACAGTATCTCCACAGGAAACTTTCCATAGAAGAATCTCTGCTTCAGTAAGGCCCTCTCCCACATCGGGAAGTCTAAATACCTGAGACATAGTTCGTGTCCTTTCGTCTGAGGGAGATGGTTCTAATACGAGAATGAACGGTCAATAGCGTCAAGAATACGGTCAATACCGGGCAAAAATTCTTCTTCAGCTCTCGGCACTGGATACGGCATATGAAAACCACCCACACGTAGCACAGGTGCTTCCAACGAATAAAAGCATTGTTCCGTCACAGCAGCACTCAATTCTGAAGATACTGACACAAAGGTGCTAGCTTCTTGGACAATAACAGCACGCCCCGTCTTGTTCACAGAATCTGCCACAGTACCAATATCCAGTGGAGAAATAGAACGTAGGTCAATAACTTCAATATCATGCCCATCTTCTACGGCTGCTTCAGCTGCGGCTAAAGCAACTGGAACAAGAGCACCATAAGTAACGAGTGTCAGGTCTGTGCCTTCGCGAACTACCGCTGCTTGAAACGGGTCATAATCATCTGCAGAAAAATCAACATCACCTTTGAGCCAATAACGGCGTTTAGGTTCCATAAAGATTACGGGATCAGGATGTTGAATACTTTTTCGCAGCATCCAATAGGCATCGTGTGAAGAGGATGGGACCACAACACGTAACCCTGGTGTATGAGCAAAATAGGCTTCTGGAGATTCTGAATGATGTTCGATAGCACCCACTGCACCACCATAGGGTAAACGAATAGTCACAGGGGCACTCAACTGACCAGTAGAGCGAGTACGAATCTTAGCAAGCTGAGTTGTTATCTGGTTAAACGCAGGAAAAACAAAACCATCAAATTGAATCTCTGGCACAGGGCGTAACCCGCTCATGGCCATACCAATAGAAGTACCGATAATTCCAGATTCTCCCAAGGGTGTATCTAATACCCGTTGTGGCCCAAATTCTTGATAAAGACCATCGGTGACACGGAACACTCCCCCAAGTTTTCCAACATCTTCACCTAAGACGATTACGTCTTCACAGGCTGACATCTCATCGGATAAGGCACGAGTAATCGCTTTAGATAACGCTAAATTTTCGTAAGTCATATTGTTAGTCCTCGTCCTCAAAGCCTTCTAAGTATTCGCGGTAGAACGCTCTATCTGTTTCTGTTTGTGTATGCGGTTGTGCATAGACGTTATCGAAGTTTTTCTCAAAGTCTTCTGGTTCAGAGTTGAGCGTATATTCTCGTACTTGTTGAGCTATCATCGACGCTTCCTGCTGTACCTGTTCGAAGAAAGAGTCGCTCACCGCATAATGGTCTCGTAGATATTTTTCTAGACGTAGGAGCGGGTCTAAGGCTGAATATTCTTGGAGTTCTTGTTCTTCACGGTATTTTGTGGGGTCGTCAGCTGTTGTATGCGCACCTAAACGGTAGGTCTCTGCCTCAATCAAGACGGGGCCTTCTCCTGCCCGAATTTTTTCGAGAGCGTAACGAGTTGCTGCCACAACAGCTAATACATCGTTGCCGTCTACGCGTAGCCCTTCAAAACCATACCCTTGAGCTCGTGTTGCGATTGGTACACGCGATTGCGTTTCAAAAGGAACAGATATAGCCCAACGGTTATTTTGCACGAAGAATAATACGGGAGCGTCATAGGAGGCTGCAAAAACCATTGATTCATGAACGTCACCTTCAGTAGAGGAGCCATCACCAAAATATACGGCAACTACTGGTTGAGAAGAATACTCTCCTGATGAGCACGCTCGTTTCATACTCATTGCATAACCGACCGCCTGAGGAACTTGCGCTGCGAGCACAACAGTGTAGGGGTGAAAACGGTGTTTTTTAATATCCCAACCGCAGGTTCCAGAACCACGGAAAAAGGGCATTAACTGTTCAAGAGGTACACCTCGAGAAAAGGCTAATGCGTGTTCTCTATAGGAGGGGACCACATAATCTTCAGGACTCAGCGCAAACCCCGATGCGACTTGGGCGGCTTCTTGTCCTCGACTAGGGACCCAGAGGGATAGCTGACCTTGGCGTTGTAACGCGGTCGCTTCATCGTCAAAACGACGAACAATCACCATTTGACGGTAGAACTCTTGGAACTGTTCTACTCCGATGTCTTTGACATACTCGCTGAACACTTCATGTGGGCTTAGCTGAGCTGAGTCATCCATCAATTGGATTAACGGTGGAATATTGCTCGTACTATGGTGACGTTCTACCATCGTTCCGCCTTCGTACAGATTAGTGGGTGTTACCTCCTTATACCCTATTCCTCTTTGGTGGGAATACTCTGAATACTTGACGTTCTGCGTGTCCTTATTAAAGCGGTCTCACCAGTACAAATAAGCATTTTCTTGGGTGTTCAGAGCGCTCCCACCCAACACTTTTTACCCCTCCTTAAAGAAGCTTAAAAGTGCGTCCCTTCTGGGCGCTGAGGTGCATATTCGACAGATTGGCAGAGCGCAATGAAGCGATCGTTTGCTTCGTCCTCTCCGATAGAGACACGAACCCCTTCTTGAGCGAAAGCACGCACCGAAAGAGCATGTGATTCAGCTCTTTGCGTAAAATCTGCAGTATTTTCACCAAGATTAAGCCACATAAAATTAGCTCGAGTCGTAGGAATCCACCATCCTAGTTCTTGTAATGCCCGCACAACACGTTCACGTTCAGCAACAAGATGACGGACTCTTTGCATCACCACATCACGGTGTTCGATAGAGGCAATTGCAGCTTGTTCAGCAATACTTGTTACCGCAAAAGGTGTTGCTGCAACTCTCAAATACTGTGTTAGCTGAGGATGAGAAATGGAGTATCCGACGCGTAAACCGGCAAGTCCTTGAGCTTTTGAGAATGTCCGCAAAATAATAACGTTTGGATAATCAGGATAAACCGATAGCCCGTTGACCGGAGGTTCTTCTCCCGCCATAACCGGCGAGGCCTCACAGAACTCAAAGTAGGCTTCGTCGATGACCACAACGATATGTGAAGGTACCCGATCTAAGAAGGAACGGAGCTGATGTTCTGTAACAGATGGCCCAGTAGGGTTGTTCGGTGTGCAGACGAGGATGACGCGAGTTTTATCGGTAATAGCTTCGACCATCGCCTCTAAATCATGTGCCCCCTCAGCAGTCAGAGGAACTTTAACGCTCTTCGCACCAGCTAACCCAACACAAATAGGGTATGCCTCAAAAGAACGCCACGCATAGATGACTTCATCTGCACTACCGTCAGCAGATGTTCCAGCAAACGTTGCAAGAATCTGGTTTAGCGCACCGAGACTGCCAGCGCCAGTCACGATGTCTTCGGCAGATATACCGTGTTCTTCTGCGAGCGCATGACGTAATGAGGTACAGAGAGGATCAGGGTATCGGTGAACTTGAGTGAAGTTCTCAAGGATATGCGCCACTTCTGGTACGGGGCCGAGTGGGTTCTCGTTAGAAGAAAGTTTATATTGTTCAAGTCCCGGTACCGGTTGTGGAGCTTTACCAGCAGAGTATTGAGGCAGTTGGGAGAATACTGCTCGCGGGGTGGGCAGTTGTGGTTGGTGATCGCAAGAAGGATTATTCATAGTTTCGAGTGTAGTTCTTTCTGTTTTTCTTTTACACCTTGAGCTTGGTTCCTTTACGAGGGTATGAGGTAGAGAGAGTAGGTTTTCTTATCTTTTTGCAGGCTGGTAGTCATACCAGTGTTCGTTGAAGGGGTTTTCTTCTGGTGTGAGATAGTCGTTGCTGATGTCTTCTATTTTTTGGGAGGTGTTTGCAACTTTTCCGGCTTCTCCAGGGAGATTCTGTGCGATAGATGAGGCAAAATGTGCTCCCACATGGATTCCTGTTCGTAGGTCGTGGGCAAGTACTGCTGATTTGCTAAGGTTTCGTGGAAGGGTGGAGCCGGCAACGACAGATAGCTTGGTTTTATGCTGGTTTCGTGAAAAGTTTTTCATCATGGGCAGGGGTTGGTGTGCTAGTGGGTAGTTTTCTGTGCTGATACGGTATTGGCGGTATCCGTGTTCGGTGGGGGCATGGCGGCTTATCATTCCAGCAAAATATGAGGTGCTTCCTTGCCATACGGGGTGGTTCCCCCATAGTTGTGTTGCTTCTCGAATTTTTTGGGCACGTTCTTTGGTCTCTTGAGTACCGGTAGGAGTTTCTCTGTAATGGGTTTCTAATGTTGAGATATTTGGGGTACGTGTGGTGTTCAGGGAGGTGCCTTGGAGGGACGTAACGCCGTCGTTTTGGTCGGTAAGAACGTGTATGGGAATATCTGTAGCTAAGGGGAGGGAGCCAATGGGGGCACCTTGCAAGTAGACTCCTTGCACATTATGTTTTTTGCGGAATTGTTGATGTGTTGATGCAACTGCGGCAATGGCTCCGCCTTGGCTGAACCCGGCTAAGTAGATGGGTGTATCTGCTGGTAGGTTTGCTTGTTCTAGGGCGGTGTCTAGTAGTTGTAGTCCGGCAGAACTTTCTTCCATTGGTGTCTCTGGTGAGTCGGTGACGGAGCTGAGGTTACTAGCAATTCCGATAGGTGCCCCGTGTAGGGTGATGCCGTCAGTATCTGTTCCAGGGACGTAGGCGATAACACCTGAGAGCTGTTCGGACGAATCATAAATATGTTGGAGGAAAACACCGTCGTATTCGACGTTGATTCCTTGTTGGTGTTGGAGTTCGTCGATGGTGTTGACGCCAGAGGATATTGTCTCAAAATTATGTGCATAATCAGCGGGGCTTTGAGGAATAACAAGTTGCTGTTCTATGTGTTCGAAGGTTGCAGAATCAGCTGATTTGTATGTTTGTATTCCTGAGATGTTGAGTGCTCGAAGGTATCCTCCACGGTGGAGTTTATCTTCAACATATTCTGTGGCAGTTCTGCTGAGGGAGCTGATACCGTAAAGCTTCATTTTTTCTGCTCGACGACGGTTTGCGTATTCTTCACCGTTATATAGGTAGTCTCCCCAATACCCCATACCGAAGAAAATTCGTTGTCCTAAGAAACTCGTGATTGGACCAGCAACGGGCATCAGCGTTGTTGCCTGAGCAAGTGGACCGCCTGAGCTAAAGAGTGAGCCCATCCAATACATGGCTGCCGGTAGTTGGGTTTGGCAGGTGCGTAAAAGCTCCGTAGCAATGTAATCAGCTTGTTCGTAGGCGATACTTGTTTGTTCGAGACGAACGGCAAGGTCTAGCTGTTCGCTGGCGCGCTGTGTGCTGCACTGAGATAGTTCTAGGATTTCTGTGCCCAGAGAAAAACCTTGAGGATGTAGGGCAAGTAGCTTCATCACATCAGCAGATATGATGCTCAGTTCTTGCGCAACCTGTTGATTTATTTCGTGCGTGCGGCGTAGGTGTGTTGAGTATTCTTGAAGGCTTGTCGTATCTACTCGCAGAAGGGTGGTGTGCCCTTCTCTGATATTTCTCATCACTGTAGTGTGAGATTCTTTCAACCTTATAAGAGAAGACGTCATGATGGGGGCTTTCTACGAGTAGGTAGGCAGGAAATTCATCAATGGGTGGTGAAGGAGAGATTCTAAAGCTGATTGAGTGTTTCTAACGCTCTGTGTGTAGAGGATTTCAGCACCTACCGTTGCAGCGTCACTGTACCGGTGTGCTTGGATGATGGCGTGATCTACTGCGATACCGGCAGTAGTTACTAGGGCACTGAGATGTTCTGCTTGTTGTGCTAATTCTTCACCAGCTTGGATGAGGTTTTGACGTTTTTCATGAAGTTGATGTTCTAGATACTGTTGTGAGTGTTCTTCCTCTTCGATGAGCCGGTAAAAGTTTTTAGATGCGAGAGAGTCCCATTCCATCTGTGTTTTCAGGTGGAGGGTGCGTTGAATCTGTCGTTGTTTCTCTTCTTGTTCGTTGAGTCGTTGTGCAAGTTCTTGTGTTTGTTCTCGTATGTGATGGGCAAGCTGAGAGAGTCCTTCAGCGATAGGGGTACTTCTGGATGTGCCGAAGCCTTGTTGTTGTGCAAAAAATAAAAGGTGTTGTTCTTCCATAGGTGGGTGGTTTCCTCAAACAGGCTGTTCTCCGGTGTAGTTGTTCTAGAGATACGTTAGATGAATGGTTAGAGCAGAAGACGTTGAGGGGAAGAATTGTGGATAATCTTGAGGAAAGGGTGCATCGTATCGTATTTTCCACAGGTATGAGGTACAAAGTTTCTTGAGTATGACGCAATAGCGCCTGAGCTTTTAAGCTTTTCTGAGTTATCTCAACCACAACCGGCATATCACATGACAGAATAGAAGTATGTCTCAACCTGATCTTTGCATGACTCTACCCAATGGACGACGTAGCCTCACTGGCTCAGCTATCGCGTTAGGCCCACTGGATGGCCGTTATAAGGCGGTAACAGAGCCTCTCGTCGATTACCTCTCAGAAGCGGCTCTTAACCGTGACCGTATCCACGTCGAAATAGAGTGGTTCATCTACCTCTGCAAAAAGAGTGTGCTTCCGGGGCTTTCACCCCTCACCGAAGAACAAGAGCTCGCATTGCGTAGCATTGTCACCGAGTTCTCTCCTGAGGATATTAACGAACTAGCGGAAATTGAAGCAACGACCGTCCACGATGTTAAAGCAGTGGAATATTTTATTGGTCGCCGCTTAGCAGCTATCGGGTTAGAACATCTAACTCCGCTCGTACATTTTGGGTGTACCTCAGAAGACATCAATAACCTTTCCTACGCTCTAGGTATTAAAGACGCCGTACACCACGTATGGATTCCACAAGCTGAAGAACTCATCACACAACTTCGCACCATGGCAGAAGATTCCGCTCATACTCCCATGTTGAGCCGAACCCATGGACAGCCAGCGACACCAAGTACCGTAGGTAAAGAATTAGCAGTCTTCGCCTACCGTCTTAACCGCCATCTTAACGCCGTCAAAGAAGTGCAGTTTCTCGGCAAAATCAACGGTGCAACAGGTACGTTCTCGGCACATATCGTTGCAGCCCCTGACGTCCCATGGCTAAAAATCTCTGAAGAATTTGTCAGCTCATTAGGGCTAAGCTGGAACCCGCTCACGACCCAAATTGAAAACCATGATTGGCAAGCAGAGCTATACCATGCCATGTCACGGTTCAATCAGGTGCTACACAACCTCTGCACCGATATCTGGAACTATATCTCTATCGGTTTCTTCCGTCAGATTCCTGTTGCCGGAGCAACAGGTTCTTCAACTATGCCGCATAAGGTCAATCCCATTCGCTTTGAAAATGCTGAAGCGAACCTTGAAATTGCGAATGCGCTTCTTGGCACGCTCAGCGCCACATTGATTCAATCACGCTGGCAACGAGACCTCACTGACTCATCCTCACAACGTAATATCGGTATTGCCTTTGGCCATTCTGTTCTAGCAATGTCTAACGTCGTCAAAGGACTCAAACGTCTAGATGTTGCCGATGATGTGATGGCTCAAGACCTTGACCAGAACTGGAAGGTGCTTGCTGAGGCCATCCAAATGGTCATGCGTGCCGAAGCAATCGCGGGTGTTGAAGGAATGGAGAATCCGTATGAACGCCTCAAAGAGCTCACCCGCGGACAACGTGTTGACGCTCAACGCCTCCAAGAATTTGTTGCCTCATTAGGGTTAAGTGCGCAGGCCCAGAAACGCCTATCCCAGCTCACCCCCGCACTGTACACCGGTATTGCGCCCGACCTCGTACAGTTTATGAACCGTAGCAACTAAAAATAATGGTATCAACGGCTGAGGGTTGCACACCTCGTTATGAGGTGTGCAACCCTCAGCTATATCTATGAAGCGATACGACCTACCCGAGAATTATTCTGCAATTTCTCCCTGAATGATTGAAGAATCTTTCTGCGCCTGTTGTTGAGCCTGAACAGAATCTTCAAAACGTGGTGCTCGCTCTGCAAAAGAGAGCGAAGCAGGGAACATCGGTGGAGCCTCACCAAACGCTTCATGAGCTGCTTCAACGACTTTACGTCCTAACGCCAAGTTAGCTCCGCCGCCAACAACAGCACCAATACCAAAAGGTAAGGCGCGCCCCAAAAGAGCACCTGATTGACGGGTCAAGAACCGTTTCACAAACATATTGCGGATAGTGCGTTCTACGCTGAAGAACTTAGTAGATTCTTTACCCATCATGAGCCCCCACTTATTAGAGATACCGGCGGCTTTACCGGTTTGCGACATCAAAGTACTCATGAGAACAGCGCCATCATCACCTAGCATGATGCCCATGACCATAGCGCGTGCAGCTTCAGGGTTTTCAACGTGTACGCCGTGAAGTTCCGCTAACGCTTGTACGTACAAGGCGGTACGTTCAAGATAGCCTCCTACCGCTAGAGCTGATAGCCCCACGGAGGTTGCAGTTCCCACACCGGGAATAAAAGCTGAAGCACCTACAGCACCACCACCGATGGTGATATCACGTAGATAAATAGTCTCCAGGCGTTTTGCAATCTGAGCCGGTGACTCTTCAGGATGACGTTCACGAATTCGCATCACCATCGACACCACTAAAGGACGTTGAATCCTCAAAATAGTATCAAGACTTTTCGTCAACGCCGGTTTTGGTTTACCGTCAGTATCAAAAGGGTTCTTCATAGAATCAAACATGTTTTTAGTAAACCACCTTAGCTACTATTTTTCAGCTTAAAAACGCCTATTAGACCCTAGCAGTCATCTGAACGACACCCCAGAATGTTTTATTCTGCTCAAAAACCGCATAAACACCCTGTCAGCCCATATATTTTTTGTAATTACAAGGTTCTTCTGAACCGAAAACTTAACGCTAAAATAACTATTCTGCTGTTACACCCCATAACCGCAACAACGACCTCCCCAACTACCACCTGCCGAAAAGAAAGTAAATTTGTCTACATTACCGCTACGTACGATACGCCCCTCTGCACACACCGTTGGAGTATGGCTCGTCTTAGGTTCCTGCTTCTCACTACAATTCGGCTCAGCCTTCGCCGTTCACCTCTTCCCCCACATCGGAGCATGGGGTGTGAGCCTCTTGCGTCTAGGCTTCGCCTCACTCATCGTTTTAGCCTTTATACGCCCCAACCTCAGAGTATGGAACACACACCAGTGGAAAGCTACCATCCTCTTCGGCATCTCATTAGGCCTCATGAACGGGTTCTTCTATCAGGCAATAGCCCGCATTCCCCTCGGATTAGCTGTCGCAATTGAATTTGTGGGTCCGCTCATCTTAGCTATCGCCCTCTCCCGACGACTCATCGATTTCCTGTGGGCGCTCCTTGCCGCAATAGGCCTCATCATCCTCGGGGTAGACGCCCTCAACGACTCTTCAAATATCGACCTATTAGGTGTTCTTTATGCTCTAATAGCCGGTGGTTTCTGGGCAGCCTACGTTATCACGAGCACCCGTTTAGGTTCCGTCATCCAAGGGGCTTCAGGCCTAGCTGTAGGGCTCTTTATCGCAGCACTCACATTATTACCGTTAGGGGCAGCCGGTGCCACCATCGTCTTTAGCGATATCAAACTTCTACTCTTTGCTTTAGCAACCGCACTATTCTCGTCACTAGTCCCAGCAACCTTTGAGTTTGCAGCTCTTCGCAGAATACCCCAAAACACTTTTAGCATCCTGCTCAGTCTAGAACCAGCTATTGCCGCTATCGCCGGCTGGATACTACTTGCACAACATACGGGACTTTACCGTTGGGTCGCAATTATTTTGCTTGTCATCGCAAGTATCGGCATCACCATCAGCTCCCGCTCAAAAGTTGTCGGGGCAAACGTCGCCCTCCGCAAAAGAAGAAAAACCTCATAGGCTCTTCACAAAATCAGCAACCTGCCACGTATCTAAAACAACACCGGGGTGAGGCCCTACACCCTCTAAAAATGTTCTCATCGACTCATCTAAAACATGACGGCTACCCACTAAAATCAGGTTTCCGGCCTGTTTCCCTGCCAACATCGAACGTTCACACAAACACCACACATGCTCAAAGACCTCTAACATATGTTGAGCTTGAGAAGCAAAGAAACTCAAACCAGGATCATCACCAACATTAACTAAAAGAACCCCATCATCACTCAAAGCACGTTGAGCTAATTCATAAAATTCCCTCTGTCGAAGGTGTTCAGGAGCATCCCACCCCGAGAAAATATCAAGCACCATAGCATCTGCACCTGCTGGGCTATCTAATAGCCGTGGTATATCACCTAATACCTCACGAGCATCAGCAACAACAGACTGACATTGTGTACCCAACGGTAATGGAAGATGAGCCGTCACAAATTCAACCAATTCTCGTTCAATATCAACAGCAACCTGAATAGAACCCGGACGAGTCGCTTGAACATAACGCACAAGAGTCAACGCACCAGCACCCAAATGGGCAATACGCAATGGCTCCCCCGCAACAGCAAGCGCATCAATCACATTGCCAATACGACGAAGATACTCATAAAAAATAGTCTCTGGCGACAGCATATTAACGTGAGACTGTTCTGCAGACCCAAGACACAAAATATATGAGCCTTGATTCATCTCATCAGGAATAATACGAGCCATAAGCCCCGACGTTGACAGGCGAAGAGAAGGATGAGCCACCAAGAGTCCTTAAGGCAGATTTCGATAATGTTGGCCAGAACCAAAAGATTCTGGCTCTAACTGAAAAGTAGAATGTTCGATACTAACATCAAAATGTTCGGCTACACAGTCCTGTAAATGACGCAAAATTTCAACACTATGCCCCGAGGTAAAACATTCGTCCTCTAAAATAATATGCGCCGTCAAAACCGGTAAATCAGAAGAAATCTGAGAAACATGCAAATCATGCACCGCAACAACATGCTCTTGAGATTCTAAATGTTTTTGTAACTCTTGAAGGTTAAGATTACGAGGAGTCGATTCCAAAAGAACATCAAGCGTATCACGAAGAAGCAACAGCGTTCGAGGAACAATCAACACCCCGATACATAAGGCAACAACAGCATCTGCACCGTACCACCTAGTTGTGCTCATTACCACCGCCGACACAATAACAGCAACAGACCCCAGAGCGTCATTAATAACCTCTAAGAAAGCAGCCCGCATATTAAAGTTCTGATGATCACCACCAACCAAAATAGCAATCATCACGAGGTTTCCAACAAGACCAATAACACCAAAAATTAGTACGTCAGCGCTCGCTATAGGTTCTGGAGAGAAAAACCGATGTACCGCTTCAACAATGACGAAGGCGCCAACCCCCAACAGAATCGAGGCTTGGAACATTGCAGAAATAACTTCAACACGTTTCCAACCCCACGTGCGACGGTGTGTGGAAGGCCGTAGAGCAAGCCGTGAAGCAATCAGAGCAACCGTCACACCTAATGCATCAGTTAGTACGTGTACGGTGTCCAAAAGAAGAGCCAAAGAGCCGGTGAGAAAAGAACCAAAAAGCTGAGCGACACAAAGACCCCATGCGATAGCGGCAACGGCTAAAAGTTTACGAGGGTTTGTCGAAGAATGAGAGTGCTGATGTCCCTGATGAGAATGGTGTGAGTGTTCGCCCATAAAGATAGTTCTCCCCCGATAGTCTTAGGAAAAATATGCTACCACTTGGGGCAAGTGGCGAGCAGATGCGCTGAAGAAAAAGGCCTCATATCACACCGTTGTAGAAACCGTTTTGAGCTGGCGTTGTTGGAGCAGGGGAAGGCTCTCTCGAGTGCGCTCCACCTGTGTCAGGTCAATATCTACGATAGCTAAGGCGGAAACTTCACCTAGTTCACAAAGGATTTCTCCATAAGGTGCTATGGCACGAGAATAGCCGATGCCGGAAGGTATGCCGGAGTTCGGTGTCGGTGATAATGCTTGGTCTACAGCAATAACATATGAGCCGGTATCAAGAGCACGAGCGCTGGTCAGTGTCTGCCATTGTTCGCGTTTATGTGGTCCACCTGCCCATGATGCAGAAATGACCATACACTGTGCACCAGCATCTGCTAAATACTGGTAGAGCTCGGGGAAACGTACGTCATAGCAGGTGCTTAACCCGAGACAGACCCCATCGATAGTGATGAGAACTGGTTCTTTACCGGCAATGATATGTGCAGATTCACGGTACCCTAGGGCATCGTATACGTGTATTTTTCGATAATATTGCAGTTTTTCAGACTCAGCTGTCTTGTCTATTTTGTCTAGGGAAAATGCGCAACTCAGTTGATTGTAAACACGGTGAGCCTCAGAGGGTTCAGGTGCAAATCCGCCAGCAATAATGTGGATACCGATGTCTTGAGCAAATTCGCTTAGAGTTTGTTCCCATTGGTGGTAGTGACGATGAGTTTGGGTGTAGAGGTCTTCCCCAAAGGGAAACATTGTTGCTTCGGGGAAGACCACCAACTGGGCACCTTGTTGTTGAGCTTGTTCAGCGTAGTCTCGAACTATTGTGAGGTTTTCAAAGACGTTCGGTGTTGAACGTATCTGAGCTAAAGCTATTTTCATGGTGCGTTCTATTATCAGGTTCTGTGTTATTCAGAGATTCCAGCCGCTTTTTTAAATTCTTTGACCATATCGGCTGCACTGGTTGATGAGTTGACGTCTTCAAGGACTTTTCCATCTAGCACAAAGCTTGGTGTTCCGCGTACTCCAAATTTTTTGCCTTGTTCAAAGGACGCTTTGATGATGTCTTCTGTTCCGGTAGCAGAATAGTCAGTTTTGAACTGAGCCATGTCAAAGTCTAGTTCTTTGGCGTAGTCAGCAAATTTTTGGTAGGCGGCTTCTTCATTCTCAGATTCGCCCCACGTCTTTTGTTCAGAAAAGACCTTTTCGGAGAAAGGGATATATTTCTTCTGGTTTTGTGCACAAATCATTGCGCGTGCCGCAGAGATGGCGAAACGGTGCATAGGTAGTGGAAAGTTTTGAACGGTGACGTTGAGGATACCGTCAAGCTCTCCTGCTGCTTCAAGGTAGGCGGGGTCAGCTTTTTTGCAGTAGGGGCACTGGTAGTCGGTGAAGAGTGTGACGGTTGGTTTGTCGTTGAGAACGGTGTTGAGGTGGTATCCGTTATCGTCTCGTACGCCCGTATCTACGGCTTTGGTGTTGCTGTAAGATGCGGTAGAGGTATCTGAACCACAGGCGGTCAGTAGAAGTGTTGCAGCAGTAAGAGTGCTGGCGCCAAGGAGGGTACGTCGGGTGTAAGGGGTATTTATGTTCATAGTTGTTTCTCCGATTCTATGATGGTGCTATTACTAGAAAACCATAGTGTGTTGGTGTTTCTTGAGCACGCACCGTCATGAGACACAAAATATTTGCTGTGAACTGGCGTAAGAACAGGTGTTCTGGTACAGTGTTTTTCGTTCGCTTTAGGGTGGACTAGGCCTCCATAGCTCAGGGGTAGAGCATTTCCCTCGTAAAGAAAAGGTCGTCGGTTCAAATCCGACTGGGGGCTCAAGATTCAGCGCTTTTGCCATCGTCATGGTAAAGGCGCTGTTTCAGTTAACGGGTTTTTCTCTTTTCATTGAACTGTTCATTAAGATGTATCTAGCAGGGCTCTTGGACCACTCTTTAATGCTTTCCTAAGAAAATATATGTTTGCTTTGTGTACCTCTAGATACAGCAACTATAAAGCGTTATTGTATTAGTACACTCGCTTTTAAAATTTTCTCATTTTGGAGGAAAACTCTCTCATGCAACGGGAGCATTTCACATTTGATCGACACCGAACAGGGTTCCGTTATTCGCGCGGTTTTATCCTGCTCCTCATCGTCTTACTCATACCATCAGCAGGTTTCTGGTTCTTCTACCGGTCTCTTTTCCCCACGGACTCATCTCTTACAGGCGCAGTAATCCTCACAATTGCTACAGCCGTCTCTTTTGCGTACCTCCTCGGATACTCAGACGACCGGCACACTGCAGACTAATCGAAACGCTAGTTACGCCACAATCCGTAAGTTTTCGCCAGTTCAGAGACTTTACGTGCACGAGCCAAACGTGGAAGATATGAACCATCCTTAGGAACTGCACCATTTGTTGATTCGGCTAACATTTCGCGCGCCCATTGAATTTCTTCTTCACTGGGAGCAAGCGCAATATTAATAGTTTCTGCCTGCTGAGGATCAAGCAACAATTTTCCAGTCATGCCGTGACTCGATGTTACCGCACAATCACTCATCAACGAACCACCGTGTTTACCTAATGAAGGCCCATCAATAGGCCCAGGCAAACCACCAACACGCGACGCTAAAACAAGTTGAGAACGCGCATATGATAAGGCGATAGGGTCATCCGAAACGCCTGTGTCTCGACGAAAATCGCCCACTCCGAAGGCTAGACGGAACGTCCCCGGTGCGCGCGCGATATCTACCACGTTCACCATACCTAAAGCAGACTCAACCAATGCAATAACCGGTGTACCAGCTGGCATCATCATCGCAGTTCGAGTCACTTCATCAGGGTGCTCGGTTTCTGCCAGCATGACTCCTCGCAACCCCTTAACGTTGCTGAGTGCTTGAACATCTTTTTTCCAATGTTCTGTTCTCATCCCATTGATTCTGACCCAAGTGCTAACTTCACCATTGAGCAGTTCAACAATTTTTTCACGAGATTCGTCTTTGAGATTTTCAGGCGTGCCATCTTCAAGGTCGATGAGGATGGAATCTGATTCTGACTCTAGAGCGTTCGCAATATATTCTTCAGAAGAAGCTGCCGAAACAAGTAACCAGCTGCGAGAAAGACGAGCAGGTAACGATGCAGCACGTTCATTGCGGTGAAAATGTGGCATGAGAACTGTACTCCTAATGAGCCGATAATATTGTTCATCTCCAGTGTATAGATATAGTCCTCAAGACTCCTAGAACTATGACGCTCTGAGGGCAGCTTTATCGAAAATCAATAACCCTTGTCATATCCTCTAAAAATAGTTAAAACATCACATTTAAGATTCCTTACATCATAAGGTGTTTTATAGAACCTCGGAGTAGAGTGAATAGGTCGTAGCCTCGGCCTCTGAATACTTAGGAGTTTTAGTGCCTTCACCTGCATCACCTGATATACACGGTAGTTCTTCGTGGCTTGTTCCCGGTTCTCGTGAGCTACGCATGATTCTTATTGGACTGTTGTTAACGGTTCTTTTAGCTGCGCTAGATCAGACCATTGTTGCTACCGCATTGCCCACTATTGTTGGTGATTTAAACGGATTAGAGCATATTTCGTGGGTTATCACGGCATATATGATTTCTTCGACCATTACCTTACCCATTTACGGTAAGTTAGGTGACCTTTACGGACGAAAAACTCTCTTTCTATTTTCGGCAGTGGTTTTTCTCGTCGGTTCAGTACTCTGTGGTGTGGCAGGGTCTATGTGGCAGCTTATTCTTTTCCGCGCTGTTCAAGGCATCGGTGGTGGCGGCATTTTTACAGGTGCAACAGCTATTCTTGCCGATGTGTTAGCGCCACGTGACCGTGGACGCTATATGGGCCTTATTGGGGCAGCTTTTGGTATTGCGTCTGTTGCCGGTCCTTTATTAGGTGGTTTCCTAACTGATGCGCTGAGCTGGCGTTGGGTCTTCTACGTGAATCTTCCATTAGGTGCTCTTGCGTTGTTCTTTATCCTCAAATTTTTGCATCTTGGTACACCAAAACACGCTACGCCGCCACGTATCGACTATCTCGGTATTATTCTGATGGTTCTTGGTTCATCATCGCTTATTCTGGTGTCGAGCTGGGGCGGAACCGTGTACCCTTGGGGGTCTCCACAAATCATGGCTCTCATCGCCTTAGCGGTAGTCAGTGTTGCTCTCTTTATTGCGGTGGAGTTACGCGTTAAAGAACCATTGATTCCTTTAGGTATTCTCAAAGACCCTAATGTGTGGGTTTGCGTTTTCATGGGAGTCGGTGTCTCTGCTGCGATGATGAGCGTGGGCGCGTACCTTCCGACATTTTTCCAAATGGTGTGGGGTGTTTCTGCAACTGTTGCTGGTCTGATGATTCTTCCTATGACTTTTGCTCAAGTTGCCGCCACAGTTATTTCAGGTCGTCTAATTTCTGCTACAGGAAACTATAAGTTGTATCTTGTTGCTGGGCCAGCTTTGATTATTCTGGGACTTCTTGGGTTTAGCGTTATCGACCAGCACACATCGTACCTGTGGTTATCGGTGTTGATGGTCGTGATTTGTGTTGGTATCGGTTTTACCTTGCAGAATACTCTGCTGGTTGTTCAAAATAGTGTTCCTCCACGTGATATCGGGGCAGGAACTTCTACAACAACATTTATCCGACAATTAGGGGCTTCTCTAGGAATTGCTGTTTCAGGGTCTTTATTTATTGGTAATCTCACGGCCTTTACACAACAACATTCTGTTCAGATGGCAGCGCAGTCTCTCAACGCTCAACAGCTCAGTTCGCTTACTCCACAGGTTTTGGCGTCTTTGCCAGAGACTGCTCAACAGCTCATTGCTGAAGCATTTTCTACGGCGATGCCTCCTATTTTCTTGTTCTCTATACCAGCGGTATTGTTGAGCTTTGTTCTCAGCTTTTTCATCCGACAGGTACCTTTACAAAAATAAGGGTTAGAGATGTTAATGGGCAGAATCTTCGCAAGGGAAGGTTCTGCCCATTTTTCTTGGCAAATATTCTTAGCTGTAGATTTTTCTCTTATGAGCTTTGCTGTCTAGCTTTTGCGTGTACGGACGCAAAATGCCGATCTTTATACCGTAACGCGGGAACTTCAATGCACCTATACATCAGGATGCCAAGAGTTAGACCGCTTGCTACGAGTGTTAACACTAAGACTGGACGGGGAAGCATTCCAAGGTGTGGCTCAAGAAAATGGTAAAGAACGTCGTGAGAGATGTAGATGCTGTAGCTTGCTAACCCTAAGAGTTGTAGCCCTTTCCACCGTAAGATGTGCATGAGCTGATCACCAAGTTTTTCACGAATAGCAACTTGCCCCCATAGAATCATCATGGCTGCGGCAATAGCTTGAATGGTGTAGCGAATTGTTTGGCGGAAGAACTCATCGCGAATGAGCAGAGACACAAGATATAGAAGCACGGCAAGAATCACGATTGTGTTACGCCCCATGAGAGGAACAGTTCTACCGTCACGGATTCTTCGCGTATTTCGGAATCGAGTGCCAACAACAGGGCGACCTTGAACTGCTGGAGTATTGCGGTAGGTAAAGAACCATAGTGCAACTAGCGTTCCTAGTGCGATGGCCTCAACTCGAGTTCCTGTACCAAAGTAGATACGGTCACCGGTGGCGTGGTGAAGGCTTAAATATATGCGGGAGCAGATGGAGTAGACGATAGCGGTTGAGGCAATGCCTGCCACAATTTTTTTGTAGTGTTTGCTTTTCACGGCGAAGAGCCAGATGAGTGCAAAGACAAGGTAGAACTGTTCTTCAATAGATAGGCTCCAGGTCACAACAGAACCGGGTAGAACTGTTACCTGTGAGTCTAGGTAACGCCAGTTGAAGAAGAAGAATATTTGTCCGAGGAAGTCGATGATATCGATTTTTCCGCCAAGGCTCATATAAATCAGTGTGGGGATAATTAACGCTAGGAGCATAGGTGGGAAGATTTTGATGAGACGTCGCATGTAGAATCCGTTGACGTCAAATCCTCCGGTTTGTTCTCGCTCTCTCAGAAGTAAGAATGTGATGATGAAGCCAGAGATGACGAAGAAAATGGTAACCCCAGAACCGCCGGGTACAAAGCTTAGGCCTGCATGGGAGAATACGACGAGTAGGACGGCAAAAGCTCTCATAGCGTCGATATGGGCGTAGCGGTTCATTGTTTCCTTTAAGTTTGGGTCGATGAAGGCGGTGTTATTTGTCGTACCGTATCCATGAAACCACAGCTCAGAGGTTTTTCTTCTCTACTCTGTAGCCACATTAATGGCTACTAATGTGGCGGGTTGAGCCACGTGTTGTGTTGTATGTGCCGGTTGAGTATTTTTCCGAGGTATTCAGCGCCGATAGAGCACATGAGGAGCGGCGCCCATAACTCTATCGGTGCGTGGGTGAGTTCTATGGTAAATAGTGCCCCAAAAAGTGCGGAGGCCTCGCTAGCAGATAATAATGATGTCGCACCAAGGAGCATGAAGACCGGTAGTTGTTCGGGTGTTCTGGATGCGAGCGCGATATAGGCACCGATGCTTGCGCCAGTAGCTAACGCGGGTGTGAGGGTTCCGCCGGCGGCACCAGCTCGTAGGCTCAGAAGTGTGAGTAGCGGTTTGGTGATGGCGAGGATGAGGAAACTACTGAGGGTGATGTTGTGGTGGAGTCCTTGTTCAATGATGAGGACACCGTTTCCTAGAATATTTGGCTGGTAGGTGGCGATGGCTGCGGTGAGGAGCATGAGTGAGCATAGTTGTGCAGGTAGTTTCCACCAGTGGCGGGGGTGTTCTTTGCGTATTTTTTGGATGATGTTTTGGCTAATAATACGAAAGGTTGTGCCAAGTATTGCGCCGATAAGGATGGCTCCAATCACCCATATCCAGCTGGAATATTCGAGTTTGTATGTTGGTAGTTGGTAGTAGGGTGCGGCACCGTAGATGGCTCTAGGGATGAGGACTGCAAGATAACTGATCGTTAGAGCGGCGAGGATTTTGCTCCATTTTTTGGTGGGGGAAACGATGCTGATGGTGTAAGCGGCTCCAGCGTATGGGGTGTTGTAGACTGCCCCGAGTGCTGCACCGCAGGCGGCGGCGGTAAGAAAGTTGCGTTCTTCTGGGGTGAAGTGTTGTGGGTGGTAGAGGCGGTGGGCGATGGTTGCTGCAAGTTGTCGAGGGGCGGCTTCTCTGCCGATGGATGCGCCTGCGCCGACGAGGAATACTTGTGTGAAGGCGTCAATGGTTGTTCTGGTGAAGGGGTAGTGTTGCGCGCGTGTGGTGATGATGTCTTGGGTGCTAGGTAGGTTTTTTTGGCGTAGTTTCCACCAGCAGATTCCGCTGATGGCGCCGGCGGTTGCCATCATTATAGGTGTTAGGTGGGGCACCTGTTGAGTTTTGCTGATGAGGTTTTCGATGAGGTGGAGGAATTCGGTCAGGAGCACACCGATGATTCCGGCGCTAAGAGCAACGGTGAGGGCGGCGAGGGTGAGGAGTATGTATTTGCGTCGTGGGTTGGTGGGGTGTTGTGGGGTGTTGCTCATCGTTTTTAGTTTAGACGTTTATGGGGTCTTTGATGAGTACTGGCAGTGTTTAGGCGGATGCACTAATTTTTTGTTGTGCGTATTCGTTGTGTCGTTGTGTTGTTTCGTAGTGTGCTTGTTGCAGGAGTTCTTCTGCACGTTCAATGTGTTCTCGCACTGTTTCTACACGTCGCATGACGATTTCTTGTCGGTTGCATTGGAATTCGCAGCTTCCGGCGCAACGTACCATGGCAAGGGCCTCTGCGCATAGTGCGACGGAGTTTCCGGCTCGTGAGAGGCACCGGTGAAGTTCTGAGTAGATGCCACTGGGTGATGCGGGGATGTCGGTGCTGTTGCTGGGCGCTAGTTGTTGGGCGCGGGCTGCGATTGTTCGTACGCGTGGTAGTAGGTCTGCGAGGGCGTTTGCTTCTGGAACGACGAGTTCGAGGGTTCCGTCGTCTGGTAGTTTTTCGAGGATTTGGTGGAATCTGTCGATTCCACGGTTGAAGCGGTCGTGTGCGCGTCTCCAGATTCCTTGGCCGAGTTCTGCGTCGTTACGGCGTCCTTGTAAGAAGTCTTTGAGGCTCACGTTCTCCCCCTTTTTCATCTACTTCCTTTTCTTAGGTTACCCTAAATTAATTTGCTGACACTATGTCAAACGCAACACTACGTTAAGAAAATTGAAAAATCACCTAGAGAGGGGCAGGTTTTGACGAAGGTGTATTTATTATTCATCTAATATTTTATGTTTTCTGACACATTGTCGCCGCACTGTTTTGTATTCTCATGAGTTCTCTGGTAGATTCTTCTACGGATGGTTGTCCGAGCGGCCGAAGGAGCTGGTCTTGAAAACCAGTAGGCGGTAACCCCGTCTCAAGGGTTCAAATCCCTTACCATCCGCCACGTAAAACCGTGTTTCTCATGAGTGAGAGACGCGGTTTTTCTTTTGGTTTGAAGAACGGCTGACTCTGACAACAGAATTATTTGACCACACCCCACAAAACAGCTAGTATGGTGAATGCTGTATTGCGGTTGAGTCAGATGTTGACGGGCTAAACACGATACGGTGTTGGAGACGTGCCAGAGCGGCCGAATGGACTTCACTGCTAATGAAGGGTCGGGGTTAAACTCGACCGGGGGTTCAAATCCCCCCGTCTCCGCCACATAAAAAATCCCTGGGCGCTTTCAGGTAAAAGTGCCCAGGGATTTTTATGTTCTCCTCAAAACTTAGAAAGTTCTAAAAGAAACTAGTCGCGCATCGTGATCTAATAGTTCAGACCAAGAAGTCTCCACCTCAAAGACCGCAATCGAAGAGGGTGGAAAACCATAAGAAATATCCATGAGTGATTCGTAGTCAGATGTTGAGCTCATTAAATCCATTGCTGCATCTTGTACGCCTGGCAAGTGAGCAACTAACATCATTGAGCGAACAGAATCGGGGGTATTCTCAATGCACTGACGTAGCATACGAGCTGGAGCGTTATAGAGCCTCTCGTCGAGGGAGGCTGTTGGGGCTTTTTCTCCGAGAGCTTCACATACCCATGTTGTTGTCTGCCGAGTGCGCAACGCAGCAGAAGAAACGATCATTTCGGGAAGAGTTCCTGTATGGTGCAGCCATTCGCCCGCGGTTCGGGCTTGAAGGTGCCCGCGAGAGGTGAGGGGGCGGTTGAAATCGTCCATGCCCCAGTCAGCTTCAGCATGACGCATGATAATCAAGGTTCGTGTGTCATCTGGTCTTTGTGAAAGTTCTTCAGCCATAAGCACCATCTTAGCCGGTCTCTAGCTTTGAGCTAGAAACTTTTTGAGGGCGTACACGGTCTCTTCCGGCTGGTCTGCGTGCACCCAGTGTCCAGCATTTTTAAACACAACTTTTTGCACGCGTGGGAAGAGGCTCCTCATAACAGGGGTATCTTTTGACGTGACATATGGGGAGCGCCCTCCTGCAATCCATAGCACCGGTCGGTTGAAGGAAAGGTTGGGGTTTTGCCATCCCATAATTTTCGGCAGGTTTTCAAAGAGCATTTGTAAGTTCGGTTGCCAAGAGAATCCTTCTTCTGTGCGAATGAGGTTTTGAAGTAAGAATCCTCGCACGCTAGAGTCTGGCACTGCTGGTGTTAGCATTCTATGGGCTTCGGCTCTCGTCGAGAGTTCCTCGATAGGAAGTTTCAGAAGAGAGCCCAGCAGATGGGTAAAGTTTCCGGTAGATACTGAAGGGGCGATATCTAAGACTACGAGCTTTCGCACGAGTTCTGGGTGCCTTAACGCTAAGAGCATTGCGACCTTTCCTCCCATGGAATGTCCAACGACATCAACAACGGGGGCGGGTTCGCCGTGGTATGCGCAGATAGCTTGTGCGACGCTATCTGCCATGTTGTTATAGTCGAAGGATTCTGTCCATGGAGAGTTTCCGTGATTGGGAAGGTCGATGAGCAGAATTGTAAAGTCTTGTTCGAGGTTCTTTGCAATTGCGGTGAAATTTTTGCCACGTCCCATGAGTCCATGCAGAAAGACAATAGTTTTTGGGCTTGTTCCTAGAGACGTTATTGAAAGAGTTGGTGTGTCAGCCATAGTTTTTGTTTTTCGTGTTTCTCTATTAAACCCGTATAGGCGCCTATTTTCTAGACGCCTACACGGGTTTATTGCTATGCGTTAGCTTTTAGATGGAGTATTCGGGAGCTGCCCATACAACGACTTCGGGGTGCTCGTAGAATCTGTACCCTTGCCCTCGTACCGTACGTACGGTGTTGGCAAGACGCCCCAATTTTGAACGTAGGCGACGAATATGGACGTCAATGGTTCGTTCATTAGGTGTTTCCTCGGCATCTCGCCAGAGGCTTGCGAGGAGTTCTTCGCGTCCGACGGTGCGTGCACCGTTTTCAACGAGGTAGTTCAAGAGTTCAAATTCTTTGTAGGTGAGGTTAAGGACTTCACCGTCTAGAAAGACTTCTCGACGCGATAGGTCGATAAGAACACCAACGGAGTGAGCAGGTTTGTGTTCTTGGGATGAGTATTGTGTAGATGAGAAAGGCTCGGGCTGGTGGTGTACAGCGGTGGGGTCACCTAGGGCGTTGCGCACGACTTCAAGGTCTGTTCCTTCTGCTCCGGATGGAGCTAGCGCGACGGCCGCGTAGGAGTCAGCTTCTGGGACGATACCGCGGGTATAGTCGCGTAGTTCTTGTACGATACGCACAAGTGATGTCCCGTTTGATGCTGCTGTTTCTTCAGAGAGCCCGACATAGATGACAAAGCCACGTGCTTCACTCTCGGGGTGGTTGAGTTTTGCGGGTGGGGTGTCAATATGATGTGTTGTCATAGGACGCAGGCTAGCGGGGTGTTTGGGCATGTGACGTCCCTGAGATAGGTTCGACGCAGTGCGTTGAGTTGATACTCTGTTCCGCTGAGAGATGTGGACGTATCCAGGTGCTCCGGACATTCTTCTTACCTGTCTTCTTGTGGTGGGATAAGAGCGTATATCTGGGTGGTTTGTGCAGGATCTTCTGCTTTTCCACACATGAAGCTCTTGATCGCTTTACCGTTTTATCGTTGTATGATTTCGTCGATAAATCAAGTAACATTCCTCTGTTTTTTGGACAGTTGAGGGAATTATCTCAAAAAATGCTGTCTATACAGGTTCTCTTTTTCTCATATTTTGGTACATAAAAATACGTAACTATTATTTTTTATACATAAACAACCTGTACTTTCAAGGCATACACTTTTGTCCGATATACACCAACCAACAACATCATGTAGCACTAGCGATTTGTCAAGACTAACCTCAACTTTTCTCCTTTTTCATCCCTACTAGCACCAAGACCAAGAACCAGTCCCAAACTCACCCAGCCTAAACCACACAAGACCACACACCTCACAAAAAGCTCCCACCACCATCGCATTCTTCCAAGATTCACAACAAAGCACACGTACTAAATAGGCACACTAAGCCACGCCAACACCGAGTGATCCCAACACAACAACACCAAAACTCATCCACAAAGCGGGGAGCACTCCTTCATGCCAACACTTTCCCACATTTATCCCAAGAGTGTAGAAAAGAGCCTCTAAACACCACCTCAGCAACCCAAAATAATCTCACAAAAAATTACACTCAAGCACTACACAAAATATTAAACAACATGATTTATGCATTTTGTATGCAAATGGGGGTATAAGAGAAGAAGCTCTTATACCCCCATTTAAAAGGTCAAAAATTTTTTAATAGCGAAACGCCAGACCGTCCAATATCTGACTACTGAGCAAGACCGTACAGACGGTCACCAGCATCACCAAGACCAGGAACAATATACGCCTTATCGTTGAGACACTCATCTTCAGCAGCCAAGAACAAATCAACGTTCTCAAACCCGTCAATACCATCACGCAAAGCAGCAATACCCTCGGGAGCACCAATAATGCACAAGCACGTAATTTGCTCCGCACCGCGAGCACGCAAAAACTTAATAGACTCAATCAAGGTTCCACCCGTTGCAAGCATAGGATCAAGAACATACACCTGACGTCCCGATAAATCTTCAGGCAAACGCTCCGCATAAGTCACGATATCCAGAGTCTGCTCATTGCGAGCCATACCCAAGAAACCAACCTCAGCAGTAGGAATCAAACGAGTCATACCCTCTAACATGCCCAAACCAGCACGCAAAATAGGAACAACCAACGGGCGCGGTTTAGTCAAAACCTTACCTGTCGTAGAGGTGACAGGAGTGACGATTTCACGCTCCTCAGTACGAATAGTGCGAGTCGCCTCATACGCCAAAAGCGTCACAATCTCTTCAACAAGCTGACGGAAAATAGGAGAAGGGGTGTTCTTATCACGAAGAACAGAAATTTTATGTGAGACCAAAGGGTGGTCAAGAATGGTTAAACGCATACTCTCAAGCTACCATTTTCAGCCAAAAACTGTACCGCTGTCTCACAGAAAAACACAGGCTGTGAAAAAGATAATCACCAACACCCCAGAAAACAAACATCAAAAAAAGAGCCTTTCTACACTGGACTACAGTATAGAAAGGCTCTCCAACGCGGTGACGGAGGGATTTGAACCCTCGGTACGGGGTTACCGTACACAACATTTCGAGTGTTGCACCTTCGGCCGCTCGGACACGTCACCAACTGTGGCAAGTTTACCCGTTAACACCGAACATTCTCAACTTTTGAGCAGAAAAGTTCATCTCAAGCAACTCCCTGCCCAAAGTGCTCTAATGCGCGATATACGAATCAACCGTCAACATCACAGCACGAGTAGCGTCCTCAGAGGTACGCTCGGCAGCATGAATCTCACGGTCCATCGCAAGCATAAAGATAGACCCAAAAATAGAAATAGAGACAGCTTCTGGGTCTTGAGCATGATCCACAGGGTAACGAGTCCCAATCGCTCTCACCATATTCTCTAATTCACTCACCAGATCCTGACGAGTCTTCACAATCGCTTCAGACCAAGGCTCTTTACTACGCCAAATTTCAGTGATCCACAAACGGGCAAACCCTGGGTGCTCAGCCAAATATTCAAAAGCTTCCTTAATACCAGCCCTCATCGCCTCACGAGGGTCAGACTTCTGAGAGCCTTGTTGCACTCGAGTCTTCAAAAGTTGCGCACCATATTGAAGGAGCTGCTCAATCATCGTCTTTTTAGAACCAAAATTATAATAAACAGTTCCTTTAGAGACTCCAGCTTTAAGCGCTACTTCTTCAACCGTCGTCGCTTCAGCACCCTTTTGGCTCATAATCTCTAGCGCCGCCTGAAAAAGCTTAAACTGTGTACGGTTAGTACGCCCCGGACGACGCGTTACCGCAGCAACCGCAGGGGTAGGATACTGAAAATCTGAGACAGATTCATCTTGCGTATGAGACACCGACATTAAACTGCAATCTCCGGATTAAGTTTCTTCAAATTCCATGTGCGATTCTTATAAGTTCCAATAAAACCTAAGAATAAACCGAAAACACCCCATGCGGCGAGAACAAGTACATCACCTGTAATCGCACCATAATCAATTCCATAGGCTAGACGGCGCGTACCGCTGAGAGCATACCCCATCGGAAGGAACGAATGTAACCAACGAATAGACATAGGTAACGTTTCATAGGGCATCATACCGCCAGCAGTAACCAACTGTACAATAAGCACCACAAGCGCCAACAACTTACCAGGTGCAGATAGCAACGCCACAAAACCATAAATCACAGCGGTATAAACACAAGAAACAAACGTTAAGAACAGCAACAAAAGCCATGGATGCTCCATCTTGAAACCAAGACCAAAATGTACCGCCAAGAACAACAAAAGAGTTTGCAATACGCCAAGAACAGCAAAAGGCCCCCAACTGCCAATAGCAATACGCAACGTCGGAGCAGAAGACGCTAATGCTCGAGTGTTCTCTGGACGCAAAGTCTGAACCAGCATCAAAGCACCAATCCATAATGCCAACACAATAAAGAACGGCCCCATGCCTTCACCATAGGTACTACCAGAGGCCAAGGAAGTCTCTTTAAGCTTGACAGGATGAGACATCACATTCGCAATACGACGTTGATCTTCCTCATTCAGTGAAGGGACTTTGCTCGTTCCCTCCTCTAGTCCTTCAGAGAGTTCTCCGGCACCATCTTGAAGCTTTTGAGTTCCCGAATGAATCTCTCCAGCACCCTGATCTAGTTTTGAGGCGCCATGTTGGAGTTTTTGAGCACCAGAATGAACACGGTCAATTCCGTCGTTGAGAGAATACTGCCCAGAAAGTGCTTGTTGCTCACCATCAGCAAGCTGTTCAGCGCCCTGAGCAAGCTCCCCCGCCCCCGAAGATAGGCGATACGTTCCATGAGCAAGCTGCTCAGCACCATCAGATAATTTTTGTGAACCATCAGAAAGCTGGTGTGTACCATCAGCGAGTGTCATAGTTCCTTGACTCAATTGAGAACTACCTGTGACCAGGTCTTGAGCACCATGATGAAGTTTCTGAGCACCCAAAGATAATTGGTGCATATTCTCAGAAACTTTTTGAGTACCATCAGCTACCTGTTGAGCACCTTGGAAGCTCTTTTTTGCACCGTCAGCTAGTGAAACAGCACCAGTCTTAGCTTGTGTTGTAGCACCTGCAAGCTTTTGAGCACCTTGAGACAACTCATGAGTAGAAGAAAGTAATGTATTGATATGTTCACCAACCGTTGACGTTCCATTCTCACATAGAGAAGAAAATTCTGTCATTTGAGAAGATATACCTTGTAAGACGGCAGTGTTAAGGTCTGTCAAAACCGACTTATTTTCTTCTGAACCTAAAAGTTCAAGCATCTGCTGTGCTTGTTCTGGAGTCAGAGTTCCCTCTTGAACAAGAGCTTGCAAACGCCGTCCAATATTCTGGTGAAGTTGTGCTGTCACGTCATCTGTCAGTTGGTGAGCATAGTGAGCTACTTGCTCTTCTGAGGTAGGAGCCTGACACATGGCGTTAAGCCCCGAGGCTAGCTCAGGTAGTGGGGAATTTGCCAGAGTTTTGTCTAATGTTGTGTTTCCCTCAGCTAAACGGGCGGCGCCTTCGTCGATAGCTGTTATACCGTCTGCAAGTTTTTGCGCCCCCGTAGAGAGCGTTTCAGTACCGTTTGCTAATTTTTGGGCACCGTCGTTGAGGCGTATAGTGCCTTGGTCTAGCTGTTGAGCACCATCTGAGAGCGTTTGAGTGCCCTGAGCCAGTTGTTGCGCTCCACCATCGAGTTTTAAGGCACCTGTTGCAAGTTTTTGTGCACCTTCAGCCGCTGATTCGAGGTGAGTGTTAAGTGTGTTTGCACCATCGGCTAAACGAGAAGCCCCGTTCTGAGCGTCTTGTGTTCCGTCTGAGAGTTGATGGGCACCCTGAGCAAGTTTGGCAGATCCGTCCGCTAGTTTTTCTTGTCCGTGAAGAAGCTGAGACGAACCATCTTTAAGTTGTAGCGTGCCGTCATTGAGCTGTGTTGAGCCGTCGTTGAGCCGTGTTGTTCCATCTTTAAGTTGTCCAACAGCATCGCTGAGTGTGATAGTTCCTTGGTCTAGTTGGCTTGCCCCATCGCTAGCTTCGTGCAGGTTTGAGTGAATGGTAGTGAAACTTGCGAGTAAGGCATTCGCTGTTTTATCGCCGACTTCCGATGCCACAGAGTCGCGAACAGCTGTTCCAGCTTTTGCCACAATATTTGTCAGAATATAGTTGTTTGCATCATTAGTAATGACTTCAATCCCCGCAGATTGGGGGTCAATATCAGGAGTTTTGCCGTTTTCGTCGGGTACAAAAGACCCAGCGGATTGAAGTTTTTGAGAGAAGTCTTGAGGGATAACGAGCGCAAACTCATATACTCCGTGGGTGACATCATGAACAGCTTGCTCTCTGGTGGATACTTTGTGCCACGAAAAGTTTGCTTTCTCCAGCAGAGTTTTTTCGACATCTTCTCCGATGTTTATGGTTTCGCCGTCTTGGGTGGTTGCACCGGCATCTAACATCACGAGGGCTCCGGGAACATCGTCTACAGAGTCATAAGGGTCCCAGTTTGCGTATAGATATATTCCGCCGTACAGCAGGGGGATACAAGCCATTGCCAGCAGAACTAATTTAGGGAGTAGTCCTGCTGTGAGACGTTTTAGTTCAGCGAGAGTAACTCTTAGAATGCTCATTTATCGTTGTTCACTCTCCGTTGCTGTGTCAGGGTTTTCTTGGGGAAGGTCGTATTCTTTTTCTTCGTTCGAGGAGTTTGTTTCTGGGCGTGAATCTTGTTCTTCGTGTGTTTTCACGTTTTCTTCGTTGAGGAGTTCATCGTGTGCGCTTCCTACCACAGCCTGTTTGCCGTCCCAGGTGGAGGAAATATGAGGGACAACAGCAACGACGGCACGGGGGCGCTCTTCGTTTTCAGCTAGTTGTAGAAGGTATGGTAGCCACATGCGTGTGTGGTTAAGATGCCGTGAGGGGGTATCAAAAACGAGTAAGTCTGCGTGCTGATAATTGGCGGCAAGAGTGGTCATAAGGCGAATATTTTGCTCTCCGGTTACTTGTTCATTCCAGAGGTTATCGAGGTCTTCCAGTCCGTGTTCTTTCAGCCATTTCCCAGAGCGTGGTCGAGTAAAAGGTCCCATGGTGTAGCTCAGCATTTCTGATACGTAATCACGAACTCTCATATGGTTTTCTGGTTCGTTGATGTTCGGAGAGTCGATCAGTTCTGAACGACGACGAAGCTTTTTCATGCTGGATTCTTCTCGGGAAGGCTTTTGAGGGTCTGTCCAAAGAATCGTTCCGCCGGAGGGTCTCATGCGACCTGTTAGTGTCAGTGATAGCGCGGTTCTTTCGAGTTGGCTATCTGCTTGAATGATGATGACTTCTCCGCGGTTGAGGGTGAAGCTGGTGCGTCCGAAGAGGGCGTTATGCCGTCCTTTTGCCCAGATATTATCAACGATGAGCATATTCTTCCCCTTATGAGCCACGTATTCTTCTCTGTGAGAAAATCATAACTTGAACTCGTCGGTCAGTTTTGGTCTTTTAGTGTGAGATTTTCAACCAACTGCTGGCAGAAATATCACACCAAGCGCTCAACGCTAGGGGTAACTTTCATGAACACCAGTCGTGAAGAACTTCAAAAACGACCAAATGGACCGTGACTTTCTGAGCGTTTCTTTTCAAAAAAAGTTTTCATAAGAGATGCGCATTCTTCTTCTAAAACACCAGAGTACACTTCGACAGAATGTGGGTATCTTCTATCACGCAGAACGTCATATAAGCTCCCTGCCGCCCCTGTCTTCTCTTCCCACGCACCAAGAACAACAGTTGATATTCTGCTCAACAAAATTGCGCCAGCACACATAATGCACGGTTCAATGGTCACGACTAACGTGCAGTCCTCTAAACGCCACTGTCCACGCTGTTCGGCAGCTTCACGTAGAGCAATGATTTCAGCATGAGCGGTAGGGTCTTGGTTTTTTTCACGCTGGTTGTATCCGCGACCAATAATGGTTCCGTCCGAAGCGATAACGAGAGCACCAATAGGCACATCTGAACTATCTAAAGCACACTGAGCTAAGGATAGTGCCTCATGCATCCATTCTTGGTGTTCTTTCCGATGAATACGACGTGCATGAACATATTCTGTGTTACACATATAAACTACTCAAAACCATTTTTATCTAGGAAATAGCCAAAGCAAAAGGATACACACTGTGTGCCCCAGCCCGACGTAATTGCCGAGCAATAACAGTTGTACTCCATCTAGAGTTCACGCTATCAGACACCAGAAGTACTGAAGGGTGATGCGTTTGTAAAAACACTCTCATAGGTTCAGGAATCGCATAGGCATCCCAAACCCCCGCACAACGGAACACAGAGTTCCCCTGCGCATAAGACGTTGGTTGTACTAGCTGAATATCACCTAAATCGTGAAGGCGTCCCGTCTGAGCAAGACCACGAGCAAGAGAAAAAGCCAAACGCGGATGATGTTCAGAAGGCACCCCGATGACAACATTCGGGCGATCCTGCCAGTCCCACTGGGACAATACTTTGACACAGGCCTGACCTAGCTCCGACGACACTTCAACATCTTCAGCGTCTTCTTTGAAAATTTCTCGCAGAACATTACCCCACCCAATATCAGTTAGCCTCGCTAAAGCTCTCCCTTGGCAGGCACGTTCTTCTTCAGCAATCTTTGCACGAGAAGGAATTTCAGAGTCTTTCCCAGTGCCTATCTTTTGTTCAAGAAGTTTCTTAAGTCCACTAGGCCACATACGACGAGGTTCAATACGAACACCTGCTTCTTGGAGACTATTGCGGGTTGTTTCATGAGCATACGAACTAATCTGTTGGGGATACCAAGAACCTGCACAGTTATCACACCGTCCACATTTCGTAGCTGTAGTATCGTCCAGTTGCTGAGCCATGTATACCATTCGGCATGAAGACGTACTGATATAGGAGAGCATTGCTTCTTGCTCGTGCTGACGTGTTTGCGCTACTTTTCTGTATCTTTCAGCGTCATAAGTCCACGGCGCCCCAGTTGCTACCCACCGGTTAGACACACGACGTACAGCACCCTCTACAGCAAGCACTTTTAGAAGAAGTTCTAGATTGCTGCGACGAATATCAACGACAGTCTCTAGTGCGCTTAGTGTTAACGTCTGGCCTTGTTCTCGAGCTTTTTCTAGCACATTCAAAACAATAGAAGTGTTTTCTTCTGTAGGCATTGACGCGGTAGCGAAATATTCCCAAATATCTTGGTCTTCTGCACCAGGTAGTAATAAGACGTCTGCATTATCGGTGCCACGTCCAGCACGGCCAACTTGTTGGTAGTAGGCAATGAGACTCGATGGGGCACCGCAATGAATCACAAATCCCATATCTGGTTTGTCAAAGCCCATGCCCAAAGCACTCGTTGCCACGAGTGCTTTTATCGTGTTGTGCCGTAAAGCTTCTTCTGCTTCAATGCGTTCTTCGACAGACATCTGTCCGCTATATGATTGCACCGCGTATCCGGCATTTCTGAGGATATGCGCGATATCTTCTGCAGCAGATACGGTAAGGGTGTAGATAATCCCTGAACCAGTCAATGTTTTGAGGTGCTCAACAAGCCATGCAATACGTTCTGTAGATTCTTTGAGGTGGAGCACACCAAGTCGTAGAGAGTCACGAGAGAGCGGTCCACGCAGAATGAAAATATCGGAGTTCTGTTCAGAAGAGTTTTTTAGGGTGTTGCCAGAGTAGTTAAGCTGTTCTGCAATGTCTTCAATGACTCGTTGGTTTGCGGTTGCTGTTGTTGCCAGAATGGGGGTATTGGGCTTTAGCTGAGCGATAACTTCGCGGATGCGGCGATAATCGGGACGGAAGTCATGCCCCCAATCTGAGATGCAATGTGCTTCATCAATGACGAGTAATCCAAGAGAATCGACAAGTTCTGGTAGCCAATGTTCGTAGAAATCTGGGTTGTTGAGGCGTTCTGGGCCGATGAGGAGCACATCTAATGTTTGTTGCTGGAGTTGTTGCCGTATTTCGTCCCATTCGGTGATGTTTGAGGAGTTGATAGTGGCGGCTTTGACTCCAGCTCGGGCGGCCGCTTGTACTTGGTCTCGCATGAGTGCAAGTAGTGGAGAGATGATGAGAGCAGGCCCTCCCCCGCGTTTGCGCATCAGTAATGATGCGATGAAATATACTGCAGATTTTCCCCATCCTGTACGTTCAATGACGAGAGCTTTACGGCGGTGTTGCACGAGGGCTTCGATTGCTTCGTATTGTCCGCGGTGGAAGGCAGCGTCATTTTTTCCTGTGAGTTTTCTGAGAAGTTTTATTGCTTCGGTGTATAACTCATCGTGATGTATCTGCGAGTAATTCGACATATCTTGTAGTCTACGGAACCTTTCACTGGCAAAGAAGTCTCTGGAGAGAGATGTAGATAATCTTATGTTCTCAGCATGCACGGGGCTTTTACCTAGTAGAATCGGCAGGAGTTTACTTTCATTAGACCGTTATCAACAGGAAAGTTTTTTATGAGCCATCTTCTTCTGGCAGGTATTTTTGACATGGTGCAGATGCCTGTCGCGGTATTAGGTATAGACATTGAGAAGATTCTTGAGCAAGCTGGTCCCTGGGCTTTGGCTGTGGTGACGTTGATTGTATTCATTGAATCTGGCGTATTGTTCCCTTTTCTTCCTGGTGATTCTCTTCTTTTCACCCTTGGTCTCATTCACGTTCAGCTAGGTTTGAACCTTTGGGTGATGATTCTTTGCTTGTGTATTGCTGCTGTTGCCGGTGATCAAGTTGGTTATTATTTGGGGCATCGCTTTGGGCGTAGGTTCTTTAGTGCTGATGCAAAAGTGCTCAATACGAAGAATCTTCACGCCGCAGAGAGCTTCTTTGAGAAATATGGTGGCAAGGCTCTAGTTCTTGCACGTTTTGTTCCTATTGTGCGCACGTTCGTTCCCTTGGCTGCGGGTATTGCGAAATATCGTTATCGTGATTTTGCGAAGTGGAATATTACCGGTGCGATCACGTGGGTCTTTACTCTTGTCTTTGCTGGTGTACTTTTAGGCGGTATTCCTTTTATCCGAGACAATGTTGAGGCTATCGTTATCGTAATTGTGGTTGCCTCTGTTCTTCCTGTCGGTGTGGAATATCTTCGGGAACGTCGTAAGGCTCATCGCTCTTTCAAATAACAGTAGTTATACAGTAAAAGGTGGATATCTCCGGTGTTGGAGATATCCACCTTTTACTGTATGAGACGAGATTAGTGAGATTCTTGTTCCATCAGCTCACTGAAAAGTTCTGCGTTGTATTGGAAGCCACGGAGTGTTTCGTCAACGACGTTTTGACGTTCTTCTTCGCTCAGAGGTGCGTTATCAAGGAGAGTGCGGTATGAATCTTTGAAAATTTTAGGCTTGGGCAGCTCGTCGAAGCGATACATGCTCAAGGCTTCTGAGCTAATACCGTAGTGACGTCCCATCAAGACCGCTACTGCTTGCCCGCCAGATAGGTCACCTAGGTAACGTAGGTAGTGATGGGAGAGGAAACGCTCGGGTGATTGCGCGCTGTCGAGGATACGCTGAGCGTATTTAGTTGTTGCAGGCAGAGCTGGGTCGATGTCTTCTTGTCCAAGCGCTTTGATGTCAGCGCGAATACGTTCGGTGCGCGCTAGTTCTGGCTGGTTGAAGGGTTCAAGCATTTTGTTGCCGGCTTCTCGGTAGCCTTGGGCAACTTTTTCGAGGGCTTCGTACAGGTACACATATTGGTTGAGTAAACGCAGGTAGCTTTTTTCAGATAGTTCGCCCTTCATGAGTTTTGTCATGAATCCCGAGTGTTCTGCTGTTGAGTGCAGTTCTTCGCTTTCGCGTTTGAGTCGTGCTGAAAATTTTTCGGCGGGGATTTCTGTTGTTGCAGTGGCGTTCATGGTGTACTCCTGACATTTTAGTGACACGATGTCACTAAATAACTTACTGACATAATGTCATTAAAATTCGTTTTATGCAAGCACGCGCTTCACAACAGATGATAAGGTTAGGGTAACTAAACATGTATGCAATTAGCGTACATTGTTGTAGCCTAATAGCGTCATCCCTAAATAGCCATACCTTTCAGAGGAATATCATGCCGACACAACGCACAAAGCGCTCCTACGCTTTCTTGGCGACCGCAGCAATTGGCCTTTCCAGTTTCAGCACACTCCCCGCAACCCAAGCAGTCGAAACACCACCTGCAGCAAGCGAGCATATACAAACCCAAAAGACTCTTGAAAACTCCACAATGACGTGGGGCATCAAAGAATCTTTCCATAAATATGTCACCGGACCTATTGCCGCAGGAAACATCGAAGCAAGCGATGGAGCTTCCCTCAACGACCAACAAATCATCACGTGGGAACAGGGCCAAGGAGAATACTCCTTAAGCACAAAAACCGGACACATAAATTTTGGAGGTGCTCTTCATTACACTGGACACCACGGTGTACTTGACATCTCACTCAAAGAGTTCCAGCTCATCTTTAACGCTGATGGAACCGGAACCATCAAAGTTTCAGGAACCTCTAAAGACATGGCTGGAAATATCACAGACCTAGAAAACGTCAACTTTGCAAACGTTGTCTTGACACAGCCATCTTTCAAAGACAACACCCTCACCTTCACAAACGCTAATGCAACGCTCACCGAAGATGGAGCGAAACTCTTTGCGAATTTCTATAAGGCTGGCACAGAACTTGACCCTCTGACTATCAGTGCACAGATTGCGCCAGAGCCTGTTGAGCCGACCGAGCCTGTTGAGCCGACCGAGCCTGTTGAGCCGACCGAGCCTGTTGAGCCGACTAAGCCTGTTGAGCCGACTAAGCCTGTTGAGCCGACTAAGCCTGTTGAGCCGACTAAGCCTGTTGAGCCGACTAAGCCTGTTGAGCCGACTAAGCCTGCTGAACCGACTCATGATTCCCTACAAAGTGTCGAATCAGCTCAAGCCACGTGGGGCGTTAAAGAATCCTTTATTCACTACATCACCGAAGGTGTCGCGCAGGGAGAAATATCCCTCACCGACGTTGAAAACAACCAAAATGTTTTCGCCTTCACCAAAGTTAACGAAGCAAAGTCTGGATTCAACCCCCAAGAAAAAACCGGCGTATTCGCTTTTGACGGTGTCCTACGATTCACAGGACACCACGGAAAACTCGATATCACTATCTCCAACTTACAAATTCAGATACGCGAAGAATCCGGATACCTTGTTGCAGACATGAGCACCAAGTCAATGGACGGATCAACCACATCTGCACGTGCCGTGCACCTTGGAAACATCGATATCAGCTCTCTAAAAATAGAGAAAAATATCGTCTCACTCACCAACGCGCCAGTCTCACTCAGTACAGCAGGAGCACAAGCCTTTGGCGGATTCTACCAAGCTGGCACAGAGATGGCACCCCTAAACCTTCAAGCTCAATTGGGTGAGGCTACAGACAACACGCTCTCCTACGACCGTGCAGAAAATCACCCAACTAAGCAGGATACAGAAGAAGAAAAACAAAGTTCACATTCTCAAGACTCTTCTGAACATCCAACCCAACAAGGGAATACAGCTACTCCTGAAACCACCACACCCAAGGGCAACTCTCATACACACGTATCACGCAACCCTTCTTCTGCTTCAGCAGCAACCTGTGTTCCAGTGCAAATCACCGAAACAGTACCTGGTAAAACCACTCAGGAAAGTACAGGAAAGAACATCATCTCAGCAGGTGTTCTTGACTGGGGACTTCGCACATCATTCCGCAATTACGTTGCCGGAGGAATTGCTCACGGCGGATGGAACCTTGACGGAGTTACCTACAATTCTGGTGCATTTACCTGGTCCAACGGAACAGGAAATATTGAAGGAGCAAAAGGCACCATATCCTTCAACGGCTCCATTAACTTCCACGGACATGACGGAGTTCTCAACACAACGCTTTCTAACCTTCGTGTAGAAATCAACGGAAAACGCGGAACTCTCTACGCACACGTCAACGCAAACTCCATGGAAGGCAAAAACGTTGACTACGGAATCATCGCTTTTGCTAGTCTTGACCTTTCAAAGATGTCAATGAACGAGCAGAAGATTTCTGTTGTTTCTGCTCCAGCAGTACTCACCGAAGCTGGAGCAAAATCCTTCGCAGGTTACTATAACGCCGGCGAAACACTTGACCCCATCTCTTTCTCCGGAACTCTTACACCCGAAACAAAGAGCGTCACAGGTCAGCCCACAACAGTCACCCGAACTGCATACCGTGGAGCAGGATGCACAGCTGAACAACTCGCATACACCGGAACTTCCCAAACTGTTCCATTCCTCATTGCTGGTGGAGGAATGCTAGCCCTTGGTGCAATGCTTCTTATCACAGCTCGTCGCCGACGCACAGCATAACCTCACAACGCTATCGTCGATAGCTTCAATCAAGCTGTTCGGGTAGATTACCCATCCGTTGTCTACCCGAACAGCTTTTTTAAAACCACAATTTTGGAGTTTCCATGCGCCCAACCATATCCTCTGCTTCCCTCTCTAACCCATTCCGCGCTGTTATCGTACTGTGTTTGCTTCCTCTCCTATTCCTTCTCACTGGTTGTGGGGTAGGAACACTCAATAACTCTCAGCCAAGTTCATCATCGCCATCATCTGACTCGTCAGCTCAGGCAGAATCTGAACATCTATCGGAGCTAGAACAAGGAACAAAATACCTCGAAGAACACGCATCAAAAAACCCCAAGGAACTAACTGGTACTGCAACAGCACAAAGCGTTGGAGCGGTACTTCCTCTTGAAAACCCACAGCAACCCCAACTGCCTGTAACAGTCACCGACCATCAAGGCACAGAAGTCACCGTAGAAAAAGTTGACAGAATTCTAGCCCTTGACCTGTACGGAACCCTTGCCGAGACAGTGCAAGGACTAGGTTTAGCTGACCATCTAGTCGGTCGCGTTACCTCAACAACAGAACCATCGTTGGCACAGCTTCCAGTCGTTACGCAAAACGGCCATGACCTCAACGCCGAAGCTATTATTGCTTTACATCCTGATGTAATTCTGATGGACACCACAAATGGCCCTCTAGAAATTACAGAACAGCTACGTAGTGCTGGACTAACCGTCGTACATTTTGACCCTAAACGTTCTTTACATACCATCAGTGAACAAATTACTGCCGTTGCGCACGCATTAGGCGTTCCTGAATCTGGAGAACGTCTCAATAAGCGAGTCAGCACTGAGCTATCTCTCGTCCAAGAATCTATTGCGCGTGTAGCGCCCAAGGAAGAGTCACAAAAAGTATCCATGGCGTTCCTATACGTACGTGGTACAGCGGGAGTCTTCTTCGTTCTCGGTCAAGGTTCTGGAGCTGACGATCTCATTACCTCAGTTTCCGGTATTGATGCAGCCTCTGAAGGGGGCGCACAAGGAACAACTCCTGCAACATCTGAAGCCCTCGTTAAACTCAACCCCGATTTGATTCTCACCATGACTGGCGGATTAGAATCAACCGGAGGATATGAAGGATTTTTAGCTCGTCCTGGTGTCAGTGAAACAGCTGCTGGTAAAAACCATCGCATTATTGATATGAACGACGGTCAGGTGCTCTCCTTCGGACCTAATACTCCAGCCGTATTACTTTCCTTAGCTCAAGCAATTTATATTCCTGCACAGGAAGCGAAAACCTCCTAGTGTTCACCAGTTGGATTCAGCAAAAAAAAGTTGCTCTCACCTTCACCATAATGTCAGTACTACTGATATTGGTCTTGTTATCATCTGCCGCTCTTGGCCAATATCAGATACCTGTTACTGAAGTATTTTCTTCTATCTATCGACGATTCTTTGGAGACTTAGACACCTTACAGCTCTCAGATGCCACGCTATGGAATATTCGTTTTCCCCGCATCCTTCTTGGAGTGCTTGTGGGTGCTGCTCTGGGTGTTTCTGGTGCTGTCATGCAATCAATTTTTGGCAACCCACTAGCAGAACCAGGCGTTATTGGAATTTCTGCAGGAGCAGCCGTTGGAGCATGCACAGCTATCGTCTTTGGGTGGACGTTCCTTGGAATTTTTACTGTTCCAGTTTTTGCGTTTTGCGCGGCTCTAATCACCACAGCTTTGGTATATATTTTTTCTCGCTCACACGGTAAAGCTGAAGCTCTTTCGATGATTCTTGCCGGTGTCGCAATTACGGCAGTTGCAAATGCTCTGATTGCTTTAATGATTTTTATCGCGGACGATGCTTCTCGTGACCAGATTGTTTTTTGGCAGATGGGCTCACTCAACGGAGCAACATGGAAAGCAGTCTATACAGCTTTTCCTATTATTGTGATAGGCCTTGTTATTTGTGCATATATTGCTGCTGAGCTCAACCTATTAGCTTTAGGAGAAAGAGCTGCTCAACACGCAGGAGTCCATGTTGAAAGGCTTCGTATCATTGCTGTTATTGCAACAGCCCTTCTAACGGGTGTTGCGGTAGCTTATGCGGGGATTATTGCTTTTGTCGGGCTGATTGTCCCCCATGTGTTACGTCTACTTTTAGGGCCCTCAAATATTTTGCTTCTTCCAGCATCTGCTTTAGGAGGGGCGTTGCTGATTGCTTCTTCAGATTTAGCAGCACGTACTCTTGTTGCTTTTGCAGATTTACCTATTGGTATTTTTACAGCCCTTGTTGGTGCCCCAACGTTCTTCCTCCTGTTACGGAGAACCATCAAAAAAGGACGTGTATAGCGTGCTCAATGTTCATAATGTTTCGGTCTCTATCGGGGCAAAAGACATCCTTTCAGAGGTTTCTTTTAAGGCTCATGCCGGTGAGGTGGTTGCTCTCATTGGCCCTAATGGTGCTGGTAAATCGACACTTCTTTCAGCAATTTGTGCCGATGTTTCGCTCAGTTCTGGGCACGTAGAATTTAACGGTATTTCCTTATCGTCATTGTCGGCGCGTGAACTGGCTCAAAAACGCGCTGTTCTTCTCCAAAAAACGGAAGTATCTTTTCCGTATTCAGTAGAAGAAGTCGTTGCGATGGGGCGTACACCGTGGAAGGGCACATCTGCTGCTCAAGAAGACGAAGATATTATCCAACGATGTATGCGCATCACTGAAGTTGAGCATATGGCGCTACGCGATATTATGACGCTCTCCGGTGGTGAGTCGGGCCGTGCTCATCTAGCACGTATTTTTGCTCAAAGTACTGAACTCATTTTGCTCGATGAGCCGACAGCAGCATTAGATATTTTGCATCAAGAGCAGACTCTTAAAAATGCTCGTGCTTTTGCTCAGCAAGGCGCTACTGTTGTGGTGGTGTTGCATGATTTAGATGTTGCTGGAGCGTACGCCGATTCTATTGTGCTGTTAAATCGTGGCAAAGTTATTGCTCAAGGGTCTCCTGAGCAGGTGTGTACATCTCAAAGGCTCAGCGAGGTTTATGGTCACCCTATTGAGGTGTTGCGTCATCCTTCAAATGGTAGGCTTCTGATTCTTCCAGAACGGCATGAATCCTAGATAAAGGTTCTTCCATCATTTTTCTTAGGATATATACCTCCTAGGGATGAGGTATTCTGCCACTTCTGTGGTTACTCTGATATAGAGTCGTCTTAGGCTGTATAGGTCATATATTTTATTCATCATCATAATGGGGTTTATTTCGTGAAAAATACTGGTTCGGTATCAACTGATTCCACGTTAAGTACGCCCTCGTCTGAGGATCTTATGAAGAATGGGCTCAATGAGGTTCAGGTTGAACAGCGTGTTCGTGCTGGCATGACGAACCACCAAGATCAGTCCTCTTCTCGTAGCACTTTGACGATTATTCGCACTCACTTATTTACCCTTTTTAATCTTGTTTTAGGTCTATGCGGTGCAGTTGTTATTGCTTTAGGACGTTGGCTTGACACCTTATTTCTTTTAGCAGCGATTGCCAACGTTGTTGTTGGTTTTATTCAAGAGTTCTCTGCCAAACGTAAACTTGATCAGATTGCATTATTGCGTCGTGATCCGGTGAGTGTCATTCGTTCGGGCTCTGTTGTTCAGCTTCCCATGGAACAACTTGTTGTCGATGATGTTGTATTGCTCAAACGCGGTGATCAGGTCCCTGCTGACGCGTTAGTGTTAAGTTCTGACGGATTAGATGTTGATGAGTCCATGCTCACTGGAGAAAACGATCCAGTTGCTAAACGTACTAATGACAAGGTTTTGTCAGCTTCTTCTGTTGTTGGTGGAACTGGCCGTGTCCGTATTTATGCAGCAGGTACGTCATCTCACGCAGCGAAGTTAGCTCAAGAGGCTCGAAAGTTTAGCGTTATTCATTCTGAGCTTCGTGCCGGAATGGAACGCGTAGTTCGGTGGATTACTTATGCGTTAGTGCCAATCATTGCAATTGTTCTTAACGGGCAGATGGTAGCTGCTGGTGGTTGGCGTTATGCTTTTGAGCATAATGTCTGGCAAGACGCCATTATCGTTGCGGTATCTTCTATTGCTTCTATGATTCCTCAGGGGTTAGCCCTGATGACAACGATTTCTTTTGCAACTGCTGCAGTCAAGCTTGCTCAAGATGATGTTCTGATCCAAGAACAACCTGCCGTTGAAGTACTCGCTCGTGTTGACGTGGTGTGTTTTGATAAGACAGGAACTCTCACTGAAGGCGGCGTACGTTTTAATGAGCTCCTGCCGTTATCTGTTCAAACATCACAGGACGACTCTTCTTCTGCCCTGTCAGAGGCGGGGCAACAGGCGCTTGCGTGGTTTGGTGCTGATGAAAACGCTAACCCTACGGCAGCAGCTTTAGCTGACGGTTTCCGTGTTGTTCCGTCAAGCCCCGTACGCGGTGTTATTGCATTTTCGTCTGCACTACGGTTTTCTGCAGTGGAGTTTGATACTGGAGCGTGGGTATTAGGCGCCCCTGAAGCTCTCTTAGAGGGCGGCTCTGCAGAAAGAGAGCGTGCTCAGCAACTTGCTTCTAGTGGATTACGGACGATGGTACTTGCCCATGCTTCGTCGTTAGAACGCGATGCAAAGGGTGAGGTGGTACCTCGTATTCCCACTGCTTTGAAGCCACTTTGTTTTGTAACGTTCCGCGAGCAAGTTCGTAAAGAAGCACCTGAGACACTAGCATATTTCCGGTCACAGGGAATTGATTTGAAAGTTCTTTCTGGTGATAATCCGCAGACTGTTGCGGCAGCAGCAAAGACTGCTGGTATGGATGTTTCTGCTGGTGCTATTGATACGTCCTTATTACCTGATGAAGGCCCTGAACTTACTGAAGCCGTGTTGAACCATGCTGTTTTTGGTCGTGTAAATCCTCAGCAGAAGAAGAATATGGTTCTTGCGTTGCAAGAGCATGGTAAGACTGTTGCAATGACCGGTGACGGTATTAATGATGCGTTAGCTCTCAAGCATGCTGATTTAGGTATCGCCATGGGAAATGCTGCTCCAGCGACGAAAGCTGTTTCTCGTTTGGTTCTTTTGGATGGACGTTTTGACCGGTTACCGTCGGTGTTGGATGAGGGTCGAAAGATTATCGCCAATATTGAGCGTGTGACGAATCTATTCCTTTCAAAGACAGCGTTTGCGATTTTATTGGGTATCACCTTGGGTATTTTGTGTTGGAAGTTCCCCTTCTTACCACGTCAGTATTCAACAGCTGATTTGTTGATTGTTGGTGGCCCAGCGTTCTTTATTACGATGTTCCCTAATACTCGTAAATATGTTTCGGGGTTCTTGAACCGTGCATTGCATTATGCGATTCCTACCGCGGTGATTATTACAACGATGCTTGTTAGCGTTAATTTCTTAGGTCGTTCTTTGGGTAGCGCTGTTGTTGAAGAGCAGATTCAGACGGCTACTTTTATCACGTTGACCATGATTGGTATTTATAACGTGACAACCGTTATACGTCCGTTGCGCTCATATCGTTTAGCGATGGTTGGGTTGCTCTATCTTGGTATGGTTGCAGCAATTCATGTTCCTCTCTTACATGAATATCATCAGTTTATGATGCCTCCGGCAGAGTTACATCTGTGGTCTGTTGTTCTTGGTGTTCTTGGCATTGTTCTTGTGGAAGTGAACCTGCGTTTCCATCAGCGTTGGTTGCGTCGTTATCACCCTCAAGCTGTTGAAGCAGAACGTGCGGCTCGTCTCTCATAGCGTTTCTAAGAATCAGTTTTGCTGTAAGAAGGATGGTCGTTTTAGACAAGTTTTTTAAGATATTTCCCTTAGAGATATTCCTCAATCGAAATATATACTTGTCAATCACGTTTTATGTAGATAGCTGTTATTTTCTGCGGGTATTGCAAGAAAACGCTCAGAGGGTGTAAAGTTACTGCCGAAAGCGCTTCTTCAAGCGTTTACTCATACCATCACAGGATTGTTACTGAGATAGCAGGCAAGACCTGAGTTACATTGTTCAACATCATCATTTTTAGATGCATTATTTGTTGGACCACCGGTTATATTACGGTAGCTCTCACAGCAGAGAACTACCTTCCAAAGTATTGCTTTGGAAACTCGGTGAGGTGTAGCTCGGGTCTTTTATGTTTTCTCAGGACTTTCCGCACACACCAATCCAGAAGGAGTACCAGTGAACAACTCCGAGATGGGTGCCAAAATCCTCGAAGGTCTTGGCGGCCCAGAAAATATCTCGCACTTCACTCACTGTGCAACCCGTCTGCGCGTTACCCCTAAGTCACGTGCAGCAATCAACACCGAAATGATTGAAAAAATCCCCGGTGTTCTTTCCATCATCGAACAGTCCGGACAGACCCAAGTTGTTCTTGGCGACAAGGTTGAAGCTGTTTACAACGACATGCTCAAACTCCCCGGCATGAACACTGTTGGGGAAAGCTCCGGCAATTCTTCCGCTGAAGGCGAGAAGAACGCTAGCGTCCTCACCCGCGTATTCGACGTTCTATCTGACTCATTCCGCCCAGTTCTTTGGGCACTGCTTGGTACCTCGATGATTCTAACCCTCATCGTATTCATGCAGCAGATTGGCTACTTCGGTCAGTACGTTGACCTCACCGGCGAAACCGTAAACATCGACATCGTTAACGGCCCTCGTCTCTCTGATCCAGAAGTTGCAGCAGCCATGCTCGATGAGTGGCGTCGTGCTTATCCTTTCTGGTTCCTCATGCTTGCAGCATCACTTTCTGTTTTGCAGTTCATGCCTATCATGATTGGTGCTACCGCTGCTAAGCGTCTTGGCGCAAACATGTGGGTTGGTGCAGCTATCCCTGCAGCATTGATGACCGGCGTTTTCCAGGGCTTCAACAACATCGCAGTTGATGGCGTTGTCAACGTTCCTTTCCTCGGTCTAGATCTTCCTTTGTACGTCATGAACTACACCGGACAGATCTTCCCGCCGTTGTTCGCAGCTGCTTTGCTTGCTCCACTTGAGCGATTCCTCAAGCGCGTTATTCCTACCATGCTTCACATGGTATTTGTACCAATGATTTCGGTCATGATTCTTGTTCCCGTTACCGCATTCCTCGTTGGTCCTTTCGGTATCAAGTTCGCATTGGCTATCTCTGACGTCATCGGTGGCGTTAACGAAGTTGCTCCTTGGCTTGTTGGCGGTCTCATCGCAGGTCTCTACCTCTTTATGGTTCCTCTTGGCCTACACTGGCCTTTGAACGCGGTCATGATCAACAACCTTCAGACCATCGGTACCGACTTCATCCAGTCCCCTATGGGTGCGTACAACTTCGCAGTATTCGGTCTCGTAACCGGTGTTGCTATCCGTGCTAAGCAAAACAAAGAACTCCGCCAGACCGCTGTTGGTGCAGCTGCTTCCGGTTTGCTCGGCGGTATCTCTGAGCCTTCACTCTACGGTGTTGTACTTCGCTACAAGCGCGTTATTCCTCTCATCTTGGTACCTGCTGTTATCGGTGGTGCTACCATCTCCGCATTGGGTGTTAAGTCCTACGCATTCGCATTTACCTCCTTGCTCTCTATCCCTGCGATGCAGCCTGCTGGCTACTACGTCATCGGTCTTTCCATTGCGTTCTTCGGTGCGATGGCTGGTGTTCTCGCATTCGGCTACGAGTCCAAGACTCCTGCTGCCGGCAAAGTAGCTGAGAAAGTAGCTGCTACCGCTGGTGCTGCTGCAGGCGCTGCCGGTGCCGCTGCTGGCGCTGTTGCAGATAAGGCTCAGGCTGCTACTTCCGCTGTTCAGGAAAACCTTCCTTGGGTATCCGGTGAAGCAGTAGAGATTTCTTCCCCTCTTGAAGGCGAAGCTATCGCGTTGTCTGAGGTTCCAGACCCCATCTTCGCAGCTGGTCAGCTCGGTAAGGGTGCAGCAGTTGTTCCTAGCGGAAACTCTGTTGTTGCTCCTGCTGCAGGCAAAGTTGCCGCAATCCCCGCTTCTCGCCACGCTATCGGCCTCAAACTCGATAACGGTGTAGAACTTCTCATTCACGTCGGTATCGACACCGTCAACCTCAACGGCGAAGGCTTCAATGTTCTCGTTGCTAAGGGCGACCGCGTCGAAGCTGGTCAAGAACTTCTTACCTTTGACCGCTCCGTCATTGAAAAAGCTGGCTACTCCCTCGTCACCCCCGTTCTTGTCACTAACACCGTCAAGTACGAAGACGTTGCAGGCGTAACTGGCGACGTAAACACCTCAAGCAAGTTGCTCTCTATCACCGCTAAATAAGGGATTCTTCCTTTTCTCAAAGTGCTGATATAAAAGGCTGGGTGTCTTACCAAAGATTTTTGGTAAGACACCCAGCCTTTATTGATGAGGGGAACATATTTTTATGGGTGCAGAGGTAAAACTTTATGCACGTGTGGAATACCAGCTTCCATAAATTCTTCACCGTATTCTTCGAACTCTCGATATAACGTATCTTTCAGATAAGACTGTGCTGTTAGCTCAATACGATCAGCTGATGTATTTTCTTTAATCCAACGAATACCGGTTTCAAGGATGGTGCGTCCAAGTCCCATTCCTCGAGCTTTCTCGTGCACTGCGACTCTTCCGATTGTCCAAGCCCCAGGCATTAGTTCATGTGATTCGTCGACGTATTTGCCACAATCGAACATGCGGATATATGCCAAGATTGTTCCGTCAGCGTCCTGATGGAACATGTGTATACAGTTAGTATCTGTTTCGTCTGGGTCTGGTTCAGTAATTTTTTGCCCGCGGGTAAAAACTTCTGCTCTGGTGCAATAGATTCCGTGAAGTTCGCGAAGGGTTAGTTCGTCGAAAGATTTAACCGTAAAATCTGGTTGTTTTTGTTGTTCGATCATCGTAACCACCTTAGGCTCTATCATTGTGAACATTGCGTGAACATAAACGAAAACCCCGCTCTGGAATATATACCAGAACGGGGTTTTTGCGGTGCGCCCTGTGGGGCTCGAACCCACGACCCACGGATTAAAAGTCCGATGCTCTACCAACTGAGCTAAAGGCGCTCCACCAAGCTCAAACGAACTCAGCAGGTACTACTATACAGCAATTATCGAAAAAGTAAAAACTCCACAGAGAATATTTTTAACGCGATAAGGAGCACATTTAAACCCTCTCACCCTCAACACTAAAAAACCTAGAATATCCCTATGCCCCAAAACCCTCGACCCAGCAGAACACACCACCGCCCCGTCGCATTCTCCACTGAGGTCTTCGACCGTTACCCTGGTGGTTCAGACCCTCAAACAACCGCACAGGCAGCACACTTCTCAGCGCATGCACTATTACAACAAGGAAGAAAAAATACCGACCCAAACATTACCCAAAAACTTGTCCACTTCACCGACACCTTCGGCTTAGAAACACTCGCCGAAATGTGGTCACAAGCGCCTGCTCTCTCTTTACCTGGCGCACTCTGGAGAATCTACCTCATTAGAGACACCGTCCACACACATACAACACAAATCGCGCACTACTATGCTCGCGGAATGGAACAAAACTGGCGTTCCTCCCTCATCGCAGGTGTAGCAGACCCACCCACCGAACAAGAAGTCGCAGAAACCACCAACACCATTCTCACAGGAGCCTACACCGGAGATTTCGACATAGCCTTAGAACGTTTCGCCGCATTCTGCGCTGTTATCGCAACAGGACAACGAGCTACCGCGCACACCATCGTCTCAGGCAAAAATTATCCCACGCGCTCATCTGAGCCAACGCTACAACCTGAACTACACCCCAGTGCAGAAGTACAGACAGAAGCACGTAGACGAGCAGAACGACTCCACTGCAAAACTCAACAGCTCCTTACTATCTCCCAAGAACTCGAACAAGCAGCACAATCATGGCGAGCAGGCACCCTCGAATAGACACCAACAACGCTATCTACACATGTAGCATCATCGGTATCGAACGTTTGACATCCTCATGAAAAGAGAAGAAACTAGATATAGATGTCAGGCTGCTAATAGGTAGCCCCGGGCTCCAAAAATATAGCCGCTACGAGCGGCCTTCCGCCGAGAGGCGCTCCCAGCCTGACATCGCCTAAAACACTTCCCCAGAACGGCTCATCTGCCTGCATCACCACTACGCACATCATAAGTTTGCGGGGAACCACCCGAAGGAAAGCCGTGTTTGACTACTTATTCCTCTCTGAAAACTCTTCTCTAAAATCTCTGGCAGAACTCTCACGAAAAGTTATCAACTCAGCAGATATGCTCTCAGAGCTCGTGGGCTCTATAGAACAAGCTGACACCTCTAATATCCTCGATGAGATGTTCACACAAGAAGCACAAGCACAAGACCTATTCTTTACCACCATGACACTCGTACGCAGCTCTTTCGCTGCTCCCCTACCTCGAGAAGACCTCTACACGCTAGCAAACCACCTGATGACAGCGGTAGAACGCCTCACCAGTGCCGCACATGTGCTTTCACTACACCGTATTGAAAGATTCCCCTCACATCTGACCACGATGCTCGACCTCATCCAACGAGAAGCCGTCCTAACAACAGCTGTTATCCCAAAACTCGAAGACCTCAAAGGACTCGACGAATACTGGATTGACATGCTACGCATCTCACGCCAAGCAACACGCACAGCAGAAATCTACAGTGCCGAACTTGTCGACCAAAATAACAGCCAACATTATATGAAGCACTTCCAATTCATTACAGAACTTAAAGCTGTATCTGATTCCATGAGAGCAGTCTCCGCACAAATTGGTCGCATCGTGGTACAGGAATCATAAATAGTGAGCATCATCCTGTTTATCCTCGCATTTTTAGGACTCACCGGCTATCTTTTCGTCACGGGATTCCATGATGCACCCAACGCCGCCGCCGTCCCCGTACGAACCCGCGCACTCACACCAAGAATAGCGTTACTTGTCGGCGCCTGCCTTAACTTCTTAGGAGTCCTCGCTGGTACAGCCATCCTCACAAACCATCACTCACAATGGGTGAAGGTACCGCTTAACAATGTAGGCTTAGCCATCCTCCTCACAGCTTTCTTCGCTCAAATAGTATGGGGCCTCATCACCTTTTGGCTTAGGATGCCCTCCTCGTCTACCCACGCTCTTTTTGGCGGACTCATTGGCGCAGTCTGGGCGGCGAATGAATCAAATATTGCGACCGTTAACCCGCTCACAGAGTCTTTTAAAAGCTTCATTCTTGTTCCGTTTCTGGTGCTCCCCGCCTTAGTATTTTTCCTCTCGTGGGCAACAGTTTTTCCTCTATCGCGTCTGACGTCTAAGGCATATCCGCGTGCAGTCCATAAGGTCTCACGCCACGCAATGTCGATGTCAAACTCAGCTATTTCTCTCATACACGGGATTCAAGTGGGACAACGAGCATTATTGTTCTTCTTATTAATGTGTCTATGCGCAGATATATCGCTCACCCCGTTATGGGTTATCGTGGCCATTCTCTTCTTCGCGCTAACCCTCGCAGCAGGAACCCTCGTGGGCGGATGGCGTATCGGGCACACCTTTGCACATAAAATGGTTCAAATCGACCCATTCCGTGGTGCAGTTGCACAGGGAACAACAGCAATAGCTCTCTTCTTATCTCAAGCTTTTCTGCACACACCCGTATCTTCATCTCATTTTGCCTCCGCCTCCGTGCTCGGCGCAGGCATCAATCAAAGGTTCTCTTCTGTACGTCTTCCTATCGCGCTCAAGGTTATTTTGACGTGGGTGGCAACAGTACCAGCGGCGTTCTGTATCGCCTCATTATTCTTTCTGCTACTCTCCCCAGCTCTCAAATAGCCTCAGAATCTTTTCATGAATTATTCATGCACACTCGTACTGCATCACATATACGATGAGGGGTGTAACGCATGCACGCGTTACACCCCTCATCTTCTGCCAGCAGACTTCGGTCTTATCCGAAACGGCCAAGAATATAATCTTCCGTTGCCTGCTCTTTCGGTCGGCTAAAGATCTCTCGAGTATCACCGTACTCAATCAGTTTTCCAGGCTTACCAGTGCCAGCAATATTGAAGAATGCGGTCTTATCTGAAATACGTGAGGCTTGGTGCATATTGTGGGTCACAATCACCACGGTATAGTCTTCTTTCAGTTCATTAATCAAATCTTCTACCGCCAAAGTAGAGATGGGGTCTAACGCAGAACAAGGTTCGTCCATCAAAATAACTTCAGGTTTGACGGCGATAGAACGAGCAATGCATAAACGTTGCTGCTGGCCGCCAGAAAGATCACCGCCTGGCTTATCAAGACGATCTTTGACTTCATTCCACAGGTTTGCACCTTTCAAAGAAGTCTCTACTAGCTCATCCGCATCACTCTTAGAAATCTTACGATTATTGAGCTTCACCCCAGCAAGAACGTTCTCGCGGATAGACATCGTCGGGAACGGATTAGGACGCTGGAAAACCATACCAATCTTCGCACGAACTGCTACAGGATCAACTCCCTTACCATACAAATCATGCCCGTCAAGGCGAATACTTCCGGTAACGCGAGCGCCGGCAATAACTTCGTGCATACGGTTCAACGTACGTAAGAACGTTGACTTACCGCAACCAGAAGGCCCAATAAAAGCAGTGACCGAGCACGGTTCAATCGTCATATTGACATCTTCTACAGCAAGAAAATCACCGTAGTATACGTTGAGGTTTTCAACATCGATTCGCTGAGACAAAAGAGTTTCCTTAACTATTGCGAGTGGGAGAGAAAAAGTATTATGAGCGGCTTGTCTTCGGGGCAAAAACCTTTGCCACCAGTCGAGCAGCTAGGTTCAACACCATGACAATGACGATAAGTACAAGAGCAGCTGACCACGCTCGACCTTCAGAAACGGCAGCAGCGGTTGGGCTAGTTGGTGTCATCAACTGGTAGTAGATGTATGTTGGCAATGTTGCCATCCACCCACCAAAAGCATTCCAGTTGATGGAGGTGACAAACCCTGCAGTTACAAGAATCGGGGCAGTCTCACCAATGACGCGCGCAATTGCAAGAGTCACACCAGAGGCGATACCAGAAATGGCAGTGGGAATAACAACTTTCATAATGGTGCGCCATTTACGAACGCCTAGCGCATATGCAGCTTCACGTAATTCGTTAGGAACAATACGGAGCATCTCTTCTGCGTTACGGACCACGGTAGGAACCATCAGAACTGATAAGGCTACAGCCGCAACAAAACCTGTTCTTTCAGAGGGGTTAGCTGTTGCGAAGGCGAAGAATGATGCCGCAAAAAGACCAGCCACAATTGATGGGATACCAGTCATCACATCGACGAAGAAAGTAATTGCTTTCGCAAGGACACCACCTTTGGCGTATTCCACAAGATAGATGGCAGTGAGCAGACCGACAGGAACCGACATCACTGTTGCAAGGAGAGTAATCTCTAACGTTCCTACTACCGCATGGTAGATACCGCCGAGGACGGCGCCTTCACCGCTTAATGCAGCGTTATCGTGAACACCTGTTACGCCCTTCATCGAGGTGCTCAACAAATCAACCGATAAGTGAGGCAGACCTTTAGAAAGAACAACCCAAATCACCGAGGTCAGTGGGATAAGAGCACCGATAAAAGCTCCAAGAACTAGGAACCGCGCTAAAGAATCCACTCCACGGCGTCGCCCTTCAACCATTCCCGTCACTATCGGAGCAGCAATGATGAAAGTTACTGCGGAAAAGAGACCCCAGCTAACCCACGAAAACCCAACAACCGAAGCGAGCGCCGCTCCGAAGGTTACCGCTAGGGCAGCTACTGCGAGAGGCATCCAACGTGGTGCTCGTCGAACTCCAAAATAGTCAGATGATGATAATGCGATACTCATGAGTTATGCCTTCTTGCGGTAGCGGCTGACGATAAGTCGTGCTGCGATATTGACGATGAGGGTGATGACGAAGAGCACCAAACCGGCAGCAATGAGTTCTGACATGCGTAAGCCATAAGCTTCAGGGAAGTTCAACGCAATTTCTGAGGCGAAGGTTTGGTTTCCGGAGGAGATAATGGAGGCGGTGAGTGGCCCTCCAGAGAGTACGAGGGTGACGGCCATGGTTTCGCCGAGTGCGCGTCCTAGTGCCAGCATGACGGAGGAGATAATTCCGGTTCGTGCAAAGGGAAAGACCGTCATACGAATCATTTCCCAGCGTGTTGCGCCTAACCCTAGCGCTGCTTCTTGTTGCAGTTTGGGGGTTTGGATGAAAAGTTCACGGCACATGGAGGTGATGATGGGCAGAATCATGATACCGAGGACGACTCCTGCGGTGAGGATGGTTTTACCTGTTTGTGAGGTGTTCCCTGCAAAGATGGGTAACCATCCCATGTGTGTTCCGAGCCAGTCGTAGATGGGTACGACTTGTGGTGCGAGCACCATGGCTCCCCATGCACCAAAGATGACGGAGGGGATTGCGGTGAGCAGGTCGATAAGGTAGCTGACCGGTTTCGCAATTTTCTTTGGTGCGTAGTGGGAGATGTAGAGGGCGATACCGATTCCCATGGGTGTTGCCAGAAGTAGCGCTATGGCTGAGGCAATAAGCGTTCCAACTGCTAGCGGGTAGATATAAGACCAGAAGCTGCCTTCGGTGAGTTCTGCTGCTGGGGCAGAGAAAACTGGGGCTGCTTGGATGATGAGGAATATAGCAACGGACGCAAGAACAGCGAGAATGAGGATTCCTGCACCGAGTGAAATTCCGGAGAAAATCTTGTCAGTGGCTGGGCTACCTGCATGTGTTGCCTGTGAGAACGGGTTGAGTGTTGCGCCGTTGGTGGGGCGTGAACCTTGAGGACGGTTTGTCTCGTTGTCTGGCTTTTCAGAATAGTGTGATTCTGTTGGCCCTGGAAGTGTGGACCGTATTTGGGTAGTCATGAATGCGCTCTATCTCGGTTCTGCGTTCGTTGCTGATATTTATTTCGCGACGGTGATGGAATCGACTGCTTTTTGTGCTTCTTCGCGTAGTGCTGGTGTGAGCGGCGCTGAAGATGCGGCGTTAGCAGCGTCTTGCTGTCCTTTTTCAGATACGACGTAGCTTTCGTATGCTTTGACGAGGTCTACGGTGTTCTGGTCTTTATAGGTGGAGCAGACAATGTGGTATGAGACGAGCACGATGGGGTATGCGCCGCTTTCGTTGGGTGTACGGTTGATGTCGATGGACATGTCGTGTTCGTTCATGGAGCCAACTCGTTCAGAGATTTCTACCGTTTTAGCGGCAGATTCTGGGGAGAGTTTGACGTAATCTTCACCGGTTTTGACGGATACTGTTCCGAGGCTTCCGATGGCTGATGCGTCGGCGTAGGTGATGGCGCCTTCTGTTGCTACGGTGGTGGAGACGACACCGGAGGTGCCTTTATTTGCTTCACCGGCATATTCGGAAGGCCAGTTACCGTCAGCTTCTTTGCCCCATGCACCGTTTGAGGCAGCTTCGAGGTATTCGGTGAAGTTTTTGGTGGTGCCTGAGTCGTCAGAGCGGTGGACGACGGTGATGGTGGTGTCAGGAAGTTCGACACCGTTATTTTGGGAAGCGATGGCAGTATCGTTCCATTTGGTGATGTCGCCTTTGAAGATTTTTGCGATGGTTTCGCCGTCGAGTTTGAGTTCTTTGACGCCGGGTACGTTGAAGGCGATAGCGATAGGTGAGATGTATACGGGGATGTCGATGCCGCCGTCTGCACCGCAGACAGCTTTGGATGCTTCGTATTCTTCTTTGGACAGATGGGCGTCAGAGCCGGCGAAGTTTGCTGCTCCTGCAAGGAATGCTTTGCGTCCTGCACCGGAGCCGTCAGGAGAGTATTGTACGTTTGCGCCGCTGTGTTCTGTTGCGAAGCCACTTTCCCATGCGGTAATTGCTGCCTGCTGTGAGGATGCGCCGATACCGGTGAGGGTTCCGCTGATGTTGCTTTGGGTATCGGAGGATGAGTCGTTGGTGGTTGTTTTGACTGCATTATCAGATCCGCAAGCAGAAAGAGCGAATAGTCCGATAAGGGCTAGGGAGCCTGCGCTTGCAAGAGCTTTTGCTTTCACGAATTGTCCTTTTCCGTATGTGAAGAAAATCTGAGATATTCTCTATCTCAGGTGTATGGGTAGACCGTTGAATGGGGTGTCGGTAGTTGTCCCATACAGGTGCAACTCTAGGAGTGGAAAGTTGCTCATAATAAACGCTTACGTGAACGGTTCCTTAACTCTGTGCTATTTTCTTGTTCTTTGTGTTGAGCGCCTACACTAGAGAGCATGGGAGTTTCACACGCGTGGTCGCGTCTTGTACAGAGTTTTTGTGACTGGTTTATGACTGGCATGAGAAGGGTTCGTGAGGGCTTTTTCCAGTCTCTTCAGATTGTTGCTTCTGGTATCGGTGCATATATTTTTGCTCAGCATGTTCTTGGGCATAGTGAACCAATTTTTGCTGCTACGGCGGCTATTGTTTCGTTGGGGTATGTGCGTGGTGCTACTCATGCGCGGAGGATGTTAGAAGTAACTATTGGTGTGACGTTGGGTGTCATTATTGGTGATGCGTTGATGTTGCTTCTGGGTCGTGGCATTTGGCAGGCTGCAGTAATTCTTCTGATTTCTATTTTGGTGGCACGTTTTCTTGACGATGGCATTATTTTTACGATTCAGATGGGTTTGCAGTCCTGTCTGGTAGTTTTGATGACGCCCACGGTTGAGGGTCCTTTTTTGAGGAGTCTTGACGCTATCGTGGGTGGTGCTTTTGCGTTTTTGATGATGTTCCTTTTCCCGAAGGATCCTCGGGTGTCTCCTCGTTGGAATTCTCAGAAGTTATTGGCAGCTTATAGTGAGGTGCTCAAGGAATCTGCTGCTGCGATGGAGGCCTATGATTCTAAGGCTGCGTGGATGGCGTTGGCCAGTGCCCGTAATTTACAGCCGCTGTATGCGACAGCAGATGGCGAGGTGGTAACGGCTAAGGGTATGGCTCAGTTATCGTGGTTGGGCCGTAGCCATCGAAGTGAGTTGTTGGAGTTAGCTTCTACGTTGAATGCTGTTGATTTGGCGATTCGTAATACTCGTGTGTTGAACCGGCGTATGGCTTCTACGTTGGCTCATGTGCAGCTCTCTGAAAGTGCCATTATTTCTTTGACGACGGTGCTTTCTAAGTTGAGTGTTGCGGTGACATTGTTAGGTGAGGCGGTTTCTCATCGTGAGGACCATATTCGTTCGGATCTTAAAGCTCAGACGGAACGTCATTTAGTGCGTATTGCTCAGCAGCTTGACCCTGTGCTGATGGGTGTTCGTACGTTGGAGGCGGAGTCTTTGGTGTTGATGGTTCGCCCTCTTGTGGTTGATTTGTTGGAGGCTACGGGGAAGTCTCATGATGAGGCGGTTCAGTGTTTGGTGCCGTTGACAGTTTCGATGACGGAGCATGCGCCACGTACTCAGCAGATTCCGGCAATTCCTCAAGATCCGCAAAAGCAGCGTGAACTTTTAGATCAGGCTCTTGAGCAGTCTGAGGATTCTTCTACTGGTGGTCGCGGTTTGTGCCCTGATGATACTCGTACGTTGAATATTGTGTTGCGTTCTCAGCTCAGAGGGGATCAGTAGTGCCATGTTGGTAGGCTGTATCTTGAGTTTTAGTGTGGAGGGTCGTTAATGAGTGCTCGTAAGTCTTCTCGTTCTGCGAATACGTATCGTTGTGCTGAGTGTGGTTGGACGACCGCTAAGTGGGTGGGGCGTTGTGGTCAGTGTCAGCTATGGGGAACGGTAGAAGAAATTCATGGTGCTGCTGTTGCTAAGACTGCTCCTGCTTCTGCGGTAGCTCAGCCGGCTCGTCCTATTGGGTCGGTTGATTCTACGGTTGCTCAGTATATGCCGACGAGTAATCCTGAGTTTGATCGGGTGCTTGGTGGTGGTCTTGTCCCGGGCGCGGTCATTTTGATGGCTGGTGAGCCAGGTGTCGGTAAGTCCACGTTGTTACTGGATATTGCGGCTCGTTTTGCTCGTGGTACAGGTGCTGATGCGTCGCATCGGGTGTTGTATATTACCGGTGAGGAGTCAGCGGCTCAGGTGAAATTGCGTGCTGATCGTATTGGTGCGGTGGCAGATACGCTGTTTTTGACCGCTGAGACGGATTTGAGTGTAGCTTTGGCTCATGTTGAGCAGGTGAATCCGGCGCTCTTGATTGTTGATTCGGTGCAGACTCTTGCTTCTACTCAAGTAGAGGGAAGTGCCGGTGGTGTGACTCAGGTGCGTGAGGTTGCTGCTTCGTTGATTGCTGCAGCAAAGTCTCGAAATATGTGCACTCTTCTTGTGGGTCATGTGACGAAAGAGGGCACGATAGCTGGCCCACGTCTTTTAGAGCATTTAGTTGATGTCGTGTGCCAGTGTGAAGGTGATAAACATTCGCAGATTCGTCTTTTGCGTGCTGTTAAAAATCGTTTTGGCCCAACCGATGAGGTGGGTTGTTTTGATATGCATGAGGACGGGATTGCGCCTGTAACTGATCCGTCGGGGCTTTTTGTGTCGAGGACAGCGCACCCTGTATCTGGTACGTGCGTTACGGTAACGATGGAGGGGCGTCGCCCCTTGTTAGCGGAAATTCAGGCGCTATTAGATCAGTCTTCTACTGCCCAGCCAAGACGGACAACTTCTGGTCTTGATCATTCTCGTATTGCCATGCTTTTGGCTGTGCTTCAGAAGCGTGCAGGGTTTCATGTGGGTTCTTTAGATTGTTATATTTCGACCGTTGGTGGCGCAAAAATTGCTGAGCCAGCATCTGATTTAGCGGCGGTGATGGCGTTAGCATCGGCTGCGCAAGATCAGCCTCTGCCGCGTAAGCTTGCTGTTTTTGGGGAGGTCGGGCTTGCTGGTGAGGTTCGCCCTGTTCCTGGTATTCGTCAGCGTATTGCTGAAGTTGCGCGCCTAGGTTTTACTCATGTTATTGTGCCGGCTTCTCCTGCGGGTGTGGGTGAGGTTCCTGCTGGTGTGAGCGTTCGTGAGGTTATTTCTTTGAATGAGGCTTTAACGTTGTTGTTCCCTGCTGAGAAGTCCTCTAAAACCTCCTAATTTAAGGTTTATGTTGTTACTGGCATAAGATGGTTTTGTGCAGTCTGTCTACAGTGAACGTCTTCTTAAAACTATTGCTCGTATTGCTCCTGGCACCGAGTTGCGTGAAGGGTTAGAGAGAATCCTTCGTGGTCGAACCGGCGCTCTCATTGTGCTCGGCAATGATAAGACGGTATCTCAAATATCTTCTGGTGGTTTTGCGATTCATACAGAGTTCTCTGCAACTCGGATTCGAGAGCTTGCAAAGATGGATGGCGCCATTATTTGTGACCGTGAGGCGACGCAGCTCATTCATGCTGGTGTTCAACTTTTACCTGATCCTAGTATTCCGACGCAGGAGTCTGGTACTCGTCATCGTACTGCTGAGCGTGTTGCGGTGCAGACGGGTTTTCCAGTGATTTCGGTGAGCGCGTCGATGTCTCTTATCTCGGTGTATGTGGACGGTATCCGTTATACGGTGGAAGATTCTCAGGTGTTGATGAGCCGAGCTAATCAAGCGATTCAGACGTTGGAGTCTTATACGAAGCGTTTAGAGCAAGTTCTTCAGTCACTGTCTTCTTTTGAGATTGAGTCGAGTGTTACGGTTCGTGATGTTGCAGCTACTTTGCAACGGATGGAGATGGTTCGTCGTATTTGCACTGAAGTAGGGTTTTATGTGTTGGAGCTTGGGGTTAGTGGTCGTCTCATTGCGTTGCAATTAGAGGAGTTGACCCGTCCAGATACTCCCGATGCTCGAGTGATTCTTCGTGATTATTTGCCGGCAGAAGGCACCCCTCATAGTGAACAGGTCGATGTGGCTCTTAGCGGTTTATATTCTCTTGATGATAGAGAACTTGTTGATTTTTCGATGATTGCAGACGCTATCGGTTTAGATGGACAGAATTTAGATGTGCCGTTGTATCCGCGTGGGTATCGTCTGTTATCGGGTATTAAGTCTATGCCAGGGGCAGTTGCGTCTCGTATTGTTGAACAATTTGATGGTTTGCAGGGGTTGATGTCTGCTAGTCTCGATGATTTGCGTGCTGTTGATGGTATCGGTGAGCAGCGTGCTCGTGTGATTCGTGAGTCTCTTTCACGGATGGCAGAGGCATCTTTGCTTGAACAGTTCAGATAAAAATACGGCGTATTATTTTTCAGCGTTAAAGGTTGAGCGCCGACAGTGTAGAAAACACTGTCGGCGCTCAACGTTAAGTTTATGGTACTAGCCGGTGACGATGATACGAACAGGCTTGGAATGTACGCCGTTTACGCTTGCAGTAGCCCAGTAGTGTCCAGGCTGAATGGTGCGTTTAGTGCCACAACCGAGGACGTTTAGGGAACGGTCCCAAGTAATCACCTTAGTATCGGTTGCACCAGCAGCGATTTCTGCTGGGTCAGCTGCAGCAGCGTTGCACTGTGCGTAGTTGTATACCTGAGCTGGACCAGAGATGATGTTGACATCGACGGTTCCGGCATTACCTCCAACAGCACAAGGAGTTCCGGCTGTGTTGGTGTAAGTAACTGCCATAGCAGGGAACTGACCGGCACCGTAAGAATTCTTATCAACGGTTAAGGAAACAGCCATGTCTGCTGCGGAGCAAGCTGATACTACGGCAGGGCTTTGCTCTTCGGTAGGTTCAGCAGTAGCAGTCTCGGATGCAGCTGCATCTTCAGTGCGCTGTTCCTGAGTTGGTTCAGCTGCAGCAGTCTCTGCGGCTTCTGAAGATGCACTAGCTTGTGCATCATCTTCTTTTTTCTGCTCTTGAGCATTATCTGAAGCCTGCGCAGAAGCAGAATTATCTGCTTCGTCTTTATCTTTATTATCTTTGTCGCCGTCTTTATTGTCGGCGTGGGCAGACGCTGAAGCTCGGTCTGTAAAATCGCTAAAAGGAGCAGCTGAAGAGCTGGACGCTGTTGCTTGTGAAGCAGAAGCGTCTGTGTTCTTAGATGAGCCGCTGAGCGCTCTCACAATAGACACAAAACCCCAGATAAGAAGGATCAGCACGAGAAGAAGTGCTAAGAGTGCAAAAATACGACGTCGGATGTACACCTGCTGTGTAGGCTCGTCGCCGTGTGGATCTTCGAAACCATTTTGAGACATATATCTAGAATAGCGTGTATTGTGCTAGTTTTCTGCCCCTATTGGCTATGGATATGTTAAATCCTTTATGGTGTTCTTGTGGCTTCTGAGCATTTTCATTCATCACCATCGGCACAAGAACTCGCCGTCATCCACCAAAACGTTATTTCGTGGTTCGAGAAGAACCAAAGAGACCTTCCGTGGCGTGCCCCTACACGCACGGGGTGGGAGGTGATGGTCAGTGAGTTCATGCTCCAACAAACCCCCGTCAAACGTGTGTTACCGGTCTGGGAATATTGGCTTGAACGGTGGAGTACGCCGGCTGCTCTTGCAGCAGAAGATTCTGCAACTATTCTTAGGGCATGGGGACGACTTGGGTATCCTCGGCGTGCTCTTCGTCTTCATGAAGCCGCAAAGACGATTGTTGAAAAACATTCTGGTATCGTCCCTCAAAGTTATGAGGAGTTAGTGGCGCTACCCGGTGTTGGCTCATATACAGCTGCTGCTATTAGTGTTTTTGCCTTTGGTGGCAGAGCAACAGTTATCGACACTAATATTCGACGAGTTCATAGCAGACTTATTTTGGCGAAAGCCTTACCGGGTAAATCTCTTACAGCAGCACAAACTCGATTAGCGCAGTCACTCATGCCAGAGTCTTTAGAAGATTCTGTCCAATGGAATGCGGCAACAATGGAGCTTGGTGCTCTTATCTGCACTGCACGTACCCCACAATGTCAGGCATGTCCGGTACAGGAGCATTGTGCGTGGGTTCGTGAAGGAAAACCTCCAGCAGATTACACCCCTAAAGGGCAGTCTTGGCACGGCACAGACCGTCAGCTTCGAGGTGCTATTATGGCGGTTTTGCGTCAGGCTCTCACACCTGTGCCACCAGAAATGTTTTTCGACGCTCATACGGTAAATCATCGCCCAGATATTTCTGAGGAGCTAACGCATTTACATCAGCTCAATAGTCCTTTTGAGCAGAAAGAGCGGTGTTTATCTACGCTAGTTCATGACGGGTTAGCTCAAAGAACTTCATCGGGTTTGAGCCTTTAAAGAGTGAGGTGTTTTCTCTACTGGAATGTTCAGGGGACGGGAACTAAACCGATGCGAGTCGTTGCGTGAGCGCATAGCCGAAAATAGACGCAAGGGCGGGAACTAAAAACCTCCCTCCCCCACACAGGGGGGAGGGAGGTTTACTAGTCATTGACGACCTCTATAAGTTTCTTGAGAGTTGAGGTGCTCCCAAGAATGCCTTTACTCTTCTGTTTCGGAGCTTTGAGCGTGCTCAACGATTTCTTCAGCTTCTTCTTCTGCCTCGTGGGCGGAGAAGTCTACTGAGTCCTCAGATAATTCGCTCATCGTGACGGAAGAGAACACAAATTTTGCGAGGTCTCCTTCGCCTACCGTATCGACCGTGATTTTTTCTCCCGGTTTGATCTCTCCAAAAAGAATCTTTTCGGATAGAACATCTTCAATGTTTCGTTGCATTTCACGGCGGAGTGGGCGTGCACCCATCGCAGGATCATATCCCTTTGTTGCCATCAGAATCTTGGCAGAGTTTGTGAGTTCAATGCTCATATCCTGCTCCGCAAGACGCTGAGCTAAACGACCAGTGAACAGGTCCACAATCTGCAAGATTTCAGTCTCAGAAAGCTGCGGGAAGACGACGATATCATCAACACGGTTCAAGAATTCTGGACGGAAATGCTCTTTGAGGCTTTCCATCACGCGTGCTTGCATCCGCTCGTAGTCACCTTCAACGTCTCCAACGCTTTGGAAACCGACAGGTACTTTACGTGCCATATCACGAGAACCAAGGTTAGTGGTCATGATGATGACGGTGTTTTTGAAGTCGACGACACGTCCTTGAGAGTCGGTGAGACGTCCATCTTCAAGGATTTGTAGAAGTGAGTTGAAGAGGTCGGCGTGAGCTTTTTCTACCTCGTCAAAGAGTACGACGGAGAAGGGTTTGCGTCGTACTTTCTCGGTGAGCTGTCCGCCTTCTTCAAAGCCCACATATCCGGGAGGTGCGCCGAAGAGACGAGAAACGGTGTGCTTCTCTTGGTACTCTGACATGTCCAAGGTAATGAGGGCAGATTCATCACCAAAGAGGAACTCAGCAAGCGCTTTAGCAAGCTCGGTTTTACCAACGCCGGTAGGTCCAGCAAAAATGAAAGAGCCACCAGGACGGTTGGGGTCTTTGAGTCCAGCACGAGTTCGACGAATAGAACGAGAAAGAGCTTTAATAGCGTTCTTTTGTCCGACAACTCGTTTGTGGAGTTCATCTTCCATGGTGAGTAGACGGCTGGTCTCTTCTTCGGTGATTTTGTAGACCGGAACACCCGTTGCGTAGGCAAGAACTTCAGAAATCACGTCAGGAGTGACTTCACCGAATTCGTCTCCGCCTTCGCGCCACTTCTTCTCTGCCTCATCTTTTTTCTCGATGAGTTGTTGTTCGCGGTCGCGAATTTCTGCTGCCTCTTCAAATTCAGAAGCAGCAATAGCAGCTTCTTTTTCTGTTTTAAGCTGGGCGATACGTTCTTCGAGATCTTTGATTTCAGGTGGTGCTGTCATGCGTTTGATACGTAGACGTGCGCCCGCTTCGTCGATGAGGTCTACTGCCTTATCGGGGAGGAAACGGTCAGAGATGTACCGTGCAGACAGATTTACCGCTGATTCGATGGCTTCATCTGAGATGGTCACGCGGTGGTACGCTTCATACTTGTCGCGCACACCTTTGAGAATTTCAATAGCCAGAGCTTGTGAAGGTTCATCGACCTGAATAGGTTGGAAGCGACGTTCTAAGGCCGCATCTTTTTCGATGTGTTTACGGTACTCATCCAAGGTGGTTGCGCCGATAGTTTGCAGTTCGCCGCGAGCAAGCATGGGCTTAAGGATTGAGGCTGCGTCGATGGCGCCTTCTGCTGCACCAGCACCAACGAGGGTGTGGATTTCGTCGATGAAGAGGATGATGTCGCCACGGGTGCGAATTTCTTTGAGAACTTTTTTAAGCCGTTCTTCGAAGTCTCCGCGATAGCGTGAGCCAGCGACGAGTGAGCCGAGGTCGAGTGAGTAGAGGTGCTTATCTTTGAGTGTTTCGGGAACGTCTCCGTGCACAATTGCTTGAGCGAGCCCTTCGACGACGGCAGTTTTACCAACGCCTGGTTCACCGATGAGCACGGGGTTGTTCTTGGTGCGGCGTGAGAGAATCTGCATGACGCGTTCCATCTCGCGGTGTCTGCCGATGACCGGATCCATTTTGCCTTCGCGGGCTGCGGCAGTGAGATTGCGTCCGAATTGGTCGAGGATGGCAGAACCAGCAGGCGCGCCTTCTTTGGAGTTTCCAGCACCAACACCGGCAGTTTCTTTGCCTTCGTTGTTTCCGGAGTATCCTGCGATCAAGTCGGTGACGGTTTGACGAACTTTAGCACCGTCTACACCGAGCTTGGTGAGAACCTGATTTGCAACACCCTCATCGGCGCGTACGAGCCCTAAGAGGATATGTTCGGTGCCGATATAGCCGTGGTTGAGTTGGATAGCTTCACGCATCGAAAGTTCTAGAACTTTCTTTGCCCGCGGGGTAAAAGGAATATGGCCTGATGGTGCTTGAGCACCGGGGCCGATGATGTCTTGAACTTGCTCTCGAACACTCGAGAGGTTTACTCCTAAGGATTCTAGTGCACGAGCGGCGATACCTTCACCCTCGTGGATGAGACCCAATAGGATGTGTTCGGTGCCGATATAGTTGTGGTTTAGCATGCGCGCTTCTTCTTGCGCTAGAACCACTACGCGCCGAGCACGGTCGGTAAATCGTTCAAACATTGAACACTCCTCACAAAATCTTACGTTATGCAAAACATTACGCGTATTTTTGTTCTTTCTGGGGGCTGTTCGCATGCGGTGAAAAGATAAGTAGTTAAACGCCCCCCTCTTAGGAGTCTTTAGACCCTGTTTGAGGTGTTCACTTACCACGTTCGGTGTTGGTAAGTTATTTATGGGCAGACTTACTATTTTTGTTAAAAAAGAAAATGAATGGCGTTGACAACATTCAGAAGAATTTAGTTTCTTTAAAAACTATTAAGATAAGAAAGCTTATAAAATACAGCAGTGGGAAATATGCTGATATATCAATAGATACATATCCCCTAAAGTGTGGACTAAGAATAACTTTATACATTTCTCAAGAAATATATAAACGCCTTAAAGAGTTTGGGGCTTTCCACACGGAAAGCCCCAAACTCTTTAAAATCAGGTAAAAGATAGCAGGTTCTTAGAAATCACCCTTAGTCTTCTGCTGGGCATAATATTTATCCTGAATATCCTGATGGATACGACCACGGTCAGAAACCTCATAACCGTTATCTTTAGCCCATTGACGGATAGCAGCAGTTTCAGGATTACGCTTGGGCGCAGAAACAGAACGTGAACCCGCAGGACGACCAGGAGTGCGCGAACCTTGCACACGACGCGCCTTTGCAGCAAAAGGACGCACAGCATCACGCAAACGAGCAGCATTTGCGCTAGACAAGTCAATTTCGTACTGGCCACCATCAAGACCAAAACGCACAGTCTCTTCTGCGGGACCGCCGTCGAGGTCATCTTCAAGAATAATCTTTACCTTTTGAGCCATTACGTTTCTCCTGAGTTATCTAAACCGTAGCAAAGGACACCACTTAGAACAAAGAAAGAATTATTCTTCTCATTCTAAGAAACAGAATCCATATATATTTATATACTATATATCCCTTAGAAGAATAGCAATAAATACGAATAAGGTAAAAATAAATAGTGAAAAAACACTATTTTTATTTAACCTCAGTATCTTTTGACTGCTCTGAACCAAAAGGATCACGAGTACCCTTTGAACTCTTCACATTCTCATACCACTGCTTTGCGTCTTCTTCAATCCCACGTGCAGTAGCTCGCTCCGTCCTATCAGCACGAGTAATCCAACGCAAAATAAAAAAGAGAACAATACCCGCCCCTAAAGAAGGCATAATCGCAATAAGATAATCCATCACCGAACTCATTTCCTCATGAAAACTTTTCTCTAGAATAACGTGCTTATACAAAAACGTTGCCCACAGGAACTCCTGCAGGCAACGCTTTCACACAAATTTAATCAGCTTCTGGCTTCATCAACGGGAACAAAATAGTGTCTCGAATACCAACATTCGTAAAGAGCATGATCAGACGATCCACACCAAGACCAATACCGCCCATTGGAGGAGCACCATACTCAAGAGCACGCAAGAAATCTTCATCTAACTGCATCGCTTCATCATCTCCACCAGCAGCAAGAAGAGATTGCTCCGTCAAACGCTCACGCTGAATCACCGGATCAATAAGCTCCGAGAAAGCAGTGCCACGTTCCATACCACCAATAATCAAGTCCCAAGCCTCAATCAGACCCGGCTTATCACGGTGAGGACGAGCCAAGGGCTGAGCCGACGGCGGATAATCATACACAAAAGTAGGATTGAGCAACGTCGGTTCAACAATTTCACCAAAGAGCTCCACCACAAGTTTTTCAGCATCCCACTGAGGGTCTACGGAGATATCGTGCTTCTGAGCAATATCGCGAAGTACCTGAGCGGGAGTCTCCGGAGTAATCTCTACCCCAACAGCCTCAGACAGACCAGGATAGACTGCAACCCACTTCCATTCACCGCTTAAGTCAATAGTGCCTTTATCAGTTTCAATCTGGTAAATGCCTACAGCCTCAGCACAAGCCAAAATAATCTCACGCATACGCTCCGCCATCACAAACTGATCAGCATACGCTTCGTAGCATTCTAACGTTGTGAACTCTGGGCTGTGAGTAGAATCGACACCCTCATTACGGAAAACGCGCCCGATCTCATATACGCGCTCAATACCGCCAACCTGCGCACGTTTTAAGAAAAGCTCGGTAGCGATACGCAACGTCATATCTTGGTCAAACGCGTTCAGGTGTGTACCAAACGGACGCGCCGCAGCACCACCATGAATCAGCTGCAAGATAGGAGTCTCAATCTCAATATAACCGTGCCCATTCAGAACATCACGAATAGTTTGAGTAATTTTTGCACGCTTAATCACAAGCTCACGAGCCTCATCACGAACCATCAAATCGAGGTAACGCTGACGGACACGAGTCTCATCATTCAGTTCCTTATGCAACGTGGGCATAGGGCGTAACGCCTTAGAAGCCATCTGCCAAGAATCAGCCATCACAGAAAGTTCACCGCGACGAGAAGAAATCACTTCACCATGAACAAAAACATGATCGCCAAGATCAACTAAAGCCTTCCAATCAGCAAGGGCTTCTTCGCCTACACCGGCAAGAGAAATCATCGCTTGAATACGAGTACCGTTACCCTGCTGTAAACTTGCAAAGCACAGCTTACCGGTATTACGCACAAACACGACACGCCCAGCAATACCCACGATATCGCCGGTAGTATCCTCAGCGTTAAGCACACCGTCGTATTTTTCGCGGATAGCCTCAATAGTGGTCGTTACAGGCACACCCACGGGGTATGCTTCACGTCCTGAAGCAAGGATATCTGCACGTTTGCCCAAACGAATCTGCATCTGTTCAGACATATCTGCAATAACTGGCATTTCTGAAGAAACGCCCTTCTGATGATTAGTCACGTAAAAAACCTAACGTCTTTGAATATATAGCGGAAAAATTAGTTTAATTCCATGTTGTCAATGAGACGAGTCTGCCCCACATAGGCTGCCACGAGAGCCAAGACCTTTGATGAATCAGCTGCCGGAGGCTCAAAGGTTTCTGAATCAATTACTTCAAGATAATCTAAGCGCACACCTTCAACAGCGTCAATGCGTTCGCGAGCAGCGCTAATATCATCTTCAGTGAGCCCACGAGTAATCTGCTGTTCTCGAAGCATCGCTAATGTACGCGATAACACCAGCGCACGCTCACGATCTTCAGCACTCAAATATTGATTGCGAGAAGAAAGAGCTAAACCGTCATCAGCACGCACAATAGGCACCGGCTTAATCACAATATCGTGGTTAAAATCCTGAACCATACGCTGAATCAACGACACCTGTTGTGCGTCTTTACGACCAAAATATGCGTTGACAACATGATGACGAGCACCAGATTTAAGAATGTTAAAGAACTTATTGACAACCGTCAAAGCACCATCAAAATGCCCAGGACGTGTCTTACCTTCAAAAAGATTTCCGAGCTTCCCTGAAGACACCGTAATCAAAGGGGTGCCAGAAGGATACATTTGGTCGTTATCTGGGGCAAAAACAATATCGGCACCAGCTTCTTGAGCAACCTGAACATCTGATTCAAGGGTGCGTGGATATTTCTCGTAGTCTTCGCCAGGGCCAAACTGTAAAGGATTGACAAAGACTGAGACCACAACAACATCATTTTGTTCGCGAGCGCGACGGATGAGCGTGGCGTGTCCTTCATGTAATGCGCCCATGGTTGCCACATAACCCAATGTTACGGGTGTTGCGGGTTGTTCTTCTGTTGCCTGCTGGTGAGCTTGTTCTTGGGCTCGTTCAAGTGCTGAACTGACGCTTTGGCGAAGTTCATCAACAGAACGAATAATTATTGGACTACTCGTCACGGGGTGAAAGATCCTTTCATCATGTGCACTAAAACGTTAGCGTTGTAAGGCGTCTAGGACGCGTTCAAGCTGTTCATCACTCAATGCGCCTCGCGCGTGAGCTCTCTGCGCGGTGGCTTGAGCTAACGCTATGTACGCTATTGAGATATCTTCAGAGTTCTCTTCTTGTGCATACTGGCTAAGTTCTTGTGCGTGTGTGTGTACCGTCTGGATATCGGCTCGAGCTACTGGTCCTGTGAGCGTATTTTCGCCAGAAGATAACACGTTATCTAACGCTGCTTGAAGGAGCGGACGTAAATAGTGTGCAGGTTGGGGAACCCCAATAGATTCGAGAATTTGTAGTGATTGTCCAGTAATGGTCACAAGGTGGTTTGCCACATGTGCCAATGCCGCGTGGTACAGTCCACGGTCTGTTTCTGCAATAGTTACCGGTTCAGCACCCATCTCAACGCTTAGTGCCTGAGCAATAGGTAGAAATGGTGCCGGCCCTGTTACTGCGCAACAAGTATCTTGTAAACGCGCTAGGTCCAGAGATAGCCCAGTGAAGGTCATGGCCGGGTGAATTGCTAAACAAATTGCACCTTGTGCGGCAGCTGGTTCAAGAACCGAAATGCCGTGCATACCGGAGGTATGAAAAACGATTTGTCCGTTTTTCCAACCGACAGTATGCGCTATTCCTTCAACAACGGAAGTAATAGTATCATCAGGTACAGCAAGTAATACGACTTCAGCTTCTTGCACAATATCGGGGATGCTGCGAAGAGGAACGCCAGGTAGTAGCATCTCAGCACGTTCGCGAGAAGCCTCTGAGATGGCGTGTACCCCGACGATGGTATGTTGAGCGGCCCGTAGGGCGGCGCCGAGGACGGCACCTACCTTACCGGCAGATATCACACCAATTTTCATGCGGGCTGGTTGTGTAAAACTCACGGGTAACAGCTTACCCTAGTTGTTTCCTTAGATTCTGCCCTTATGCACACTTATCGGTAGACGTCACGATGAGTTTGCACAATTCTTTGGGCATCTTCGGCATGAATGTTCTTATTTGTGGCGGAAATAGGGCCCACAATAGTCCAAATGTTAACTGTGCGTGCCCCATAATGTCGTTCTAAAGGTGAAGAGCGCACATCAACAGATTGGATAAACTGGTAGGGGATGATGGAAAGCTTGTAGTACAAGACACCGTCACGAAGGATGAAATATTTATCGGTGAGGGTAAACCCTGCACGGCGGTACGATAGTGGACGTAGCCACCGGAGTTTTGCTACACGAGGACGAAAACCAGCCTCAGTACCTCGAGTTCCATGAGCGTAGAGAAGCCATCGGCCTGTTACCCGTTCCTCATGGACGGGGAGAACCATGTCTAAGATTTTTTCGAGTTCTTCACCTGTTGCAAGAACAACTAATTCTTCCGTAATTTTTTTATCGTTCATCATGTCTTTGATGCCGTAGCCGGCGACGTTGATTACGACTTTGTACCAGTTCAAAGATCGCCAGAGAACGCTCTGATTAATCTGTAGCCCTTGGATTCTTGATACGGGTACGCTCTGGGTCACGGTATCGAATAGTCCATAACGAATTTTAAGACCTTCAGGAGTATCTGCAATACGGAAATTATAGCGGCGGGCAAAAGTGTTAAATAGAGAGCTCGCAAAACCAAACAAAATGATGATGGACGTAATACTTGAGAAGAAGCCTACACCCACTTCTCGCAAAGTAACCACTATGAAAATGAGAAAAAGCAAAAGCTGGAATAGCACTTTCACGTCCAACAATAATGACGCGACAAGACGCTTGGGCGGAACTCTTAGAAGCTCTTGTTCTGAAGAATCCTCAACTGCCGTAGGCGTTGGGAGATTCTCCTGCTGTAAAAATTGTTGCAGTTTCTCTTCTTCCGAGAGCACTACGGTAGGTACGTCTTCTGATTCTTCTCGTGTGGGCGCAGAATGCTGAGACTGCTTAACGTCCGTTATTCTTTGGAGCAAAGTCGAACGTAATTGTTGAGCATGTTGGTGTTTGAGGAATTTAATCGAAAGAGCACTACCGTCTCCGTCCGCTACGTCAACTGTCATTTCTGATAGACCAAAAAGACGAGCGAGGAATGGGGACGTAATATCGATGGACTGAATTTTGTTGATATTTGCTTTACGGTTCTTTTTAACGAGAAGAACCCCCGTTTTAAGGTGAAAGAATTTTTCTCCAACAGCAAAGAATGTAAAGAACCAGCCAAGATACGTTACCCCATAATAAATCACCACAGATAACAGTGCCGGAACAAAAATTTTAGGGGTTGAAGTAATGAAAGTTAAAAAGTCTCGTAGAGACTCAAGCAAAGAAGTATCTGACTCTAAAAACCCCGATTCGAAGAGTTCTTTACCGGTAATCCATACGATCCACGCAAGAATAAACCAGCTTGAGGCAAGAGGACTCAGCGGGTGGGCACGTTTCCAATGAAGTTCTTCATCTGGTACTTGTTCGCTATTTTGAGGTTCGTCATGTGTGTTGTTCTTGGCATCATCGTGTCCAAGAGAAAAATTATGTTCTTGTGGTGTTTCGCTCATCGTTACTTCACCATCTGTTCTACGCCGTCTTGAGTCAGAATCTCTCGTATTTTTTCAGCTTCAGGTTGAGGAAGCCCCGGGATTTTTGCCTCTGTTCCAACAGAAGCTGTATGAAGCTCTAGAGAAGCGAGTTTAAAGATTCCTGACACGAGGCCAGAGGTAACGTCTACGTATTGCAAACGCCCATAAGGAACAGAGATGACTTTTCGCATCAAGATTCCTCGGGTGATAACGAGATGTCGTTCATCAAGGTGATACCCAATAGATTTGACGTAGCGAGGTGCCAGCAGAAGGTATGTCAGTTGTCCGAGGAAGAGAACGCCTAGGACTCCCAGAATAATAGGAAGTTTGAGGCCAGAGGAGAAGAACTCGTCTTCACGAAACATCCAGACAAGACCTGCGACACTCATAATGACCAGCAGGAAGATGGCCCTATTGATAAGGACAATCTTCACATAGGAGGGTGATACTCGTATCCACGGCCGCTGCTCAATATCTCCTATTGTTGAGTTCTGTTGAGTCATGAGAAGGTACCTCATTTTCTAGTGCCCATAATTTTAACTACACACTATCGAAAAGTAACCTGCATCTCAACCTTCAAAATAGTTATTAAATATCATCCTGACGTGCATATCCACGGCTATCACGCTCAAGAATGTGCTCGTCTTTAGGGGCATGATCGTCAGAATCAGAAGGTGGTATTTTACACAGATGCTCCACCCAAACACCGACACCACATAAAAGCGCACCGGCAAGAACATCAACAATCGACGTTACCAGCGGAGGCCATGCAGCACGAAGAGTGAACATATACAACTGGTACGAAAGCAATGCGCTATGCCAGCCAGCAATCATCACACCCGTATAGGCGCTAGATTGAGCCAGCACAACAGTACGAGCTGCCAAAAGAGGGTTCATTCGCCCAGCATCAACCCGCCGGTCTCGCTGACGAAAACGTGATACCTGAACACCCAACCACATCAAGGGGGCACAAATTATCACTGAAACGAGAAGACTCGAAGGTGAAAGCATCAGCTCTGCGCCACCCCAACGCACGCTCAGCGTATTAGCTAAGGCGCCAACCATAAAAGCACCAAGAAAAACACTGAGTAATACTCTCAGACGTAAAGACGTCATGCACAAACCACCGGTGCTTCACGAATTTCGCGGATACCATCACGATCTTCAGCTTTTTGCGCCAACTCAGCAACCGGCACACCTTGTAGCTCGGCAGAAGGGTCCATACGAAGCCACGGTTCTAGAACGAATGCACGCTCAGCAGCTCGAGGGTGAGGAATCGTCAAATCGGTCTGAGTCATCTGAATATTGCCGTATTCGATAATGTCGATATCTAGAGTACGAGGACCCCAATGAACCTCGCGTGTACGATGATGTTTCGTTTCTACGCTCTGCGTATACTCCAACAATTCAAAAGGACGTAAATCCGTCTCAATCTGAATCACTAGATTCAAAAAATCAGGCTGCCCGTCAGGCCCGCCCACTGCAGCAGTCACAGCAACCGGAGAAATGTTCTGTACAGAAATCTGCGGATGACTACACAAGTCTGCAATCCCCCTAATGAGGGTTTCTTCTCTATCTCCCATATTTGAACCAAGAGCGAGGATGGCAGTTACACTCATTTTTTCTCCCTGAAAATCGTCACCGATACATCCGAAAAAGTCACTTCAATAGGAGCTTTCGGTTTATGCACGGTTATCTCAACGGCAAGAAGAGGGAAATGTTCTAACACTTCTTGCGCAATTTTTTCCGCCAATGTCTCAATCAAATCGACAGGCTCTCCCATCACCACATCACGAATAGTTTCAGCGACTTCAGCATAATTTGCTGTCTGCGTAACGTCATCGTCAGCAACAGCTCGTGAGAAATCGGTGAACATCGTAATATCCACAAAGAACGGCTGACCAGTTTGCCTCTCACTATCGAGAACGCCGTGATACCCAACGCACCCAACACCATTGAGGGTGATACGGTCTGCGGTACGATACGCAGAGGGCACAGCTTGTTCTGTAATAGTGCGGTACTCCGTCACAATGTTCCTTTGTTCGGCAGTATGGGGTATTACCGTCTCCTATTATCCACTGTTCCTGAGCATACTTAGTGTTGTTTGTCGCCACATTGAACCCCGTCAACATGTCAACGAACCCCCTCTTCCGCACCATTGCAAGGTTTTAAAGTTAAAAAACGAACTAAATGCGCTTGGAATAGAGGTTAAGCTCACACATGTTTTTAGGTCAAAAACACCTCATGTCGCTTCATCCATACAAAAACATCACATTTCCGAAGAATACGCTCTCACTTGTTGAACAACAGCAAGAGCATCAGCGCTAGAGCGAACATCATGAACCCGCACACCCCACGCACCATTTAACGCAGCAATAACACTCAGCGCTGCCGTCGCCGCATCACGCTCATCAACAGCACGACCCCGAGGCTCAACACCCAGGCGTTCAGCACGCTGACAATCTTCAACCTCCAATAAACGCCCTAGAAAGCGCTTACGAGATCCAGCAATCAATAGCGGATGCCCCAGCTCTCGAAAACGTGTCATCGACGCACACAACTGCCAATCTTGCATACCAACTTTTGCGAAACCTAAACCAGGATCAAGAATGATATTCTTCGACGCCACTCCCCCAGAAAGAAGACGATCACGCAAAGAACGAAGCTCAAAAAACACTTCATCAACAACATCCTCATAGCTGGCACAATCATTCATCGTCGCAGAAGTGCCACGAGCATGAGTCAAAATATAAGGAACATCCAGTGACGCAACCGTATCAATCATCTGCTCCGAAAGATTCATTCCCGAAACATCATTAATAATGTCTGCACCAGCTTCAACCGCAACACGAGCCGTATCGGGATTAAGCGTATCGATACTCAAAAAAGCAGGAATATCACGTAATTTCTCAAGAACAGGCAAAATACGACGCTGTTCCTCAACACTTGAAATACGAGTAGAACCAGGTCGAGTTGATTCACCACCAATATCAATAATCGTAGCGCCATCTTCAACCATACGGTATGCATGGTCTACTGCTTCTTGCAACGTATAGTGTTCACCACCATCCGAAAAAGAATCAGGAGTGACATTCAGAATACCCATCACATGAGTACCAGAAGAAGCAAACACAGAAGACACCACAACGCCCACTTTCTAAAAATTTATCGATAGCAACTAAAACATACAGACACCACAAGAATACGCACAAGTACACACCGCATAAGGGTGAGGGCACCTACGATATTTTCGTAGGTGCCCTCACCTTTGCATCGGCAGAAGATTCTTCACAAACTTCCGGAACTACGAGCGAGAACTATTAATCAAGCTCATTGCCTCAGCACGAGTTGCCTCAGCACGTAATTGACCGCGCACAGCACTCGTCACCGTCTTAGCACCCGGTTTACGAACCCCGCGCATTGCCATACACATATGTTCAGCTTCCACAACAACAATCGCACCAGCAGGACGTAGATACTTTTCAATAGCATCTACAATTTCCGTTGTCATACGCTCTTGTACCTGCGGACGTTTAGCGAATAAGTCCACGGTACGAGCCAACTTTGAAAGACCCGTCACTTGCCCAGAATCCCCCGGGATATAGCCCACATGTGCCTGACCGAAAAACGGTACAAGATGATGCTCACACGTAGAATAAAACGGGATATCCTTCACAAGCACTAGTTCTTTATGGTCAATATCAAAAGTCGTCCCCAGAATATGGCCGGGTTCATCGTGCAAACCAGAGAACATCTCTGCATAGGCACGCCCCACTCGAGCAGGGGTGTCGACAAGACCCTCACGATCGGGGTCTTCCCCAATCGCTAATAGAATCTCGCGAACAGCTGCTTCAATACGAGGCTGATCCACTGCCATTAGCGTGCACCACCCCAAGGACTTTCATCTGGGCCTTGAGCACCGTTATCATTGCCCATACCAGGAGCGGGGTCTACATCTGTCACAGGCTTCTGAACCGGAGAAGAATCCGTATCAATCACAGGCTGTTGAACAATAGGCTCATTCTCTTGCGAATCTTCTGAAGAACCGTCCACCTCGCTAGGAGCCTTTACTGGGGGCAAAGAAGAAGGTTCACGAGTTGTTTTAGAGTACCAATGTGAACGCTCAGGACGTTTACGAACATCCTTGAAAATCTCTGCAATCTCTTTCTCAAGAAGAGTTTCTTTCTCAAGAAGAGCATAGGCAAGACGATCCAAAACATCTCGGTTCTCGGTCAGAATCTCAAAGGCCTCATCATGAGCGTTCTCAAGCAAAGCAGCAACTTCTTGGTCTACCACATAAGCAAGTTCATCCGAGAAGTTATTGCCTCCACCAGCACCACCGCCAAGGAACGGATCAGACTCACGAGCAGCAAGACGAACAGAACCGATACGTGAGCTCATGCCGTACTCGGTAACCATCTTACGAGCTGTTTCAGTAGCTTTTTGAATATCATTCGAAGCACCGGTCGAAGGATCGTGGAAGACCACTTCTTCTGCTGCACGTCCGCCCATGGCGTAAGCCATCTGATCAAGTAGCTCATGGCGAGTTGTCGAATATTTGTCGTCCTCAGGCATCACCATGGTGTAGCCCAACGCACGCCCACGAGGAAGAATCGTAATCTTTGTTACTGGAGAAGAATTACGCAAAGCAGCCGCAACCAAGGCGTGTCCGCCTTCATGATAAGCGGTAACTTTTCGTTCATGTTCTTTCATAATACGAGAAGAGCGCTGAGGCCCAGCCATCACACGATCAATAGCCTCATCAATGGCACGCTCATCAATCACGTTTCCACCATCACGAGCTGTCAACAAGGCAGCCTCATTCATGACATTTGCGAGGTCGGCGCCGGTAAACCCAGGGGTTCGTTTCGCCACAGAAGACAGCTCTACACGGCGGTCAATAGGCTTACCCGCCGCGTGCACCTCGAGAATACGCTGACGACCCTTCAAGTCAGGAGCATCCACTCCAACTTGACGGTCAAAACGGCCCGGACGCAACAAAGCAGGGTCTAACACATCAGGTCGGTTCGTTGCAGCAATCACAATGATATTTGAGGTTCCGTCAAAACCATCCATCTCAACAAGAAGCTGGTTTAGAGTCTGCTCACGCTCATCGTTACCGCCACCCATACCGACACCGCGTTGGCGACCTACAGCGTCAATTTCGTCAACGAAAATGATGGCAGATTTATGGTTCTTAGCCTCTTTGAAGAGGTCTCGCACACGAGAAGCACCCACGCCCACGAACATCTCCACAAAGTCAGAACCAGAAATAGAGTAGAACGGAACTCCAGCTTCCCCAGCAACAGCTTTCGCAAGAAGAGTCTTACCGGTACCGGGAGGGCCATACAAGAGAACGCCCTTAGGAATTTTTGCGCCAAGACGAGTAAATTTCTCTGGTTCAGCAAGGAACTCACGCACTTCTTCAAGCTCCGCGAGAGCTTCATCAACACCGGCAACATCAGAGAACCGTACGGTCGGGTTGTCTTTATTGAATTTCTTTGCACGAGACTTCGAGAAATTCATAATCTGAGAGCCGCCAGAACTGACTCGAGACATCAAGAACCAGAACAATAAAGCAATCAGAACAAAAGGTGCAAAGAATGTCAGTAACGAAGTAAACCAGTTATTCTGTACAGGCTGATCGGTGTAACTCTTCAGTTTTCCATTATCCACAGCCTGAACCACATCACCAGCGCGAGCATTTACGAAATAGAATGTGACATTCTTTCCGAGATTCTGCCCCTTAGGAGTGGAATAGTCGTCTTTAAGCTCTAAATCTACACGCTGATCGCCATCATAGATTTTCGCGCTCACAGCTTTATCGTTCTTCAATAACTCTAAGCCGACATTCGTATCGACACGGTTTGAACCGTTAAACATCGAGGTAATCGAAAAAGTCGCGAAGATGGCTAAAGCGAGCACCACCCAGAACCATGGTCCTGAGATGAACTTGCTGAAGAACCCTTTATCTTCTTCTGGGTTCTTATTGGTTTTTTGCGCCAATGCGGTAATCCTCCAAATATGGGTGACTACCCGTCTAGTAGAAGCACGAGGCAACCACTATAGGGGCAGAGGTTATTCTGCACATTAATGTACAGGTGAAACCTGTTAAGTTCCCGTTCAGTCAGGTGCGTTCCCCTCAAGGCTAAAATTTTACGGTGCGAGCGAGCGTACTATTTTTACCTCGTTCGCACCGTACAAGAGGAGAATCTTAGGTGTATTTAGGAATAGACGTGCGGAGCTAAAGTCGCAATACAGTCCAAGTTACGGTAGCGTTCTGCAAAGTCTAAACCGTAACCAATCACAAATTCAGGGTCGATATCCCAACCAACATATTTGCACTGAACATCAGTTTTAACGCATGTTGGTTTACGCAGAAGAGCACAGATTTCAACGGAGTTTGCACCACGAGAAATGAGATTCTGTTGAAGCCACGCAAGAGTAAGCCCAGAATCAATAATGTCTTCGACAATCAGAACATCACGTCCAGTCAAGTCGGTGTCAAGGTCTTTGAGAATACGAACAACACCAGAAGACTTTGTTCCAGAACCATAAGAAGAAACAGCCATCCAGTCCATGGTGTAATGGGTGCTCAATGCTCGTGAGAGGTCTGCAACCACCATAATTGCACCTTTGAGAACACCTACCAGAAGAACTTCTTTACCTGCGTAATCTTTATCAATCTGTGCAGCGAGTTCTTTAATCTTTGCGTCAATATCTTCTTTGGTGAAAAGAACGTGTTTGATATCGTCCTGTACGTCTTCTGCCTTCACGATTCCTCTAATCCTTTGTGATTGATATGGGGGCTGTAGAAAATTAGTGTACCGTCTAGCAGATAGCTGCGCTAAAGCAAACCGGCACCTAAACATGTTTTTCTCGGTATTCGTTCTTTAAGTATGGAGCTTACACGGTGGTGAGTAAAACAATAACCCCAGTTTCTTTCAAAAGAATCTCTTTTTTCTCTGCAGATGAACGAAGTTCCACTGTAACTTTCGCAGGTGGACGGCGACGGTAAGCACTCACCTTACCTGCCAGCTGTATAGGGCCAGCAATAGTGTGACCGCACAAGAGTTCTCCTAATGCTTGTAAACGTTCAAAACTTGGATTTTCTCCGCCCAAAGAACGAACAGCCAAAGATAATACTCGATGCTGTAACGCTGGATGTTCTTGACTCAACGCATAACGGTTAATCACTACGACACCCTGCATATTAGTCTCAGTAGGAAGGTTCAAAGATTCAACTCCACCTACCGCCGAGAGTTCAAGCTGTACCCGAGCAAAAACTCTCTCAGCTTCTTCTTCAAGATACTGTGCGTCAGGGCCACTAATAGCAGCAGTACGGGCCAATGAGAGAGCAACAGAACCACCTAAATGCTCTTCCAAAAAAGGAAGAATACTATGACGGACCTTCGCTCTCATAAGGCTCTGGTCGAGGTTCGTAGGGTCATACCACGGGTCTAAACACTCAGCAACACAAATTTGTTCGACCTCATACCGACGTAAATTCAGCAGAGGACGGAGATAATTCACACCATGGTGAACACGCACCGGACTCATCCCGCCTAAAGATTTTGTACCCGACCCTCGCGCTAAACCAAGAAGCACTGTCTCTGCCTGATCGTCTAACGTATGTGCAAGCATAATTCCTTGTGCACCAGTTTCTTTAACGGCATCTTCAAACGCCGCATATCGCGCAATACGTGCCGCCATTTCAGGTCCCTCATGGTCAGCGTCAACAGTAACAGAACGTACAAGCACCGGAGACAATCCCATATCACGGCATGTTTGTGCAGCCTGTGCAGCGACTTCGTCAGAGCCTGTTTGAAGCTGATGATCAACAATTATTGCACCGATACGTATCTCACCACGACGTACAAAGTGGGCTGCCAATGACGCTAACGCCAAAGAATCAGGGCCACCAGAACAACCCACCAAAAAAAGTGGAGGATTCTCTTGTGGACGCGCTTTACCTGAAGCGTGAATAAGTGTTTGTCCCAAAAAATGATTGATGTTTTGTTCAAGAAGGGTGCGTGCGCGTCCTACTGCCGGATGTAAACGTCCTCGTCGTCCGTTTTGCATGAGTTATTCTCCTGCCCAAGGGATGACGCGTTCCGTTGACGCTAACACCCTATCAATCCACTGCTGGGGGTGATGTATTTCTTGTTCAGTAGGAAGATTCTCAGGGCGTTCCCACATCATATTGAAACGCTCCATACCCTGAGCGTCCACAATGTATTGAACGAATTTTTGTCCGTCTTTATATTGTTGAAGTTTTCGTTCCATGCCAAAGAGTTTTTGCACTATTTTGTGGAAGAAGGTGTGTGTTTGGCTGCGACGGTTAAACCGTTGGCGAATAGTTTTGATACTAGGAACTACTGATGCGTCAATAGAGTCCATGACAACGTTAGCGTGACCTTCAAGAAGACTCATCACAGCAGTTACCTCAGAAAGCGTCTTATGGGCAGAATCGTTAAGAGCCAAAGAATTTGCCTCTGATTGAGAAGAAGTAGAGTGACCCAAGGAAGTTTTCGCTGTATGGATAACATGACCAAAGAGCTCTTCAGTGTTCGACCCTAAATCTGAAGATAGGCGGTGCACGAGTTGAAGGATATACTCATCAAGCCACGGCGCAGCGGCAAACTGCACACGGTGTGTTTGTTCGTGCAAACAGACCCATAGTCTAAAATCTTCGGGATCGAGGTGAAGTTCTTCCTCTAGTGCAAGGATATTGGGGGCTACGAGCATGAGCCGTCCACCCGATGCCCCGTACCCGGCGCGGGCAGCGTATGGTTCGTATTGTCCTAGTACTCGTGTGGAAAGATAAGCGAGCACGGCACCAACTTCAGTTGCTGTTGCATAGCTGACTAATGTTTTTTGGGTTTTTGTTAGTTTCTTCATCTTCTGTGCTAGACGTGAAGACGGTTCGGTGTTAAGCATGGTTGAGAATGCTTGTGTGTTTGCTTTAGACCATGTGGGGCGGTCTACAACGAGAACTTGTGAGTCTGTGAGCTGGTGAGCTACCTCAAGTTGAGTGATACGGTGTACGTGCTCCACTGACATTAAAGCCGCATAACGGATACTTTCTACAGCACGAGTCATCTCTTGAACTGTTTTTTGAGGTCCAGCAGGTACAAGCTGAGCAGCAACTTGGGCTGCTGTATCCCAAGCTACAAGGTGAGAAAGAGTATTTTTTTGAGTCATTGTTCTTTACTCTATACCACAGTTTTCTCATCTTTCTTATCCTTTAGTTCTTCACTCAACACACGTTGCACGTTTCAGAAAGATGTTGATTGTTCAAGGTATCTGCTTGCTGTAGTTCTTTCCATAAGGCGGCTTATCTCTGGCAACAGAGGCGAACCTTAGAAAAGTTTTACTCGTTTTATATCGTCTATAAATAAAGAGGTGTCATGGACAAGATACATGTTCTTGCCCATGACACCTTATAGGTTTTGGTTAGAAGTGCTTAACCTCTAACGCATGAATTTATGCGTTGTGGCGGTCGATAGCTTCCTGAACCATTTTTTCTGCAGCTTCGCGGCCTTCCCAGCCTTCACCTTTAACCCATTTACCGGATTCGAGGTCTTTGTAGCGTTCGAAGAAGTGCTGAATTTCTGCTTTGAGCTGTTCAGAAACGTCTTCAAGTTCTTGGATGTGGTCATAGCGTTTATCGGCAGGAACGCAGAGAACTTTTGCATCTCCGCCAGCTTCGTCAGTCATATTGAAGACTGCGATAGGGCGAGCTTCAACAACAACTCCGGGGACAACGTCAACGTCGAGGATGACCATTGCGTCCAGTGGGTCGCCGTCTTCACCAAGGGTGTTATCAAAGTATCCGTATGCGGTGGGGTACTGCATTGAGGTGAATAGAACACGGTCAAGGCGTAGACGTCCGGTTTCGTGATCGATTTCGTACTTTACGCGTGAACCGCGATTGATTTCGAGGGTGACGTCAAGTTCCATGAGGTCTCCTTATATGTTGTGAGTTGGGGCGTACCTGTTGCAGGTACGTTTAGCATATCGGTGTACAGTCTAACCTAGACATGAGATATACCTGAGTTTTTACGGCTATTCTCTTATAGTCTAACGTTCGTGACTTTTGCTGGTGAATAGTGTTGGGAGAATATATGAATGGTGAGGAATCTATGTCTTCGTCAGAGACATCAAAGAAACGTCAATGGATATTACCTAGCGTTTTAGGTGTTGCAACGCTAAGTGTTGGGGCGTGGGCAATTCCTCACGTACAGTCAGCCCATACTTTAGCTGATGGTGCAACGTCTTCGTATGTTAGCCCTCAGCCTGTTCAGATTCCTTCTGCTGTTCATTCTTCAGTAAGCTCTCAAACAGCGACTCTTACGCAAACTCTTGACCAGATTTTAGACTCTTTACCTGACGGTAATGTGACGGGATTAGTGATTGATAAAGATTCGGGTGAAGTGCTCTATCAGCGTGGTGCTGAACAGCAGAGGGTTCCAGCATCTAACCTGAAAATTCTTGTCGATTATGCTCTTCTTCAGCGGGTTGATCCGACCGCACGTTATGAAACAAGTGTTCGTCGTCAAGACCATGTATTGACTCTTGTAGCGGGCGGAGACACTCTTTTAGGAACTGGTTTATCGCGCCCTGACGATGTTGTAGGTCATGCAGGTTTAAGGACGCTTGCTCAGAAAGTAATTCAGGGGCTATCACAGGGGTCTTCTCATTATCGTGTCAATCTTGATACGTCTATCTATCAGGGGCCTTCGGTTAATCCGGCGTGGGCGCAAGGAGATATTGATGCTGGGGAGGTCTCTGCAGTCAGCCCTATTGCGTTCTACTCTCATTATTCTCCTGATGCTCAGGGGAAGGCTTCTCGTTCCCGACCGGCACAAGCAGGACAGGAAGTACACCGTTATTTTGTGTCTTTACTCAACGAGTTAGGTGCGCAGAAAAATCTAAGTTTCTCTATGGGGGAGGAAACAAACGCACCAGAACATTCAGAGGTTCTTGCTCAGGTGAGTTCGGCAACGGTTGCTGAGCAGGCAGCGTATATGATGCAACATTCAGATAACATGTTGGCAGAGACTTTAGGACGTAATCTTGCGGTTTCTTTAGGTCGTGAAGGCTCTTTTGAGCAAGCACGTACCTCAATTCAAGAGACCTTAGAACAAAATGGTATTGATACGACGGGGTTTCATCCGGTAGATATTTGTGGTCTTTCGGGTGATAACAAAGTCACCAATAAGATGATTGTTCAGGTACTTGAAGCTATTGCTGACTCGTCTTCTCACACGACATTGGCGTTAGACGGTTTTCCGGTTGCTGGTGGTTCGGGTACGTTAGCTTCACGTTTTGGTGCTGCTGATACAAGGCAGGCACAGGGATATGCGCGTGCGAAGACTGGAACTTTATATTCTGTGATTTCTTTATCGGGTTATGCACGTTCTGCTTCCGATAAAACTTTGGTGTATTCGTTTATCACTAATGACATCAACGATATTGGTGGGGCTAAAGAAACGTTGGATCGTGCGGTAGCTGTTTTAGTCCAGCGTTAGGTGCGTTAAACACGTCAAGCTTTGGGTGTGAACCAATATTGGTTCACACCCAAAGCTTTATATGGATGAAGTTTTGTACCGTGTCTTAGCTTTTGAAGGCGCGTACACGTCCTGTGCGTGAATGCCAGGCGATGGTGTAGCCTTTGCTGAAACGCTGGTGCACTTCAATACCGTGGCGATATTCTCCGGTGACGGGGTATCCGTATCCGCGTTCGTAGTCATTGCGGCTCCATTCTGCGGAGATTGCACCGTATTCGAGGATGGGGTGCGCGCCGTAGCGTGGGTGCCACATAATTTTGGTGACGCGATTTCCTCGTTTGAATCGCTGGTATGCGCCACCACCGATGAGCCCGCCTGTTTCGTACATGAGGGGGTATCCTAGGACGTTTTCTTCACCGTGTCGTGCCCAGTACCGACCAATATCACCTTCAAAGTGCACTGGGTACGCGCCGGTGTCTGCGGTCCAAAGGAATTGGGAGATGTTGCCGTTTTTACTGTAGTTCTGGTAAATGCCCCCTTCGACGAGTCCACCTTTTTCGTTCATGATGGGGACGCCGAATCGAGCTTCGCCGCCGCCGTTATGGTAGCTTGCACCGATTCCGCCTTTGATGGCGTAGGTTGGCTGTGTGGATTGTGTTGCGATACGGCTTCCGCCAGCGATAGTGGGTTGAATGTCTGATGGTCCACGTCCACGTTCGTAGCGGTAGATTCCGACGTTTCCGAGGACTCGCCAAGGGAGTCCGCGTCCGTTACCGTAGCATAGTCCGATTCCGCAGGTGTTTGCTTGTGGAGCAAGAATTGCGGCGCGGTGCGGCGGTGAGCTCTTCCAGAATGCTAGAAGTTGGCTGATATCCCCGTTGTAGGATAGTGCGATGACTTCGCGCACAAAGCTGTATCCGCGCACTTTGGGGTTGTACATGAATTGGGTGCCATGCGAGAAGTAGCCCTGAATAAATTGGCGCCGAGCTTCTATGTCCATCACGGATGCAACGGTTGCTGAATGTTGCAGGGGTTGGAGCCCGTATTGTGCGCGATATTGGTTGATGAGGTTGAGTAAGCGCTGCGCATCTGCATTTCGGTATGCGGTGCTTACTCGTCGAATATCGCTATAAGCGGCTTGGGCAGCGGTGCTACCTAGCGCTGTTGCGCCGAGTCCCGCAAGAGCAATTTTTCCTACCTGGCGTCGGTTAGGAAGAAGACTCTTGAGAGAACTGAGTTCTGTATTTGACATGTCTTTCTCCGATGGCGATCTTTTGGAATGCTGTAATAACGGACAATGTGCGTACACAACTTTATAGAATCGTTATCAAATTCTATGGATATTTTATGGTTTTTTGTGATTTTTGTGTCCATATTTTCGATAATTCACAGGATTCGAACACTGCTTAGCGTCTCTATATTTCAATTAAAAATCTGTGCTATATATGCGTTTTCTTGCACAAATACACAGATGGCTTAGTTTGCCATTATGGCTAACGAGGGGCACATTTGAGAGAAATTCACAGGTTTTGTTCGATAATTAGATGCGCTTTCTTGGCGTTTCGTTCACCGCTATTCACAGCTTTTCGAAAATCAATTCAGAATATGAGATATATTCGATTATTTATTCGAACATTAGATATATTCATCCGTACCATTGCATTCTTAATCGACATAAAAGCAATTAAATGAAAAATATGTATTTTATTAATATCTCACCTAAAAATTTGACTTTGACCTGACAAGCTCATTCCCACAAGACGTTGTTACCTAAGTATTTACCGCCCATTTACCGACCTTTAAAACAACAATATTTTTGCCACGCAACGACACAATTCCCTGCACCCACTGACGAATACACAGGTTTTGGCACTACCCCCACAGCACAAACCACGACCGCTAAAATCAGTACAACAAGACCACAAGCTCGTCCACGAACAGGCACCCTCATAGCACGAAAGACACCATGAGTTCAGAAGAGTTCCAAGAACACACCCCATACCTATTTCACCAAGAAAACCTCACCATAATCCTTGGAAAATCAGCACAGCTAGCAACCATTAAAGAACTCATACACTCCACCCAAACACCCACCACAACAACATACTGGGGGCAACACGCATCAGAAGAACTCATCACCTCACTCGCCACACCCCTGACCAGCCAAAATTTCTGGGAGACAATCACAGAAGGGCTCCTTCTGCAAACCCATTGGCCCACACATCCAGAGGGAACCCTCTACTACCCCACCACGCCCCCATGGCTCAACAACGCACCATCATGGGAATATGACCCCATCTGTCCACCTGACGGGCCGGGGGCCCTCGGAGGCTGGATACATCTGAAAGGACCCACACTGCCAAACCACCAACTCGCCCTCTTCCAACTCACAGACGAAAACTCATTCTGGATTTTCAGTTCAGCAAAAACGCTCCAACACATACTGCAACTATGCAAAGACATCGCACCCATAAGAGAACATTTCGAATACGCCACAGGCTATCTCGGCGATGACGCACAATACCAGTGCATAGCACTACCCATTACCTGTAGACATATCCTCGAAGACGAACTCACCCTCCAAGGAAAACACTACGACTCCTTTTTCTGGGAGTAAGCTACGCCTCTTTTAAGCGCAAAGACTGGCATACTTAACTCGTGTATGTTTTGACCTTTATTCGCCGCAAAGGCGCAAAAGCTCTTCCCCTCGAAGAGCTCTGCGAAAAACTCAACGCTCTAGAACCGTTCGTCCCATTCACCAAAACCTACCCCGACGAAGTACAAGGCGCGTTCGATCACCCAGAACATGCAACACGAGCGTTCCTACTCGGGTCCCTCTACAACGGGTACTGGATTGGTATTGGGGTGGGAGGGCTACGCGTCCCACGATTTGCGATGGCTCTCGGCGCTATCGGCACACCAGAATGTTCCGGAGACGCTATCAGCTACTCACGTCTTGCCGTAGAACAAGCACCCACCGGAGCACCCTCAAAATGCGTTGTGGTACTTGGTAACGACCAAAAACTTTCACAACATGCCACAGGTATTGCACGATTGCTCTATCGAGTCTGCTCAGAACGCTCAGAAGCCGAAAACCGCGTCATATCCTTACTCATCCCAGGTGTGCGAGGGCAGCAAAAGGCAGTAGCGCAGGCGCTCGGTATCAGTTCACAAGCAGTCAGTAAAACACTAGTTAGAGCACAATGGCATGAACAGGAAGCAGCGTTACCAGTACTTCAAGAGCTCCTCAGCTCTATCCATCGGCTGACGCCAAAGCATTAGAACTCTTACGAACGTCGTGGCAAAGAACAGGTAGATCCGGGAAGACGCCAGCGATTCTCTGCGATGAGAGCGTACACTTTTTCAGCAGGTAAACGTCCTATAGGAGACAGAAAATACCGTCCTAGAAGTTGTAAAGAACGACGTTGGCTCGTCTTCAGAACAAGTCCCACGGCAATCACACCATAGGTCGTATGTCCGTTATCTGTTACAAGTGGAATAGCTCGAGAAAAACGTTGAGGGTCAACCTTCGAAGAAAACTCCTCATCGCTCCAGGCCGGAAGAATGTCAGCACGTACCTCTTGCTGAGCAAGCCAATGGCCTGCTTGAGTGCAAATACCACAGTCAGGGTCATAATAGAGTTTCATACAGTATCGCCTAAGAAAGAAGCGTCGCTAAAGTACGTGCTACGCCATCATCATAGACACTAGTAGTGACCTCATCAGCAACAGCAATCACTTCCTCAGGGGCTTGTCCCATGGCAACTCCACGAGCTGCCCAATGTAACATCTCTTTATCGTTGTGCCCGTCCCCAATAGCAATCGTATGCGCGGGGTCTATGCCGAGGGTGCGTCGTAGCTGCTCTAGAGAGGATGCTTTTGACACACCGTGTGCAGCGATATCTAACCATGCGGTCCAGCCGACGGCATAGTTTACTCCATGAAGACCTGCAGCATAAATAGCTTTTTTGAAGGTTTGAGGATCAACATCCTCAGCAAAAACGACAACACGGGTGGCTTCACGATGTTCGAGAAGATCTGTTTTTGTTACAGGAATCGATGATGCGCCAAAAGATCCGTCTTCAAAATCGTCTGTTGCATAAATATCGCCAGAGATGGTCTCCAACGCCATCTGAGCATAAGGAAGTTTCTCCTGTAATAAGCTCAATGCGCGCTGTGGGTTAAATGCCACACTATCAATGACGTGGTAGCCGCCATTTTTGTCAGAGAGCTCGAGCGTAACCGCACCGTTAGAGGCCACCATATATCCTTCGGCGATACCAAGCTGTTGTGCAATGGGAAGTGCTGCTTGACGAGAACGCCCCGTCGCGATAATTACGGCATGACCAGCTGAGATAACATCTTGAACAGCTTTTTTAACGGCCTCGCTTAAGGTCCCGTCGTGATGCACCAGAGTCCCGTCAATATCTATGGCAATCAAGTAGCGGGTATTCGGTTCAAGAACCCAGCTACTTGAGACAGGCGGGTGGACTCGTAGGTTTTCCATCATAGTTTCAGGTGTCTTTTCTTATGGTGGGTTCAAGGTAAAAATAGCGGTCGTTCAAAGACTCTACCCGCTCAATAGGCTACCCATCATACTGGAGTATTAGCGAGTATTCTCTCCTGTTAGTATATTCCTATGTCTCTTTCTGATTTATCTGAAAGCACCCAAAACTATCTTAAAGAAATCTGGGGAATATCGGAGTGGTCTCAGCACGTCGCAACGACAACATTACTTGCACAAAAAACAGGTAATCGGCCTTCGAGTGTTTCTGACGCGCTCAGAAGGTTGGCGAATGCTGGTCTCATTTCGTATCGCCCATATGCTCCAATTGAGCTAACAGAGCTAGGGAAAAAATATGCGGTGTCGATGGTTCGTCGACACCGCCTTTTAGAGACGTTTCTTGTGCAGGTTCTCAACTACCCTATTGACAAAGTTCATGATGAAGCAGAGGTGTTAGAACATGCTGTCTCAGATATCATGATTGAACGTATTGATGCGTTATTAGGACATCCCACTCGCGACCCTCACGGAGATCCTATCCCTGCCGAAGACGGTACGGTAGATAACCCAGAACAGAGCACCCTCACAGACTATCTTCTAGAACATTGCTGCCAAGATCCACAGCGCCTCAGAATAGAACGTGTTAGTGATAAAGATGCCAAGATTCTCAGCTTTTTTATTCAACACCAACTCGTTCCAGGAAAGACTATTCTTGTACGTGGCAGCAGGAACCTAGAAGATATACAAGTTCGCCATGAAGGTTCAGCAAAAAGTATTGAACTTAACTCTGAGCAAGGGAAGAAGATTTTTGTGATTGAGTGCGAATCTTAGTGTAGATACGCTCTGAGATGAAGACTGCCGCAAACATGACTCCTTGAGTAAGCACCACTGCCCCACCAGGAGAAATATCAACATAGTAACTAATGTATAGTCCGCTAATAGAGCCGACTAATGCAAAAGTCACTGAGTAGCACAGCATTGTTGTGAATTTATTTGTCAAAAGACGTGCGGTAGAACCTGGAATAATCAGCATTGCAACCACCAAAATAACACCAACAACTTGCAACGCAACAACAGATGTTAACGCCAGCGAAAACAACAAAATACCCGATAACAAGCGAGTAGATAGACCAATAGCGGCAGCGTATGAAGGATCAAAAGCGTAGAGAGTAAGATCTTTACGTTTGTAGAGTAAAACGCCTGTGACAAGAGCAGCTAGCACACACACCTGAGTAAGGGCAGCGACACTAACACCAAGAACGTTACCGTAGATGATTTCGTTCAGGTCAATGTGTGAAGGTGTTACAGAAACCATCACAATACCTAAAGCGAAGAGTGTCGTGAAGACAATACCCATGGCAGAGTCTTGACGAATCTTTCGATGAGAACCGACAGCCCCGATGAGCATCACCGCCACTAATGCTGTGACAAGTGCACCAATCGCAAAAGGAATTTGAAGAATATAGGCAAAGACAACACCAGGTAGCACAGCATGAGATATAGCGTCCCCCATCAAAGACCAACCCACAAGAACCAACCAACAAGAAAGCACTGAGCAGACTAGTGCTGCAACGATAGTTACAGCAAAAGCGCGCTGCATCAGCCCTAGGCTAAGCGGGGAAAGAAGAAAATCAAGCATGACAGTTTCGCTTTCTGTCCGCATTGTTGGTTGGTTAATGCGGGCTGGTTTATGAGGGGGAAAAGAAAAGTTACTGGGGTGATAGAACGTCCGTACCAAAAACCTTCATGAGGTTTTCGGGGCGGAGAACTGTTTCGACATCAGCATGAGCAAGCACTGTGCGTCGCAACAGAATTGCTTCGGTTGCTAACTGGCTCAAAGAGCTTAAGTCGTGGGTAGAAACGAGGATAGTTGCCCCATCTTGTGCTAACTCATTGAGGAGACTAACAATCATCTTTTCAGAACGCTTATCGACCCCTGCAAAGGGTTCGTCAAGCAAGAAAATGTTTGCTCCTTGCGCCATCGCACGCGCAACAAAAGCTCGTTTCCGCTGACCTCCCGAGAGTTCACCAATTTGGCGTTCTGCGAGGTCTGTAAGTTCTACACGTTCTAATGCCCGTGCAACCGCCTGTTTTGCTTGAGTATCGAGGCGGCGAGTTGTTCCGAGTCGCCAGTATGTTCCCATTGAAACCACATCACGAACAGATACCGGAAAGGTGAAATCTATTTCTTCGCTTTGAGGAACATAACTGACGACTCCAGTTGAACGCGCCTGTTGTGGGCTATGACCGTCAAGGGTAACAGTACCTGTACAGTCACGATGTACTCCCATCATGGTTTTGAAAAGGGTTGATTTTCCTGATCCATTCATCCCAATCAAACCGCAAATACGTCCTGGTTCGACGCTAAAGTTAACGTCGTCGAGGGCGTGGACGGAACCATAATGGGCAGAAACCCCAGTAACTTTGATGGCGCTCATAATATTTTTTTACTTTTCCTGAGTTAGAGCTTTAGAGATGGTCTGTGCATCGTAGGTGATCAGGTCTAGATAGGTCGGAACAGGTCCACCCTCTTCAGAGAGGGAGTCTACGTACAGTGTTCCACCAAAAGGTGTTCCGGTTTCGGTAACAACCTGTTGCATGGGGTTGTCAGAAACGGTGGATTCGCAGAATACTGCAGGGACTTTTTTGTCTTTGACGAATTCAACAACTGATTCGATTTGTGAAGGTGTTGCTTGAGCGTCAGAATTTACTGCCCAGATGTATTTTTCTTGAAGTCCTGCGTCTTTAGTGAGGTAGGAGAAAGCTCCTTCACAGGTGACGAGTGCTCGTTGTTCTTCGGGGATAGTGGAGATACTTGCGACGAGGTCGTCATGTACTTTTTGTAGTTTTTCTTGGTAAGCGGAGGCGTTGGCGCGGTAGTCAGACTCGTGTGCTGGGTCGAGTTTTACGAATGCGTCAGCGATATTATCGACATATTTCTTGGCGACGAGCGGGCTCATCCATGCGTGAGGGTTTGGTTTACCAGCATAAGCGTCTTCGGTAATGCTGATTTCTGGGACGCCTTCACTAACTTTGACGTGGGGCGCATCGGTGTTTTGAACAAATTTTTCGAACCATGTCTCGAGGTTTAGTCCGTTGTCGAGGATGAGATCTGCTTGGGTTGCTTTTTCGATATCACCGGGGGTTGGTTCGTAGCCGTGGATTTCTGCGCCAGGTTTGGTGATGGATTTGACCTCTAGGTGGTCACCAGCAACGTTTTGGGCGATGTCTTGAAGAACGGTGAAGGTGGTAAGAACCTGTGGTTTGCCGCTGGATGCTGATGCTTCTGCGCTGCTCTTTGCGGAGGGAGAGCCTGCACCACCGCAGGCACTAAGGAGCAAGACTGCTGAAGTGCACAGAGCTAGGAATTTAGGTGATTTTTTCACGATGAATACCTTTCACATCATGAGGTTTGATAAGGCTACGCCTTGTGTTATCTGAGAGTTAGAAGTCTGTGTGTATTGACGAGTATAACTTAAATGTTCGTCTAGACGAACATTTTTCGAGGGTGTCCCGATAACACCTCATATACAACAAAAGAGGTAGCCCTTGAAAACCAAGAACTACCTCTTTAATGAGCCATAAAAATAGCAAACACTACTGAACGACAGGAATAACCTCTAGCCCACCCATATATGGGCGCAAGGCCTCAGGAATACGGACAGAACCGTCCTGCTGCTGATGTGTTTCTAGAATGGCGACAAGCCAACGAGTTGTTGCTAGCGTTCCGTTGAGCGTAGCTACCGCACGAGTGCCACCCTTCTTCGTTTTACCAGAAGAATCAACAGTGTCAGCAAGACGTTCACGAATGTTCAAGCGACGAGCCTGGAAGGTTGTGCAGTTTGATGTTGAGGTTAGCTCACGGTAGGTACCTTGGGTAGGAACCCATGCTTCGCAGTCAAATTTACGAGCAGCAGAAGATCCGAGGTCTCCAGCGGCGGTATCAATAACACGGTAAGACAGCTCGCACTTTTGAAGCATCTGCTCTTCCCATTTCAGAAGCTGAGCGTGCATATCTTCAGCCTCTTCTACGGGGCAGTACACAAACATTTCAGCTTTATTGAACTGGTGCACACGAATAATTCCACGAGTGTCTTTTCCGGCAGAACCAGCTTCACGGCGATAGCAAGAAGACCAACCGAGGTATTTCTTTGCACCCTGGGAGAAGTCAATAATCTCGTCAGCATGGTAACCTGCTAGGGCAACTTCCGAAGTGCCAACGAGGTATAAATCGTCGCGTTCTAAACGGTAAATTTCGTCATCGTGCTTGACATTAAAACCTGTACCATTCATTGTTTCTGGACGCACGAGGGTAGGTGTTGTCATCATGGTGAACCCATCAGAAACAGCTTGATCCAGAGCCATGAACAAGAGGGCTTGCTCTAGACGGGCAACGTGACCTTTGAGGAAGTAGAAACGAGAGCCAGAGACTTTAGCCCCACGCACCATGTCAATACCGTCTACTAGTTCACCAATCTCGAGATGGTCACGAGGAGAGAAACCTTCTGCTTCAAAGTTTCGAGGTTCACCAACGGTCTTGAGAACAACGTAGTCATCTTCTCCACCAACAGGAACACCGTCAATAACGAGGTTTTCCATGCGAGTGAGGAGTTCTTCTTGCTGAGCTTGTGCCTTTTCGGAAGCTGTTTTTGCTTGGGCTACACGTTCAGATAGTTCTTTGACCTCAGCAAGCAATGCCTGTTTTTGCTCCCCTTGAGCCTGAGCGACCTTCTTGCCGAATGTTTTCTGTTCAGCGCGCAGATTCTCAAATTCAGTGATGCTAGAACGGCGGGTTGCATCAGCTTCAAGAATCTGGTCTACCAAAGACTCATCAGCGCCACGTTTACGCTGCGATTCACGGAATAGGTCTGGGTTTTCACGAAGAAGGTTAATATCAATCACGGTATAAATTTACCGCAATTACTGCGGGTTCGCTCAAATTCACACACCCCATAGTTGATACGCTAACTATCATGAACATCAGCACACGGAAAATAGTCATCTATAGCACTCTCGCTTTAGGTGCAGGATGTAGCGCCGCTACGTGGGCGTTTAATATGCTCAACAGACACGGAGGGCGAGACGTTTTCCCTATATACCAGCCATCACACGTGATGCTGTCACCGGGAGAGCCTCAGAAGGTTGCGGTTATTTTTAATCCAACGAAACCTCAGGCAGAGTTAAGTTGCCAGACCATCAAGGAACAGTTGGCTCAGGCGCAATGGCCAGAGGCATTATTTTATGAGACAACGGTTGAAGACCCCGGCTATCACGTTGCGCAAAAGGCTTTAGAGCATGGGGCACAGCGCGTTATAGCTATTGGTGGTGATGGCACTGTTCGTGAGGTTGCTTCAGCTCTAGCCGGCAGCGAGGCCACGTTAGGTATTGTGCCGATGGGGACAGGTAATCTTCTCGCACGCAATCTTAACTTAGCCTATGGAGATGTTGCAGAGTCAGTTAATACTGCTTTGTATGGGACTCCCGAACGAGTTGACATGATTCAGATGACAATGACTCATCGAGATCAGAGCATCACTGAACGGCGCTACATCATCATGGGTGGTGCAGGTTTTGATGCCCAAATTATGCATGACACTGATGAAAAGCTAAAAACTAGATTTGGGTGGGTTGCGTATTTGCAGGCAGGTTTAAAAAATCTTCTCAAACCACGCAAGTCTGTCAAAATTACAGTAGATGATCGACCTCCTATACGACGTAAAGTCCGTTCAGTTCTTATTGCTAACTGTGGTCAGGTGCAAGGTGGGGTAAATCTTACGTCTACGACAAATGCTCAAGATGGTCAGCTAGAAGTTATTATTCTGGCTCCTCGCAATTTGAGTGAGTGGATTATTGTAGGGGTGCAATTTGTTCTAGGTCCTCAAATATTCGATAAGCGCCGACGAGTTCTTGAACATGTAGTGGGCAAGAGTGCAAACATTAAGTTCGTTCGAGAAGAACAGCCGGTAGAGATTGATGGGGACACTCTTCCTCATGCAATTCGTTTACAGGCGGAGGTCTTACCGGGCGCGGTGAAGATTTCGCTTTATCCTCAAGAATCAGAATAAGAGCTAAATGGTGGGGTGTATATTCTGAAGATGGAATATACACCCCGTGATTTTATAGTCAGCTAAGGGGATAGGTTATTGCAGTAGGGATTTTACCCACTGCTCAGCTTGAGAGAATGCCTTATCAGTATGCACAGGGTCTACAGTATTTTTTTCGCAGAGCGCACGAGGATATGACCCTAAAAAGGTGAGTTGCGGGCTGATTCTATGGAGTCCACGTAACGCATCTTGCATCCGTGATTCAAAAAGGTGACCGTCAGCGTCAATTGAGAAAAAGTATGACCCTAAGAACTGTCCTGTTGGACGCGATTCGATACGCGAAAGGTTAATACCACGAGTCGAGAATTGTTCTAGGAGGTTAAGTAATGCTCCAGGTTTATCTTGAGGCAACGGAACTACCAGCGTTGTTTTATCTGCACCAGTAGGTTCGGGGATAACGGGGTTTTTTGCAACCAAAATAAACCGTGTAACAGCTTGTTTGTTGTCACCAATGTTTTCTGCAAGGACAGTTAGCTCAGGGTTGTTTTGAGCGACAGCTGGTGCGCAGACCGCAGCATCATAGGTGGGGTGATCTTCAAATAGACCCATGGCGGCAGCCGCTGTTGATTGCTCTGGAACATAGTCTGCTTGTGGAATGTGTTGTTCTGCCCACTGTCGTATTTGTGCCCATGCATGGGAATGTGTTGATACACGTTGAATATCGTCAAGGTTGATATTTTTGCGTGCTACGAGGGAGAATTCGATGGGTACGAGCACTTCGCGGATAATTCGCAAGCTTTTTTCACGAGCGATAGAGTCAAGCGTTGCACTGACTCCTCCTTCTACAGAGTTTTCGATAGGGACCATAGCCGCGTCTGCTTGGTCTAAGAGAAGTGCTCTAAAGGCGGCAGGAACGGTGGGTGAGGGGAAGCGTTCACTGGTATGAGCTTCGGGAATACTCAGAAGTGCCGATTCGGTGAAGGTTCCAGATGGTCCGAGGAAGGTGTAGCGCATGCGTTCTAGTGTATCTGTTTCTTAGGAGGTGTTTTGACGTAGCGACAGGTGTATAAAAGGTGCTTGGGTTAGGCATCATGACGGTGTTTTACATATTAAACAACCACCCAAAGGTGAAGTATCTCACACACAATTGTTATCTTTGCGCAACCGCTAGAGAATGATATTTAGGTCACACAAGGCCTATTTGTATATTTCAGTCCAATGGAGGATCTCATGCGCATTAGCGTACCCCGCGAGATAAAACCACAAGAACAACGAGTTGGCATGACCCCAGACGGTGTTCACGCTCTCGTCGAAGTGGGACATGAAGTTCTTGTAGAAACCGACGCCGGCGTCGGAGCAGGCTTTAGCAACAAAGAATACCAAGAAGCTGGTGCACGCCTTGTCAGCGCAGATGAGGCATGGAACAACGCAGAACTTCTCGTCAAGGTCAAAGAACCTATTGAATCCGAATACCAGTATCTACGCGAAGATTTAACCCTATTTACTTATCTTCACCTTGCAGCAGACAAACCACTCACACAAGCTCTCATAACAGCAAAAACACGTGCTATTGCTTATGAAACAGTACGCGTTGGGCGAGCCCTACCGTTACTCCTACCCATGAGTGAGGTTGCAGGTCGTCTTGCCGGCTCTGCAGCAGCACAATATCTATTGGGTTCCCAAGGTGGCCCTGGCATCCTTCTTGGTGGCGTTCCAGGTGTTGCACCGGCACGAGTTGTTGTCCTTGGCGGCGGCAATGTTGGTACCCATGCGGCACAGATGTGCGTAGGACTTGGTGCCGAAGTCACCATTCTTGAAGGATACGGCCCTCGAGTACGCGAGTTGAATACTATCTTTGGTTCTACAGCTCGTATTCTGAACTCAACTCCACGCAATATTGCGCGTGAGATTTCCGAGGCAGATGTTGTCGTTGGGTCAGTGCTTGTCCCTGGGGCAAAAGCTCCTAAGCTAGTACGCCGAGAGCACCTGTCTTCTATGAAAACTGGTGCATTGCTCATCGACGTAGCAATTGATCAGGGTGGTTGTTTTGAGACTTCCCGACCAACCACCTATCAAGACCCTATCTATGAGGTCGATGGCATCCGTCATTATTGTGTCGCAAATATGCCGGGAGCTGTTCCACGTACCTCTACGGTGGCACTGACCGATGCCACCTTGCCTTATATCCTCAAGCTTGCACAGGGCGTTGATCAAGCGTTATCAGAAGATTCTTCCTTGCAAGCAGGACTCAACACTGATAGCGGAAAAATTACGTTCCCAGCTGTTGCAGATGCATTCCCTGACTTAGTGAAGTAAGTTTTCGCTTCGTCATGCCATAAGGGGTGGTGTTCAAGAATTTTTTTCTCTTGAACACCACCCCTTATGACGTACTGTGCTTGTATCAGGTAAAGATATTTTAGGAAGTTTGTTTTAGTCGTTGTGCTGCTTCAGAGTCAGAGTCGTTGAGGAATTTTTCAATCCGTTCAGCTTCATCTGACTCTCCAATCGCAGATGCTGCTCCACCCAGTAGATATAAGGCTTTGAGAAAACCTCGGTTTGGCAGGTGAGTATAGGGTATGGGGCCGTGCCCACGCCAACCATTAGCACGGAGAGAATCTAGCCCGCGGTGGTATCCCACACGAGCGTAAGCATAACCTTGAATCAGGTTACCTTCCTCCAGTGTTTTTTCCGCAAGAAGCGCCCACGCCAGTGATGATTTAGGGAAGGAGTGCGCTAACGATTCAGGCGATTCCCCTTGTTCAATGCGGGCAAGCAATTCTGTTTCTTCTGGTAAATAGGTGGGGGCAGGCCCGTCTAGAAGATTTTTTCCGGCTAAAGACATGATATTTTTCCCTCTTTTTTGTGTAATTACAATTTTTTGTCCCTCAACTATTATGCAAGGAGTATACGCAGTCATCCTACCGAGGATTGCCCTGACCTTAGTTCATTTACGGCACGCAAGAAAAGCTGCCCGCCACAACAAGTTGATGACGAGCAGCTTTTCAATCATCTAATAAAAGTTAGCTACCTCTGAGAGAAAATACTTAGTTACGTTATTCGGCAAAAGAGGTCACGCCGTTGACGCCTAGAACGCTATCTCTTTTTGATGTTTCAGGGTGCTCTACCTGCTCAAGGTTCTGAGTTTTATACCATTTGATAGCAAGCAGGTTCTTTTTAAGCTGGGTCACCAGCACTGCGACAACCAACGCTCCTACCGTAAGCGCCACTAAAAGATATACGAGAACGAACACCGTTGTTGTTTCTACAGACATCGCAGATTCTCCTTAAGATTGCCGATGCATTTTGGGTAAAACACTTCACCCTTGTGAGCGATGTTACTCTTCATATTCTTAGAAAGTCAACAAAATCTTTAGAAAATCAATAAAAAATACGGTGCGACAAGCTCACATTGTGAACCTGTCGCACCGTAACAACGATAAAACGTTATTCTTGCAAGAACTACTTGATAGATGTCCCCACAGAGCCAAGCTGCTGGGCAGCCTCAACAACGCGAGCGCTCATGCCAGCTTCTGCTGCAGCGCCCCATACACGAGGATCATAGGTCTTCTTGTTTCCGACTTCGCCGTCAACTTTAAGAACACCGTCGTAGTTGGAGAACATGTGTCCAGCAACAGGGCGGGTGTATGCGTACTGGGTGTCAGTGTCAATGTTCATCTTGACAACACCGTAAGATACAGCGTCGGCAATTTCTTGCTCAGTAGAGCCAGAACCACCGTGGAATACAAGGTAGAAGGGCTTCTCTTTACCGTACTTCGCGCCGACTTCTTCCTGAATTTCTTTGAGGAGTTCAGGGCGAAGGTGCACGTTACCGGGCTTGTAAACGCCGTGGACGTTGCCGAAGGTAAGAGCTGCCATGTAGGTGCCTTTTTCGCCAAGTCCAATAGCTTCTACAGTTTTGATAGCGTCTTCAACAGTGGTGTAGAGAGAGTCGTCGATAGCGCCTTCTACACCGTCTTCTTCGCCGCCGACTGCACCAATTTCAACCTCAAGAACCTGGTGGTTCTTTGCGGTACGTGCAATCATCTGCTGAGCGATTTCGAGGTTTTCTTCTAGTGAGATAGCAGAACCGTCCCACATGTGAGAGTTGAAGATGGGGTCTTCGCCACGAGCTACAGCTTTTTCGGATTCTTCGAGAAGGGGAAGAACATAGGAGTCTAGCTTGTCTTTGGGGCAGTGATCGGTGTGTAGTGCAATGTTTACATCGTATTGCGCTGCGACAACTTTGGCGTATGCGGCAAATGCGAGTGCACCAACGACCATGTCTTTTTTGCTAGATCCAGACCAGTAAGCTGCGCCACCGGTTGAGGCCTGGATAATACCGTCAGATCCTGCTTCTGCGAAACCTGCGATAGCAGCGTTGAGCGTCTGAGAGGAAGTAACGTTGATTGCAGGGTACGCAAAACCTTTAGTCTTTGCGTTTTCGAGCATTTCTGCGTATTTTTCCGGGGTTGCAATAGGCATGCGGACTCCTTGGAGTTTTGTTAGATAGCCACCGGTATTGATGACTGCGTGTTCACGGTACGCTTGTTCAGCTATGTGACATAAGCGCACGTTTGTACTTCTTATTCTAGCAACTTACAGGCTAATAGCTACGGAATTTTTCGCAATGTTTCGGACATAAACCCACTTAATAACACGCTATTTCGTCACCTTACAAACAACTATTACCAGCTTTAACACCCTTTCCACGGGAAAGAAAAAGCCTACTAAACTCAAATGTCACAGCAAAACCCACGCTTTTCCACGCCATTAAATACCACCACCAAGAAAGCTGACTAAATCTCACACAATGGCACATCACGCCCCTACACAACACACCTAGAACAATTCTCATTTTTTGGAATAAAAGATGTCTTTTTCTACACTATCGGCGTGCCTAAGATAGCTTTACCACCAACCTTGTGGCTAGAATCACCGAATACGCATCACATTTTGTGAGGGCTCAACGACGCGCCCTCCACACAGCAATAAAGGAACTACCACTATGAGTAATCCGCACCCACACGTCACAGGGGACCACCTCAAAAACTACGAGCCAGTCCCTACACAAACCATCGATCAAGTACAACTCTCACGAGGCTCACGTGCAGAAGAAATAGAATCCGGTGAACGCACCAAGCGACTCATCGGCCTATTCGGAGGTCTATTCGCAGCAGTACTGATGTATTGCATCCTGCCAGCAGATATGCCTCACGCCGCACGACTCACCGCAGCTACGGCCGTCCTCATGGGTGGCTGGTGGATGACAGAAGCTCTCCCCATACCCGCAACAGCACTGCTACCATTAGTGATTTTTCCGGTCTTCAACCCAGAAGTAAAAATCAACGACGTAGGAGCCTCCTACGGCAACAGCATCATCTTCCTCTTCATGGGAGGATTCCTCCTAGCCCTTGCCATGCAAAGGTGGAACCTGCACCGGCGTATCGCCCTTCTCACCCTACGAGTTATGGGCTCCCGACCCTCAGCCATGGTTGCCGGCTTCATGATAGCTACAGGCTTCCTCTCCATGTGGGTCTCCAACACTGCAACAGCTGTCATGATGCTCCCCATCGGCGTTTCAGTTCTAACCCTTATCGCTCAAATTCAGCATAAAGACACAGGAACAAGCACCAAAGATGCGACAGCAGAACTCGTCACATCAAATTTTGGTACGGCACTCATGCTCGGTATCGCGTATTCTGCATCTATTGGTTCGCTAGGAACGCTCATTGGAACCCCACCAAACACCCTACTTTCCGGTTACCTTGCTGATACGCACAACATCGTCATTGGATTTGGACAATGGATGCTTGTTGGTGTTCCCCTAGCCGTCATCATGTTATTCATTTGCTGGTTTATGCTCACCCAAGTAGTATTCCGACCCGAAATTAAAGAGATTCCAGGCGGTAAAGAACTCATCAATAACGAGTACAAGAAACTTGGTCCCATGAGCTCAGGAGAGCTTCAAGTGCTCATTATCTTCATTGGTGCAGCACTTGCATGGATTCTTATCCCCGTTATCTGGGGCAAGCAAGCACCTATTACTGACGCCGGAATTGCCATCCTCGTCGGATGTATTCTCTTCATGCTCCCCGCTGGCAAAGCCGGTAAAAAAGGTGTTCGACTCATCGACTGGGATACTGCGATGCAACTACCTTGGGGCGTCCTCATGCTTTTTGGTGGAGGCCTTGCACTCTCTAGCCAATTCACAAAATCCGGTCTTACCGAATGGATTGGTAAAGCAGTAGGTCACCTCGACGCGCTGCCTCTAGTGCTCATGATTTTCTTAGTAACAGCAGGAGTAATCTTCCTCACAGAGTTAACCTCAAATACTGCAACAGCAGCAACCTTCTTACCTGTTGCCGGTGGTATCGCCATGGGAATGGGATTCAACCCAATGCTACTAGCTATTCCTGTTGCGCTCTCAGCAACCTGCGCTTTCATGCTTCCAGTAGCTACCCCGCCCAACGCCATTGCATACGGCTCTGGTTATGTCTCCATCTCGCAAATGATTAAAGGCGGTTTCTGGCTCAACGTCATCGGGGTCTTCCTCATTACTGCAACCACCATGACTCTAGCCACCTGGGTCTTTTCCCTCTAACAACAGAAATATAACGGCCCAAAACTAAGAGATACATTACTGGTGGGGCGGTTAAGAATGTTCTTAACCGCCCCACCAGCATCATTTTAATAGTTATAAAGCCCTAGGACGAATGCACTTTTTGCCCAAAGACATGGCGACGTACCCATGCGTGCATGGCCACTGCTGCAGCACTTGCCGCGTTCATCGAACGTGTAGAACCAAATTGTTCGATAGATAAAGTAGCTTCTGCTGCATGGTGAATCTCTGGTGAAAGACCGGGGCCTTCTTGCCCAAAAACAAGAACACATTTTTCAGGTAAATCGTAAGTTTCTAACTGCTGTGAATCTGGAAAAATATCGATACCAATAACAGCAATATCTTCACTACGCGCCCACTCTAAGAACTCTTCAATTGTGGGGTGATGACGCACATGCTGATACCTGTCAGTCACCATTGCGCCGCGTCTATTCCAACGCCGTTTACCGATAATATGTACTTCTTGCGCAAGGAACGCATTAGCTGTACGCACAACAGTTCCAATATTCAAATCGTGTTGCCAGTTTTCAATAGCAACATGGAAGTTGTGACGCTTGGTGTCGAGATCAGCAATAATTGCTTCCATTTTCCAGTAACGGTATTTATCAACAACGTTACGGCGGTCGCCTTCTCGTAAGAGCTGCTCATCCCACCAGTCACCTTCTGGAAGCTCTCCTTCCCACGGGCCAACACCAATGGTGTGAGATAGTTCCGCGGAGGTTTTTTCATCTTTTGAGCTAGCGTATTCTTCGCTCACCTTATCTCCATCTGCCAAGAAAAGAATGGTAGCAGCGACACCAGAAAAGGTGCAGCTGCTACCACCAGAAAAGTTTTTTAATCGAGGCCTAAATCAGTTTTTGAGTATGCATAGAGGCAAGGGACTCCTGCAACCTCTTCAATATGTTCTTTTGCGCCAGTAGCACGGTCTACAATCACAGCCACAGCAACTACCTGAGCGCCGGCAGAGCGTAGGGCTTCAACCGCGGTCAAGGCAGAACCACCGGTGGTTGAGGTATCTTCAACAGCGACAACACGACGTCCTTGCACGTTAGGGCCTTCTACTTGACGTCCCATACCGTACGATTTCTGCGCTTTACGAACCACAAAAGTGTCAATAGCGCGGTCTTCGTCGCCGGCAGCGCGCATGATGGCATGCCCGACAGGATCAGCACCCATGGTGAGCCCACCAGCTGCATCAAATTCAATACCGGCAGAGTCAATCAGGTCTAACATGACCTGCCCGACAAGACGTGAAGCCTCGTGGTGTAAGGTTACTCGACGCAAGTCCACATAGTAGTCTGCTTCCTGACCAGAAGCTAGAGTTACTTTTCCGTGAACAACGGCAAGTTCTCGGATGAGTTCTTGTAGGCGTTGGCGAGCTTGTTCAACGGGCATTTTTTCGGAGAGCTTAGTCATGCTCTCTAGTCTAGTCATCTTCTTCGGTTCACACGAGATAAAGCATCACTAAGATGATGAAAAACTCGTAGGTATCTACGCTTCGGCATCATGGCCAGTTTGGTTGCCAGTGGTAAACATTTGATTCGGTAGTACACAGTTATTCTGTTTGCGAAGCAACTGGTTCTGTGTTGGTCCTGCTACTTTTCACAAGCGGGAACTTTTTGACCCTGAATAGTTAAGTGTGCACCCCAGTTAGGGGGTACTCTATCATGCTCGTTTTACCTTATAGGTCGCAGGAATACATATCAGTTATATAGTAGGTTGTGGAATTTTTTCCATACCTAATTATATCTATTTCCCTAGTTTTGCTAAGAATATTCCAATACATATAGAAGCAACACAGGCAAGGACCCCACTAAAGTAAACCAATGTATCTACAAATGGATTGCGTATATATGCAGAAAATGCGAGTATTGAAAGTAGTGAGAGAATTATTGGATTGCTTCTAAAAATATTATCTTTTTCATAAGACCTCTTAGATGCAAAAATAATTATTATCATCCAGAGAGCCACATAAATTATATTTAATAGTGTCAATTATTAATCTAAGCCCTTTCTACCCTCGGAGTTCTCTAACCAAAGAAACACATGACCCTATTCCTAGCAAATCAAACACCTCGTTCATGACGAAAGTTAGATCGGCAGCAGCTGCCACTATCTTATGGACCTTTTCATGACGACTCCCAATTGCTACGAGAATCCATTACCGAATTTAAAAATGTGATTCAGAACATATTTGCAAATGTTTTGAACAACTATAGAGCGAATCCTGGGAATGGTCAATATGTTCCTAAAAAATTCACAAGGCTTAGGGCATCCCTTAGCCAATTATTACCTCATACTGACGCGGCAGTGGTGCATTTCAACGCCAGACGTGTGTAAGAAAAAAGTTCCTATAAACCGGGTCAGAGCTGATAGGGAAGTGCGTGGGTGGAATTGGAACGGGTTATAGATCTGGAGAGAATACTACTTTTGGAAACTAGTTAAAGTAGCGTTCCCCAAAGATTTCGCTGCTTCAAATGCCACATATCTCTCAACAATTGAGGCATTTGGGAACACCCGCGCATACTCTGCAATTGCTTGCCTACGTTGCCCTGCTACAACATAACCACAGAACATCTGTAGCTCTGGTGTTGCAAAATACTCGTAGACACCTTTCGTCTGAAACATTCGCAACAGAGTTTTTACCTTTTCGTTTCCAAACATTTTTCTCCTAAATCACCCATGGGGTTGCACACCAGACACCTGCAGCTACCAGATATGTCACAATACCTACGAGTCCGCCTTCAAGCACGTTGACATCAACTAGCCAAGCTAACACCCAAGCTACTTCACACCAATTCTGAGCTGCTAGAAGATAGTCGCTGACCGGCAAAAATCCAGCTATAGGAGCTGGGCAACCATAGTTCCAGTCAACTTCACACCTGAAGGCGTTAAGCACAGAAGCAGTTTCTTAAAATCATGAAACCCTCCCGCTCTTATTATGCAAAACATATGTTATGCATGACTTGTATCTCACTGTAGAGAGCTTTTTGAGAGAAGTAAACGTCAAAACAGGTATTTTTTAAATATCAAAACAAGTATTTTCTAGTTAGTTGGGGGATCCCCCTGCTCTGTTCGACAAAGAGTGAGCGCTGGACGCAACTAGACAGTACAAGTCCAGTTAGTTACTCTTACAAACCACCACACGACGACAAGAACCACCCCTTAGCTTCCAACACCAACAGTTGCCACCAGAGCCAACATCAACTACGCTAAAACAAGAGGCCTAAGAAGCTCCACGTTTGGTGATTACACTGTACTTGCTAAGCGTCGCCTTATACCCCCGTCACGCACCCCAATGCGCTCGCAAACTCCTCTCAAAAGATTTTTATAAAAAGGGGCAAATCAAAGACGTAATTAGACGCGAAAACGTGGTCAATGTCGATAACCAACGCACGATAGAAAAAGGGGCTGGGCTGTTAAAACGCGTACTTGTATAGGTCTGCCCGTAGGGGTTTTGGCCAGCGGGGCGCTCCTGGTTTCTGAGCAGAGAAAGACCCTCTGGGCGTCTGTGACGTGTACGGCGAACCGGGCTTCTTTTGTTGCGGTTCTGCTGGATAGTACTAGACTCGTAGACACAAGCTTGGATTCCTTTCGCAGTAAGACACGAGACGGAATTTGTGAACCGGAAGAGTTACCGTTCTTCCAGTTCTTTTTTATCTAAAACTGCTCTAAGCCCGTTCTAAATTCTCTATCGGCTCCTTATGAATGGCTCGACCGCGCAACGCTTGCAACATATATCCCAGTGCTTATCGCGATAATTAGCAGAGCTAGCATCGAATAGTTACTGACAGCTTCGTTTATAAAGCCCATGCTTCTAGCAACTAGTAGAGATATACCGATAGCAAAAAATACCAAAGGCAGGATAATTTTATTTTTTGTTAGCACTTTAATTCAGCACCTTTATTGAGATGAACAGCCTGTAACAATTCCGTTGATTTCTGTGAAAGTGACCCCATTTCCATCTTGAGCACATTCTTTAAGCTTTTCCTGGTTATTCCAGGCCCATCCGAAGAAGATTCCGCCCGCTACTCCAACAGGCCAATAACCCGAGCCCAAAAGGCCAGCAAGTCCTGCCGAGTCCTTTACCTGCCCATACCCATCAATCATTTTCTGGACTTTGCAGGAATCTAACTTAACATCATTGGTTTGGCTGCCAGTAATAAAATCAACTGATACGACCTCAGTTTTCGTTTCGCCCTTACACTCTTCCGCAACTGCAGGAGTGTATATTCCTCCTGCTAAGCCAAGAGTTAGAAATCCAACAACAAAACCAGTTGAAATTTTTTCATAAAAGTCATTGTTCTTTTTTCCATCTGAGCACCTCTACCCTGTTGGTTAGCATAATATTAATCCAATCATGGCAAAAATAATCAGTCAACTTATCACATCACAAATTGATAAAGCCACCAAACCCTCGTGTGTACGGGGAAATCTTTTTAGAGTCACGTATAAGGAATGAGAAATAAAATATCCCAAAATTCTTGATTCAAACTCCTTGACCACGCACAATACAATGTGCCATGTATGTTACATGGCTACTACATCAGATAGCGTACTCACAGTACGCATACCAACCACCCTCAAAAAGCGTTTAAATGCATTGGCTCAGCGCACTGAACGCCCTGTTGCTTTTTATGTCAAAGAGGCATTGGAACAGAGTATCTCAGAACTTGAACATGCTTATGAATTGCAGACTCGTGCTCAAGCAATACGTGAAGGTAGAGTCCGCACATATACCCTTGATGAAATCCGTACTGAATTAAGTCTATAACATAGCTAATTCTTTATGGATGAAGGTCTTTGATAAGCAGATAAAACACCTCTGAGAGGTGGCGAGTTATCTACAGCTTCTCACGCGCACGTTTAAGTACGAGGTTTAATGAAAAAACTTCTTGAAAGAAGCTTTTTTGTAGTGGAGTAAAAATAGGGGTAAAAACGGTTATTAACTAGGTTAAACAGTGCTTACATGGATTTTTAACTTCCACCCAAATGTCACACCCTAGATTAATGAGCTGTTTGCCTTCCCTATCGTGCAGTCAAAGAGAAAATCTGGCTTCGTGAAAACGGCTCTTGAACACTTAGAATCACCCTAAACGTTACCCAGCAAGGTGCAAGAGAAGCCGCCCATCACCACATCCAAGATCAAGTACTTCATCTCCGTCGTTTGCGATGCTCTCAGCGGCGGCAAAGTCCCATGTTGCTCGGACAGTTGTTGCTTCGTATTTATCAAACAAGGGCTCATCGAAATAGTATTGGCTTACTCGAAGTTTTGCTATTCCAGACCTCACGATTTTGTCTATTGGTGGTTGCAAATCAACGGCATCTAATGCTAATTGATTATGCTCAAATCTGCTTGTTCCAGCAGTCATCTCAGTATCCTCTTTTCTTTTTTTGAAAGTTGTTGTTTATTAGACCGATTTACAAACGCGCCAAATAATCCTACGAACGTAGCTATAAAACCGACTATAACTAAAGCAAGACCAGCTTAATCAACATGTATAAAAGCGGAACCAATAAAACCTATAAATACTGCAGTTTGCAGGAGTAAAACATAGGCAGGCATCTGAAGAACTCGCTTTGTCGAGTCTACTCTTTTGATGATGAACCCTGACATTAGAGTGTTTTGAACACCGTTAGCAACGCCAATGAATGCTGCTGCTACCACTATCTGCCAAGTAAGTTGTGTTGAACCTACTATTACGATGCTGAGACCAATTACGGCTACTGCTATAGAAGCACCAGACGCCTCGCCGATTTTCTTTCCTACAAAGCTAGAAAAATTACGGGGCCTGCTACCAGGCCCGTGCTCAACGTTGCAACGATAACTCCGTAAATCTCGGCGTTTATACCGAGTTCATTACGGATTCTTACCAGAAGAAGAACGTTTAATGCGCTAGTTACCAAAACTGTAATGAGGAGCGGAGTGATTGCACGAGATACTCCTTCAGTCCGGAGTAATCCCAATATATCTACGCTTTTACTATCTCCATAACTATTTTTCGTGCCTACACCAACGTTCAATAGTTTAGGTAACGATATAGCAGTGCAGGCTACAGAAATAAGCATGAGAATAGCTACATACAAGAACCCCTGAGGCCCGGGTGATAAGGCAAAAAAGATACTTCCAATGAGTGGTCCAACAACATATCCAAGGTTACGTACCGATTGAATCACTCGGTTTGCTCTATCGATTCCTGCCTCATCAGTAAACAATGCGGGAAGCGCAACCATCACCGCAGACCAGAGTATAGAGCCTAGACACCCAAGTGCTGCGGAAACTATGAGACACCAGAACAGTGTATTCATAAATGATGCAACAGCAATAAGTGTTGCTTCAGCGATAAATACAATATTGATTACACGCCGAGCGCCGAAAAATGCAAGCAAACGAAGTGAAAAAAGCCAGCTGATATACCTCCAAGAAGCCCAGCAGCAAGTAATGCAGATACTTGTGCAGGTTCAGTTTGACCTGTCTCTGAAAAACGTAAGGCAAACATAACTTGCGTTGCCTCATCTCCAAAGCTTCCTAGAAATAGTGCTACGCAAGCTATACCTGTGGCAATTTTAGTGTCAGACCTTTTAAAGAAATCATCTATGTAACTCATAAATGCAGCTCTTACCCTTTATCGTGGGGATTGTTTGTCCCAATCTAGTCGCTCTACAACCATCACCATGAGTACTGCTACCAGTATCCCAATGAGTCCCGGTATGACTGCCCCTACCGGATCATTGCCCCATTTTTCTGGCAATAGCGCTTTGACAACTACCGGCACACCCCATAGGAGACACAGTGCCCCTATAAGGGTGAGGGTAACTGTCTTTTTCTTTGAGCGACCAAAGAACTGTCGGGCTGGTTGTTCCTGCGTGTTGTTTTTGATTCCTAGCCATGTAAGCATCTGAGACTCCTATCAGCTGATGGATATTGATAAACAAATCACCAAAACAGGTAATCGCTCATTTTATTTAAACCACCTTGTTAAAGTGAGACTTAAATTTTCTCAAGAAAATTTATAAAATTATAATATTTATTCCATAAATTACTCTAGTTTTTTCATTGATGGCACAAGCGGCAACCCTATGACCAAATCTTTATTTGACGACCCGACGCCCCGTGTCTCAACGCCATGGCAGGAACAAGAAAAATCCATAAATTTTTACACTACTCATGTGTCGTTTTTATAGACATAACATCGCAACGGTGACCCGACCAGAAGCACCCAGCTTGTGATATACAGTTCCGGTATTTTGTTCACATTGATGATGTAACTAGGTTTGCACGCATTGAAGGATTCGTATGACAGGCAAGTAGCTACCGAAAAGTTCGGCTGAGTATCGCTACGGTAAAACACGATTTTGAAGACCCACTGATTCTGATTGATAGGACCGCTAGCTGTCACCCGTTGTTCCTAACACGTACTTCCAGCAAACAACCAAGCCTGCACATATAGACCATGTTTGCCAGACAAACGCCGGTTCCGCTATCAAACCGCTAATTAGCCTGAGCCTTTATAAACCTCGTTCTAACCTGTTTCCTGCTCCACATTGCTCTAAACATCCAATACCCAAGCAACCCAGCAAAAGGCCAGATACCAGAAAAGACATTTAATAATGCCACTTGTTAATCTAAAATCTTTCTGTCCTCTGGTGACAATGAGAATCTATTACCCAATTAGATGATTCAACTATACGTGACGATGTTTTGACTCTTATAGATACATTTTCCGGAACTAGCTGACACCTCTCTACTACATCAAGAACCGACTAGACTGAAAATATGAGTATTTTTTCTTCTGACCCAACCGAAAAAACATCCCAAAAAATAACACGCTACGTTCTTGGTGCCGGTCTGAGCTTCATGGGTGCGTTGCACTTCAAAAAAGATTCAGTCGAAAAGTTCGCGAGTATTGTTCCACCCATAGTTCCAGGCTCAGCTGAAAATATTGTGTACCTTTCTGGCGTAGCAGAGCTCGCTATCGGAGGAACACTCCTACTCGCACCACGAGCACGAAAAGCTGCTGGTTTAGCAGCCACAGCACTATTTGTGGCAGTTTTCCCTGCCAATATTTATCAATACCTTGAAGGGATTGATATTCCAGGGGTATTTGAGACAGATGCTCAACGGCTACGTCGTCTGCCCTTGCAGTTACCGTTAATTATGGTTGCCCTCTATGTGGCACAGCAGCGTTCAACTTCGTCAGCATCTCCTGATACTCAGCTTCAGGATGAGAGTCGTAGACGATAGCGCCTCCTGCGCTCACAGATATGGTGCCGTCAGCGTCGATAATGAGTGTGCGAATCACAATGGATAGCTCAGCCGAACCGTCTGCACTAAAAAATCCCAGAGCACCCGAATATACTCCGCGAGCGCGTTTTTCCAATGAGTCAATGATGCTCATCGTAGATGCTTTAGGTGCTCCGGTCATCGAGCCGCCAGGAAAACATGCGGCCGCTGCATCAACAGCAGTGATTCCCTCACGTAACTGTGAACGAATAGTGGACACAAGTTGATGTACCGTAGAGTAGCTTTCTACTCCCATCAGCACCGGAACGTTAACCGTACCTGGTTGGCTCACTGTTGAGAGATCATTTCGCAGTAGGTCAACAATCATCAGGTTCTCAGCCCGTGTTTTTGGGTCGTCCCTGAGCCATTGTGCTCGTTGTTGGTCTTCTACGGGGTCGTGGCTGCGAGGAATGGTGCCTTTGATAGGTTTCGTTTCCACGATTCCGGTGTTTTTCACCTGAAGGTAGCGTTCTGGGGAAGAACTGAGCACATACCATCCTGCACAGTTGAAGAAAGCGGCGTAAGGGGCAGGATTCTTTTCTCTTTGAGCGAGATAAATCCCTAGGGCTTCTTCTGCACTCAACGGTTTTTCTGTGTGTATGTGTGTGGCGGTGGTGAGGCATACTTCGTAACTGTTGCCGTCATGTATCTGCTCTAGGCATGTTTCTACATGCTGGCAATAGTCCTGTTTTGAGGGCGTTGGAAAGTTCAACGGAGGTGCCGGAATTGGCTGGTATATCGTGAGGTTACGAAGCTGCCGCTCCATGTGATGGATCCATGTGCTATCTCCAACTAGCCAGCTCTTTGCTGTGCGGTGCTCATAGATGAGGTAGTTCGTTGCAGGAAACCATAAAGCATCTGGTGTAGTACGGGGAGCATTTTTTGCATGTGGGGTATTAGCACCGATGTCTAAATCGAGGTGTGTTTCGTACCCAAAATATCCGACGTATCCGCCCAGTAGTAGAGTCTCTTCAGGAGAGGACATGGTGCCCGATGCGGGGGTGGGTGCTGTCTCTAATTTTTGGTGGAGAACTTCCCAGATGTCACCATCAATGGTGCCGTTGGGTGTTCCGTTTCCGTCGTAGAGGTGTACTTGTGGGGTTGGTGTTCCAGCGTGAACATAGTGCAATATCTGGGAGTCTTCAGGAACTACACCAATATAAGAATAATGAGACATGCTAGAGCTGGCTAAAGCGCTATCAAGCCAATAAGAATACCTGCTATCAGCAGTAATAACCGGATAGGCTTGGGCAGGTTCAATAGGGTAGCTCAGAGCTAAAATCTCTAGTTCCACAGGCTTATTCACCCAATATATGCTACCGGATGTACGGGACTGATAATTTTCTTCTATCCGGTAGATTCTTTTGCCCTACAGACAAGAGGTGTTCTCACTAAAATACTTAGTGAGAACACCTCTTGTTCTCGATGTTCTCTAAGGCTTCATAAAAGGCGTGAAAAGTACAGTATTTTAGAGAACTTGAGGAGTGTCTCCATTGTCAGAAACCATAGGTTTTTGAGCATCTGCCCACGCGCCCATTCCACCAAGAACGTTAATCGCATCAAAACCGTACTGGTTAAGATAGGCAGTTGCTTTCAAAGAACGTCCACCGGAACGACAGATAACATACACATCAACGTCGGTAGGTACTTCTCCGTAACGTGCAGGTACCTCTCCCAGTGGGATATGTTGAGCGCCTTGAATATGGCCAGCTTCCCATTCGAAGTCTTCTCGAACGTCAAGAATTTTAGCGCCTTCAGGAATCTGTTCAACAGTTACTTGCGATAGCTCGTCATTCATGATTTTTTACTCCTAGAAATACGGACGTTAGATACAACTCTTCCATTAGATGGACGAACCAACAAGAGGATTTTTGAAGGAATGTTAAAAAGTTTCTCCTAATTTACGATGTGTTTCCTCGGATAAAGCATGTTTTACAAGGCAATATGCTAAGAATATGCAGATAAACCAGTTTTTGGACTAAGGTTTTACAAGAAAACATCTGTGTACAAGATGTATCAGTACCCCAAAAAAAAATTTAGCGAGTTGATATGAATTCTGCAGCAGCAGGAAACTCTCCGGTATCGGATCCTCATAACCCGACCGGCAAAAAATTCTTTGGCCATCCCCGTATGCTGGCAAACCTTTTCTCCGTAGAAATGTGGGAACGTTTCTCGTTCTACGGCATGCAAGGCATCATGGTCTACTACCTCTACTATTCGGTGGCAGACGGTGGCCTTGGACTTCCAGAAAGTTCAGCTACCGGTATCATCGGCGCTTATGGGTCGATGGTTTACCTCTTCGCTATCGTCGGAGGGTTCTTCGGTGACCGCGTATTTGGGCCAGAACGAACATTGTTCTATTCGGCGCTTGCCATTATGGCAGGGCATATAGCTCTTGCATTACTCCCTGGTGTTGCCGGAGTTATTATCGGTATGGTTCTTGTCGCAATCGGCTCTGGTGGCCTTAAAACTAACGCGTCAGTGCTCGTCGGATCACTCTACTCACGAACTGACCCGCGACGAGATGCTGGGTTCACTATCTTCTATATCGGTGTTAATATTGGTGCTCTCCTTGGTCCTCTATTGACTGGCTTTGCATGGAAGACTCTTGGATTCCACTTTGGTTTTGGTCTAGCTGCCATTGGTATGGCGTTTGGTCTCATTCAATATTCTTTGACACGTAAGAATCTTCCCGCTGAGGTTCACACTATTTCTGATCCTCTCCAAGGACACGAAAAACGCCGTTACAGCATTGCAGCTATCGCGGTGCTCAGTATCATTGCGCTTCTTCTTTCCTTGGGTGTTGTGACTGCAGATAATCTCTCTAGCTGGGTCATGGGTCTTATCCTCCTTGGCGCTTCTGCGTTAGCGTACCAGCTACTCACCTCACAGCAGACCACTGAGACAGAGCATTCACGAGTTATTGCGTTCTTGCCGCTATGGGTTGGTAACGCCGTATTTTGGGCTCTCTACCAGCAGCAGTTCACCGTCATGGCAGTGTACTCTGATACTCGCCTTGACTGGAACATTCTTGGTTTTGAATTCCCTCCCAGCACCATTAACTCCATCAACCCTATTTTTATTATCCTTTTCGGTACTGTTTTTAGTACGATGTGGACCAAACTTGGTGATCGTCAGCCTCCAACACCTATTAAATTTGCCCTTGGCATCATTGGTGTAGGTATTGCGTTCCTGATCTTCCTGACACAGGCAGGTAACCCTTCTGTCAATGTTGGTTGGATTGTTCTTATCCTCTTTGTGTACTCCATCGCTGAGTTGACGATTTCTCCGGTGGGTTTCTCGCTAGCGACAAAGCTTGCCCCTGAAGCTCATCGAAGCAATATGATGGCGTTCTACTTTACGTCAGTGTCCATGGGAACGGTGCTTTCTGGTTGGTTGGCACAGTTCTATTCTGAGGAGACTGAGGTAGCCTATTTCTCCATCCTCGGTGTTGGCACCATTGTTATCGGCATTATCCTCTGGTTCTTCAATGGTTGGATTCTTCAGCGTATGAAAGGTATCCGTTAATGAGCTGAGGCCTATAAGCGTTCAAGAATTATTATTCTGCCGGTGGGTGCACCATGATGATGGTGCACCCACCGGTTGTTTATGTGGTGTTTTGTGGTTTAAGAGATGTCGTTATATGGCTCTTAACCGTTGAGTTTGGCATATGTTGGTGGAGTGTTTCACCTTGTATGTGTGCTCTGTCTATTGCTTTTCTTGGGTTCAGGTGGGGTTTCCTGTCATATTTTGGCGTACAATAATCAGCGGTTCTTTTACATACTCACAATCAGCAGGAGCCTCTTATGAGCTCAAATACCTCACCTCGTTCCCCGTTCCGTTGGGAACTTCACGGTAACGGTAAACATATTTCCCCCGGAAACGTCGTTGCTCCGCACGAACGACTCACATGGGGACGCACCATCGGAATTGGCGCTCAACATGTTGTTGCCATGTTCGGTGCAACCTTCCTTGTGCCTCTGATTACCGGTTTTCCGCCGGCAACGACGCTTCTCTTCTCTGGATTAGGAACAATTCTCTTCCTCATCATTACCGCAGGACGAGTACCTTCCTACCTTGGATCTTCTTTTGCTTTTATTGCCCCTATCGGGGCTGCGATGAATCAGGCAGGACCAGCTGGTGCTCTTGGCGGCATTGTCATGGCAGGTATCTCACTTTTTATAGTGGGACTTATCGTTCAGGTGGCTGGCACCGCATGGCTCACAGCGTTAATGCCGCCGCTCGTTACGGGCGCTATTGTTGCTCTCATCGGTTTCAATCTTGCCCCTAGCGCAAAAGATAACTTCATGAAAGCACCTGTTACGGCTCTCGTCACTCTTAGTTCCATACTTCTCATTTCCGTTATCTTTAGAGGGATGACAGGACGTTTGTCCATCCTCTTGGGCGTTATGATTGGCTACCTGACTGCTGTCATTCGTGGAGAAGTAGACTTTAGCGTTATTCATAAGACGTGGGAAGAACAAGGGCTGATTGGCCTTCCTCATTTCCAAGCGCCTGAGTTCCATTGGAACCTAGCAGGTTTGTTCATTCCAGTCATTCTTATTCTGGTCGCTGAGAATATTGGGCACGTTAAGTCTGTTGCTCTGATGACTGGTGAAAATCTTGATTCTTATTCTGGTCGTGCCATCATGGCTGACGGTCTTGCAACAACAATTGCGGGTATGGGTGGTGGCTCTGGTACTACCACTTATGCAGAGAATATTGGTGTCATGGCAGCGACTAAGGTGTATTCGACTGCTGCTTACTGGTTTGCGGCTCTTTTTGCGATTGCGCTTTCCGTATTCCCTGTCTTTGGTGCGGCTGTAGCGTCTGTTCCTGCTGGTGTTCTTGGTGGCGCAGCGACTGTGCTTTACGGCATGATTGGTATGCTTGGTGTGCGTATTTGGGTAGAAAACCGTGTAGATTTCTCAAATCAGGTGAATTTGAGTGCTGCTTCTGTCGCTCTCATTATTGGCATTGCTGACTACACGTGGGATATTGGTAATCTTCAGTTCGCTGGTATTGCTTTAGGTACTGCGGCAACTCTTGTGGTGTACCATGCGATGGCGTTTATTGCGCGTTCTCGTCAAAGTGCACCCGAACCGTTAGAGCCAATGTCTTCAGATTCTTCTACCGACGATTCAGAACGCTCTGCAATTCTCTAGGCTGTTCTGCTTGCTACGAGGTTAGTATCTTTTAGATAAAAGGAAGAAGCCAGGCTCCCCAGCCTGGCTTCTTCCTTTTATCATCAACTCGAAAGTCGATAACATTATCACACACACATTTCGCTTCTCAGCAAGGGCTCTATCGAACCGTCTAATCAATAGTTAACACTGTTCACCTTTGGGAAGAATAGGTATAAAGTGAGAGAAACCTGAACATCTCATAACGATTCGATATCGAAATAATATTTATCCTAGTCAAGCTGATTATGCGAGGAAATATTTACTGCACAAAAGATAAAGAAAAGGGTTATTTTTCAGAATTATCACAGTGCGCACTCAAAAACTCTTCGATAATTTGAGCTACACCATCTTCACTAAAAGCAGGACAGGTACGTCCTACCTGCTCAATCAGAGCAGCAGAGCCAGAAGCCATCGCATACCCCTCCCCTGCCCATAACAACATCTGCGCATCATTCGGCATATCACCAAAAGCAACAACATCAGCAGCGGGAATACCACGTTCATACGCGAAACGTTCTAAGGTATGTCCTTTATGAACATCAGCACGAGCAATCTCAACAAGCGCCTGACCTTTCACACCCAGCGTCGCTCCTAAAGATTCCCCAATCACCGCTTGTACACGTTCTAACAACTCGTACGGATCCGCGTATGGATGGTGAATCAGATACTTCACTGCAGCATCTTCTTCGATAAACGCATCTGATAAATCACCAGAAATAATCGGAGCACCTTCTAAGACAGACGTTATTTCAAACTCACCCTGAACATAAATCTTCTCAAGCGTCTCAAGAGTAAACGTTGCTTCAGGAAAAGACTCTGTTAAACACTGATGGGCGGTGGCGATATCACGCATAGGAGTCAAAGAGGTTGAAACAATTTCACCCCGCCCCAGGTGATACACCACCGCACCATTAGAACAAATCGCATACGAATCATAGGCAAGTTGCTCATGCAAAGGGGTAAGCCAACGAATGGGACGGCCCGTCACAAAGACCACTTCAACACCTGCCGATATAGCTGCCTCTAAAGCAGCTATAGTACGGGGGCGAAAGCGAAAGTCTTCTCCAAGTACGGTGCCGTCCAAATCGCTAGCAATTAGCCGCATCATGAAGAGGGATGTTCCTCATAGGTCACTGTTAAGAAAGCACGAGCAATACCGTGGAAGAAAATGTTAAATTCCACGACGGCAGGGGCAGTATTCTCATCCACCTCAAGCTTTTCAACATCTAATGCGGTAACACAGAAAATGTAGCGGTGAGCACCATGTCCGGCAGGAGGAGCACAGCCAATAAAGGAGTCAGTGCCACCGTCATTACGATGCGCAAGCGCACCCTCTGGTAGCTTCTGTGCAGCACCGCGCTCTAAAGATGTCACCTGGGCAGGAATGTTTGAAACACACCAGTGCCAAAAACCAGAAGGAGTTGGTGCGTCAGGGTCAAAACATGTCACCACAAAAGATTTAGTTTCTTCAGGGAAACCCTCCCACGATAGCTGTGGTGAAGTGTCAGTTCCTCCCTCAACACCAAAAAGAGCTGATGTGAGCCACTGCGGAGCTTTTTCTCCGTCACGAAGATCCTCAGATGTAAGCGTAAAAGAGGGCAGCTGTGGTAGCTGTGCATAGGGTTCGCGTTGAAGCATGGGGGTGCACTCCTATATGAGAGTAGTTTATATCTTTAGATTACCCTGATTCTGAACTGGCATAAACCTTTATCTCATGTTGTCAGCACGTTGAAGAACAACAGCTTGTCTCTTCATGGCATCACCATAAAAATAACAGTATTGCTCATCGTGAATCAGAGTAAGGGCGTTCTTGGACTAACACGTCAAGAACATAGGAATCATCATAGAAGCCAAAGATGAGATTTACCTTAGAAAAATTTTCTACTTTTAGGCTTTCACCTGCTAAAACACACTAAATAAAGATGAAAAGTGTATTTTTCCAGCCGTCCTTTACCATGCGTTCTCAAAAAATTCAGAGAGTATTTTCCGTTCTGTAAACACCTTCACAGAACTTCTTTTCAATGCTTCATAGAGTATGACATACATTCTGTACACAGAAGAAAGAACATATGATGAACACTCAATCGTTTTCTAACACCACCAAGTCCACCATTCTAGCCACTACTATCGGAGGGTTAGCAGGAGGCGTTATTTTTGGCATGATGATGGCAATGATGGGAATGCTCCCCATGCTTGCTAGCATGATTGGCTCAGAATCAGCATTTGTAGGCTTTGCAATGCACATGATGATTTCTGGTGTATTTGGTGCTCTTGCCGGCGCTATTATTCACTTCTCAGGTCAAGACCAATCACTTACTCACGTTTCCGGTGCACTCATTGCAGGTAGCCTTATCGGAGTACTGTTCTGGATTGTTGGACCTCTTCTGATGATGCCACTGATGATGGGAGCACCAGTATTCACCATTACATCCGCTACCTTGCTCTCTTTGATGGGGCACATCGTTTATGGTGTTGTTATGGGACTCACTGCTATGGTAGTTCTCAAACGCGCATAATATTTTCGGGTTCAGCGCACCGACTATCAGTAGCTTGGAGCAAATATGGATAGCGATTTTGCTTGTATTCGCGAATCAGATCTTTTCTCTCATTGTTCGCCCGAACAAATGAGCCATTTAGAATCACTTGCTCCTGCACAGTTTTTTAGCCGTGGTGAACTGATTTTCTCTCGACAAGACCAGCAGCAAACGCTCTTTATCCTTAAAAAGGGAAGAATCCGTGTATTTCGCATTATCGATAGCGGTAAAACGTTAACCATCGCCATTTTGACCCCCGGAATGGTTTTTGGCGAGATGGCACTCATGGGACAGTCAATGCATGAAAACTATGCAGAAGCTCTCGAAGAATGTCAGGTATGCGCTTTAAAGGTCAGCCATATTGAAGAGCTCATGAGCACTGATCCACAGTTTACGGTGCAAGTCTCAAAAATTTTGGCTGAACGCGTTCAAGAGCTAGAGGAACGGCTCTCAGATAACCTGTTGAGGCCACTTCCAGCACGTATTGCACGGGTTCTTCTCAAAACATCAGAAAAAGCTCTCATCACAGGAAAACCTATCGTTCGTCTAACTCATGAACAGATTGCAAACCTTGTAGGTGTGAGCCGTGAGATTACAAGTAAAACCTTGGCAGATTTTGCTACTCAAGGAATAGTGCGACAAGGACGTGGAAAAGTCATTCTTACCGATATGCCAGCATTATATACGCAAGCATCCATTCACCCTTCAACCGATGATTTAAGGAAATAAACATGGTGACCCATCATTCAAATTCTTCTGCGCAACTTATTGGCGTTTATGCCGCAGACGGAGGAATTAAAGGGGAGCTTTCGTATGTGTGGGGAAAGCTCCGTCATACGCGCTCTTGTGCGCTTTGCGATATTACACATGGTCTTAACCCGCTCGGTAAAAAAGAATGGAAAACAGCCTGTGCAACATTGCCAATTCCTTTTAGCGCCGTACATTTGAACGAACGAGATGACCTGTTAAAAAAGATTATTCCTGATACACAGGCTCCTGCTATTGCGTATATTCAAGACGGAACCGGCTTTATTTTGATTAATGCTGAAGAACTTGAACAATGCCATAAGTCTGCTGAAGCGCTAGTATCCCTTATCTCTCAGAAGCTCATGAACATTGAAAGGCAGAGCTAAAAGATGCGCCGTTATACGGTACGCGCAGTAGCATATGGTCAAGAGATTGCTCGCACCTCAGATGCACTGTTAATAGAGGGAAACTTTTATTTTCCCTCTCACGACGTTATTTCTGAGGCACTAGAGCCAGCACGGTTGCGCACACTGTGTGTATGGAAAGGCATTGCTCGTTATCAGCATGTGATAGTCAACGGTGAACGTATCTCTCATGGTGCATGGGTTTATCCATTGCCCTTGCCGTGGGCATGGTTTGTTAAAGGACGCGTAGCATTTGATGTCACTCAAGGAATTGACGTCGTTCAGGAGCCTACCCAGACAGACATCAACGTCCAGAGAAAGTAGAGGATGAGTTTGGTGGCTCTCGACAGGATACAGGCTTTCTAGCCTTTAGAGTTCCCCTTGAGTCGCATAAGCCACACAAACACACCCCTAGTATGTAACGAGGAATCACAGACAACAATAGACAAGTTCCTCGTCTGGAAAGATTCTAGCTACTTCATCATTTCACTCGAGTTGCTGCAGCACCGGGTGTCGCCTCAACAAAAGCAGGAGCACCAAAACCGTGCTGTTCAAAAGCATTCACCACAGCCTCGGCGATATCCTCAATTTTCTGTTGAGGGACCAAAGCAAGCACCGAACCGCCAAAACCGCCGCCTACCATGCGAGCACCTAAAGCACCGGCATGCTCAGCAGCTTCGACAGCGACATCTAGTTGAGGGACAGTCACTTCATAATCATCACGTAGTGAAGCATGAGAACAGCTCAATAGCTCTCCTAGACGTTTCCAGCTCTCATCGGTTACAGAAGCAGAATATATATCGATACATTCTTGGACTCGCACCATCTCATGAACTACGTGACGTATGCGTGCTATGGCTTGTTCTGGGGTGGTGTCTTCAGGAAGTTCGACGTCGTTTAAGCTTTCTTCCCAGCGTCGAACAACGGCTTCTGCATCTGCGTAGCTCATATGCGTTGGCATAGCGTTACGCACGTTGTCTACGTTTAATGCCTCTGCTGCAAGCTCACAAATAGCGCGGCGGCGAGCGTATTGTCCGTCAGCTAGTTGGTGTGGTGCTTTTGTGTCAATCACGAGAAGCGCCAATCCGGCAGAAGCCACATCAACAGTGAGGGGTTTAGTGCTAAAATCACGGCAGTCGATGGTCAGTACAGAGCCTTCAAGTGCACGTAAGGAAATGGATTGGTCCATTCCACCTGTTTGGGCGCCGGCGATATCGTTTTCTGCGGTAATACATACCTGTGCCAAGGTTGCCCGCCCTGTATCAGTTTGGTGAAGTGGAGCTGTTTCTTGCGCTTGAGCGGTAAGTTCGTCCAGTGCAAGCGCCACAGAACATTCCAATGCTGCAGAAGAGGAGAGTCCGCCTCCCACGGGAACGGCTGAGGTGATGGCAAGGTCGGCACCTACAACATCGATATCAGCAATTTTTTTCATCCCCCATGGGACACCAGCAACATAAGTAAACCAGCCGTTTAGCGCTCCTGGGGCAATATCTTTAAGAGCGATCTGCTCAACACCGTCAGCTTGATCTGATACAGCTCGTAGTATGCTGTCTTGGCGAGGGGCTGCCGCGACGAGGGTACGATGTGGCAATGCCAAGGGCATAACGGTTCCGCCGGCATAATCAACATGTTCGCCAAGCAGATTTACGCGCCCCGGTGCAGCCCATACGCCAGTTGGTTCGTAGCCGTATTCTGCGATGAATGCGTCAATAACTGTGCGAATTTGGTCTTCTTGGGTGGGGTTGGTAATCCATTGTGGAGTGCTCATGGGAGTTCAACTTCTTTCAGACGAGCAGCAATTTCTTCGGGTGTCCGGTCGTTAATCCACGCTGCCATTGCAGATTCAGAACCGGCAAGATATTTGAGTTTTTCGGGGGCACGTTTGAGGGAGAATACGTGCAAGAACATGCGGGAGATATGCTCTGCACCGTCGGAGGGAACCTGATGCCATGCAGAGATATAGGGCAGTTCGATACCGTCAAAGTAGCGGTTAAGTCGTCCTAGTAGGTCTAAGTAGAGTTCGCTTAGCTCATCAAGCTCTTCGGAGGTGAAACCCGTAAAGTTTTTGACTGCTTTATGAGGCATAATCATGAATTCGACAGGCCATTTAGCCGCAAACGGGACGTAAGCAGTAAAGTTTTCAGTTCGTCGAATGATGCGCCGCCCGTCTCGGACTTCGCTCAATAGCACATCGGCAAGAAGGTCTTTGCGGTTCTTTTGCGCATAAGCGTCTGTCTGTCTTTTAAGGGCTGTGGTATATGGGGTAAGGTACGAGTAACCGTAGATTTGCCCGTGTGGGTGGTGCAAAGTTACGCCGATTTCTTCACCTTTGTTCTCAAAGATAAAGACTTCACGTACGGAGTCTAAAGCGAGTAGTTCTTTAGTGCGGTCTTTCCATGCTTCAAAGACGGTGCGTGCTCGTTGTTGGCTCAATGTTGCAAAGGAGCCGATGGCGTTAGAGGTGAAGCAGACAACTTCGCAACGTCCAGCAGGGGTTGTCTCATAGTTGAGAGTGTTATCGTTGAGAACTTCATAGGGCCCTTGTAGTGAGGGGAAGCGGTTTTCAAAAACAACGACATCGTATTCTGGTTCAGGAATTTCGCTGGGGACGCTTCCTTGTCCGGCAGGTGCTAGGGGGTCTTCATCTGCTGGGGGGAGGAAGGTGCGGTTTTGTCGATGTGCTGCAATAGCTACGGGGTATCCGGTGAGAGGGTCGGTGCGTATGGATGCGGCGTCGTGTGGTGGTAGGGTTCGTGCTTCTAGCGGACGCGGGTCGTGGACGGTGCGGGTTTTTTCTCCGCTAACGTATGCTGCGGAGTCATCATAGAAGATAATTTCACGTCCGTCAGCGAGTGTTGCTGATGTTTTGACGACGGTTGGTGTGAGCGGTGTGCGCGTAGTGGTCATGATGCTAGAACTACCTCGTTAACAGTGTCTTTCAAAATGGTGAGAGTTTCGTCGGGGATATCTGCGCCGGTAATGACGGTGTTAATTTTTTCCCAAGGGGCAAATTGGCTCAAGCCTCGAATATCCCATTTACTGTGGTCAAAAACTGCCACAACTTGTGAAGCGGAGGATATGAGAGCGCGGTTCGTTGCGGATTCAATCAGTGTGGGGCTCATAAGGCCTTGTTTGAGGTCTGCTGCGTAGGTACCGAGGAAGAGCACGTCCATGTGCAAGGTTCCTAGTGCGAGGTCGGCGATGGGTCCAACGAGTGCGTCTGAGGGGGTGCGTTGTCCTCCGGTGAGGATTACTTGAGCGTCAGATGGGGATTGGTGAAAAGTTTCATGGACGCGCAATGAGTTTGTAATGACGGTCAGTTCTGGAACTTTGAGGCAGTTCATGGCGATGGTTGTGCAGGTTGTTCCGGCGGAGAATCCGATAGTTTGCCCAGGATGTATATAGTGTAGGGCGCGTTGGGCAATCTGTTGTTTTTCGGGTTCGTGAAGGAGCATTTTTGTGGCGAATGTTGGTTCGCTACTGGCTCTGAAGGAGGTCGCTCCACCGTGGACTTTGACGAGTAATCCTAGGTCAGCTAGTTCGTTGAGGTCTCGGCGAATAGTCATGGATGAGACGTTGAGTAGTTCAACGAGTTCTCCGGTGAGCACAGTGCCACGGGCCTCGATTTCACGCAGAATCTGGCTATGCCGTTCTGATGCAAGCATGGGGCCTCCTGTTGTTGTGCTGTTGGCTGTAGGTAGAAGGATGTATCACCCTCCATTCAATCACAAACAAACATTTTTGAACACAAGTTTTTTATCTAGATGGAAAACATTCAGATAATTTTAGAAATATTCTTGATTAATCCTTGCATTAAAAGACTTATAGGGGTTTACTGGTCATTGAATTGGCAATGTTGCCGCACACCACATATAAACAAAAATAAACATTTCAACGTGGTCGTTGTTGTGTTTTCAAAACCCAGGAGCTCCACTATGTCTCTTGTAGCATCTGCTGATGGAGTGAGACTCGATCTACATTTTGTAGATTATCTAATGCTCATCATCTACTTCGTTACCGTCCTCGCAATCGGCATTATCGCCCGCCGAAGCGTCAAAACCTCCATGGACTTCTTCCTCTCTGGACGGTCCATGCCGGCATGGATTACAGGCCTAGCTTTCGTCTCTGCAAACCTTGGAGCCACCGAAATTCTCGGTATGGCAGCAAACGGCGCAGAAATCGGCATGTCCACCATGCACTACTATTTCATCGGCGCTATCCCCGCGATGGTATTCCTTGGCCTTGTCATGATGCCGTTCTACTACGGTTCAAAGGTACGAAGCGTCCCCGAATTTATGCTTCGACGCTTCGGACGACCAGCACACCTCGTTAATTCTTTAGCGTTCGCCATCTCCAACGTACTCATCGCAGGTATCAACCTCTACGCAATGGCGATCATTATCGAAGCAATGCTGGGATGGCCACAATGGGTTGCTATCATCGTCTCTGCACTTTTCGTTCTTGTATACATCACCCTCGGAGGACTATCCTCAGCAATCTATAACGAAGTTATGCAATTCTTCGTCATTATTGCTGGCCTCGTACCACTAACCGTTGTCGGTATGCACCGTGTAGGTGGTTGGAGCGGACTCAAAACAGCCCTCATGAACACCGAAGGCGTCAACAACCTTCACCTTTCCGCATGGCAAGGCACCGAAATTGGTCACGTCACCAACCCCATTGGTGCAAACTGGCTGGCGATTGTTCTTGGCCTAGGATTCGTCCTTTCCTTCGGTTACTGGACCACCAACTTCACCGAAGTTCAACGTGCATTCTCCGCAAAGAACATGTCTGCAGCCCGCCGCACCCCGCTCATTGGCGCTTTCCCCAAACTCTTCATTCCTTTCATCGTGGTTATCCCCGGAATGATTGCCGCAGCAACCATCGGTAACCAATTTGCAGATGGAACTCTCACCTACAACGACGCCATCCCAAAACTAATCCAGATGTATCTACCTTCTGGTGTCCTTGGTGTCGCTGTTACCGGTCTTATGGCATCGTTCATGGCAGGTATGGCAGCAAACGTCTCCTCTTTCAACACCGTATTCACCTACGATATTTGGCAAGAATACGTCAAACCTAAGATGAGCGACTCATACTATCTCTCTACAGGTCGTTGGGTCACTGTAGGAGGCATCCTTATCGGTATCTTTACCGCATTCCTCGCGGCACAGTTCGGTAATATCATGACCTACATGCAGACGCTATTCTCTTTCTTCAACGCACCCTTGTTTGCTGTTTTCATCCTCGGTCTCCTCTGGAAGAAGATGACTCCGCAAGCAGGTCTTTGGGGATATGTCAGTGGTATTATCGCCCCAGCACTTGTGTGGATCTGGTATTTGAACGACCCCACGCTCTTCGAGACTGGTACTGCTGGAACCCTCTACATGGCTATTATTTCTTTCATCACCGTGATGGTTGTTTCCGTGGCCGTATCAATGTTCACCACACCTAAAACAGACGATGAACTTGCAGGGTTGGTCTATGGTATCGGCACCATCGACCTCACCAAAGATGCTGTCGCCAGCGATACCGTATGGTACCGCTCCCCAGCACTTCTTGGAACAGTCGCCCTCATCCTCTGCGTTCTGCTCTATCTTCCCATTATCTAAGGAGTCACTATGAGCAACAAAAACCAACCAACAGCTGTAGTGCTTAGCCCCGAAGAAAAAGAGCAACTCGTTCGCTCTACCCGCCGTACTGACCTACGTAATATCATCGGCGCGCTCTTCGTTGTTTATGGCGTCCTTGTAACAGTTACAGGAATTCTTGACCCAGTAGCAGACAAGGCATTGACCGGCGGTATTCCCATCAACCTATGGACAGGGTTGAGCATGTTCGTCGGCGGTATCCTCTTCTTCTTATGGGCGAGGCTCTCCCCCGTCCCCGCGGAGGATATTCTCGCCAATATTGAATCTATTGGAGAAAAAATTGCTGAAGGTGAAGCAAGTACTTTAGCTGAAGAACACTAAAAATAATGCTGTGGCTCAATAGTATGAACTATTGAGCCACAGTGCTATTTTCTTGCAAGATTCTCACACAATCGTCTATCTACGGAGAAGTTTATGTCTACATCATTTTCTGGGACAACCTACACGTTAAACGCTGGTGGGTATAGCGCCACCATTGCCGAGGTGGGAGCTAACCTAGAATCCCTTATATCACCCCAAGGCAAACAGCTTATTCTTCCAGCTTCTCCCAACGAATTACGCGCTGGAGCACGTGGCTCACACCTTGCACCGTGGCCCAACCGTATCGACGGCGGACGATACACTTTTTCCGAGGTCGAGCATCAACTACCAATATCTGAAGTGGAACGACACAATGCTATTCACGGGCTCGTGATGTGGCAACGATGGTCTTTTGAAGAGCCCGTCATAAACGCTCATCAGGCTCAGCTATCAGGCACTCTTGAGCTTCCACCATGCCCCGGATACCCTTTCTTTCTGAAATACACCGTGACGTATATTCTCAACGATGAAGGACTTCACGTAGAGTTTTCTGCGCAAAATGTGGGAGATGAGCCCGCACCCTATGCGTACGCTGCTCACCCTTATCTGAGTGCCGGTGGGAATGTTGACCAAGCATCAGCCCTAAACCGGTGGGTGCTAGAGATTCCTGCAGAAAAATATCTTGAAACAGATGAGCGCTTACTACCTATAGCAGAACATTCTGTTGAAGGAACATCCTTAGATTTTCGTACTGGTGCGCTCTTAGGCAAGATAGAGTTAGACCATGCTTTTGGTTCGCTCTCTTACGCTGATAAGCGCGGCCATGTTCGTCTTTATGCTGATGTTCATCGTTCTTCTGGTGTGGAACTGACTTTTGATGAAAGTATTCGATGGGTTCAGGTATACACCGACGGCTTAGAACGTCGGGCTTTAGCAGTTGAACCGATGACAGCACCTGCCAATGCATTCAATAGCGGAACTCATCTTGTGGTTCTTTCTCCTGGTGAAGAGCATATTTCACGGTGGGGAATTCGTGCTTTTGATCAGGCGTAGAAAATACACACCCTCTTTATATTCCCTAATCGGTATATAAAGAAAAACTCTGTAAAATACGGAATTACCTTATTTCTGCAGGTAAGCTGTGAAACGTTAGATGAACGCAACGAGGCGTACATCTAACGTTTTGCAAGCACATATGCTCGGAGAATACGAAGACGTATCACCGCAAGGAAGAAGGAAGCCGTGGCGCTCTCTAGCACCCTAAAAAACACTACATGGAACGACGCAGAATCAGCAGCAGAACAAATGATTCCGCTCATTGGAAAACTCAACCGAGAATACGGTGTAGTTGTCAGTATTCATGGACGTTCCCTCGTCAACCAATCTGTCATTCAGATTCTGAAATTACACCGATTTGCTCGGCAAATCGACCATGAAGAGCTCGACCCCAATCGCTCTCTAGAAATTTTACAAACACTCATCCAACTCCAATTAGCACCCTGCTCTATCGGATTAGCAGAACTATACCGACAATATGAGCGTTCTGGCTCAACAGAGCTCGAAAAATGGTTACGCGAAGAACTATCCCCCGTTGTTGAAAAAGCAGGAACACAAACAGCAACCAACCAAGACGTTGTTCTCTACGGTTTTGGTCGCATCGGCCGTCTTCTAGCCCGCATACTACTTGAACGAACAAGTGGTTCCGGGCTTAATTTACGTGCCGTTGTCGTCCGTAAAAATGGAGAGAACGATCTCTACAAAAGAGCCTCACTCTTGCGACGAGACTCCGTACACGGAGCATTCGCTGGAACTATCCGCGTAGACGAGCAGAATTCCACCATCATTGCTAACGGGACGCCAATTCGTTTTATCTATTCCAACGACCCAGCAACCATAGACTACACAGAATACGGTATTCGTGACGCTATCATCGTTGATAACACTGGGCGTTGGCGCGATGATGAAGGGCTCAGCCAACATCTCAAGAGCAAAGGAGCCTCTCGAGTATTGCTCACAGCCCCTGGCAAAGGAGATATTAAAAATATTGTTTGCGGTGTTAACGACTCTGTTATTACGTCCGAAGACACCGTTCTTTCAGCAGCATCGTGTACAACTAATGCCATCACTCCAGTACTGAAAGTTATGGACGAAAACTTTACGGTACTCTCTGGTCACGTTGAAACGGTTCATTCCTTCACCAATGATCAAAACCTTATTGATAACTTCCATCGTGGTGATCGGCGTGGGCGTTCTGCAGCGTTGAACATGGTTATTACTGAGACAGGTGCGGCAAAAGCTGTTTCTAAAGCACTTCCTCAGCTTGAGGGAAAACTGACCGGTAGTGCCATTCGTGTTCCAACACCAGATGTGTCACTAGCTATTTTGAATCTGCGTTTAGAAAAACAACCAGATTCTAAAGAGTCGCTTAATGCTCTCTTGCGTAAGGTATCTTTAACCTCGTCATTACGCCGTCAGATTGATTACACCGATTCACATGAGGTGGTTTCTACCGATTTTGTGGGGTCGCGCACGGCGAGCATTGTCGACGGGTTAGCCACGCTGGTCACCGAGGATACAACGGTTCTGTATCTGTGGTATGACAATGAATTTGGGTATTCTTGTCAGGTAATCCGAGTCGTAGAGAAGATGGCAGGTCTGCATATTCCAGCATTCCCGCCCGCACGATAGAGCATGTACCCTAGAGGGTATGAAGATTGCTACCTGGAACGTAAACTCTATTCGCGCCCGAGCTGAACGCGTTGAAGAATGGCTAGACCGTTCTGACGTTGATGTGCTTGCTATTCAAGAGACGAAAGCTCAAGAGAAAAATTTCCCTTATGAAATTTTTGATTTTATGGGTTATGAAGTTGCTCATTTTGGGTTAAGTCAATGGAATGGTGTGGCCATTGCTTCACGCGTGGGATTAGAGGATGTTGAGCGGACTTTTGCAGGTCAGCCAAGTTTCGCTAAACCTGGTGATACTCCGGTTCAGGAGGCGCGTGCTATTGGTGCAACGTGCGCCGGTGTTCGCATTTGGAGCTTATATATTCCTAATGGGCGCGGACTTGAAGACCCTCATATGGCGTATAAGTTGGAGTGGCTCAAAGAGCTACGTTCTAATGTTGATTCTTGGCTGAGCGCGGATGCTCAAGCACAGTTTGCGCTTGTAGGAGATTGGAACGTTGCTCCTTACGACCATGATGTGTGGGATATTGACTACTTCCGTGAGCATCAGATGACGCATGTTAGTGAGCCAGAGCGCGACGCGTTCTTTGCTTTTATGAACAAGAGCGGACTATCTGATGTCGTCCGTCCGTTCACGGAGGGCGAGTACACGTATTGGGATTATACGAAGCTACGATTCCCGAAGAATGAGGGTATGCGTATTGATTTTCAGTTATATTCTCCGGCGTTGACGCAACGTGTAAAAAGTGCTCATATTGATCGTGAGGAGCGTAAAGGGAAGGGTGCTAGTGATCATACGCCTGTTGTTGTAGAGATCGCAGACTAGCTTCTAAACCTTGTGGCAAGAGAGCGCTTGACCGAGAGCCTATTTTGGTTCTGGTTAGGCGCTCTTTTGATTTTAATGACGCCCATAAGGAATGTTTCTTGGTGAAGTGTGTTAAATAGAAAATCCACCTGCACGTTAGAAGCCCGTGCAAGTGGATTTTGTGGCTCCGACCGGCGTCGATCCGGTGACCTTACGATTTTCAGTCGCACGCTCTACCAACTGAGCTACAGAGCCAGGCATATGCTGTAGATATGCCACAACCGCGATATTTCATCATAAAGAAATACGCGGTCGGAGCGACCCCGACGGGACTTGAACCCGCGACCTCCGGCGTGACAGGCCGGCGCGCTAACCAACTGCGCTACGGGGCCATAGCTGAAATTATCAACTAGGCTTTGTAGATGTAATCTACAAGTACCCCCAACGGGATTTGAACCCGTGTTACCGCCGTGAAAGGGCGGCGTCCTAGGCCGCTAGACGATGGGGGCCTGGACTGAATCAGCGGTTTTTACCCCGCCGTTCAAGACTCAATAAGCTTACGACAGTTTTGGGACGCATGCAAACTCAAAATGGGCAAAAAACCATTTTTTCTTGTTAAAAACTGACCAATACGCGAGATAACAACACAATAAAAGCCACAAAAACCGCTAAAAATCAAGGAAGTTTTAGAAAATATACTTTCCTTATCAAGTAAAAAAATTTCTCAAAAAAGTTTTAAGAGACCGCAAAAAACCGCCACCAACGCCTAAAAACACCTCATCCACGATGCCATTATCTCAAAAACGCCAGCGCACAATATTCACCTTTGTTACCAACGTTACTCCTGTTCACACAGAAACAGAATACTTTCACCCAAAACGCCCGGTTCGGAATAAAAAGCACCCACATCACGCTATACAGATAAACCACACCACATACATCAAACAAGAACAAAGGACACACATGAAGAACAAGAAAAATATTCTGCTCATCCTCTCCATTGCAGCACTCGTCGTATTAGGAATAGTCCTATCCCTCACCCAACCTTGGCGAGCCTTCACCAGCTCAACTATCGACGAAGCACTACCAGAATCAACACAAACACAACCAGCAACTAGTAACGCCCAACAGCCAACAGCTCAAAGCACACCAACACCACAAACAGCCACACAAGGAACATTCCACTCCATCGACCACGACACAACAGGAACCGCAGCAATCATCACCCTCAACGATGGAACACACCTACTACGCCTCGAAGATCTTTCAACGCTAGATGGCCCCGACCTCAAAGTCATCCTCACCGACAAAACAGGAGACTTCACCACCCTCACCGCAGAGGACTACACCAACCTCGGAGACCTCAAAGCAACCAATGGAAACCAGAACTATCCCATTCCCTCCAACGTAGACATCAACACCATCAAGAGTGTTGTCATCTGGTGCGAACGTTTCAGCTCCCCATTCGGCGCTGCAACACTCAACTAAAAGTTATACGCTCAATACAACAGTGGCAGGTCAAGAGAGTTCTTGACCTGCCACTGTCATATACGTACCGTCAAACTCAACTACCGTTGACGTAGAACGCTCACTCTAACCCCAGCTAATATCCGCCGAAGGTGCAGTCTCTAAACGCTCATCTTCCATCTCAGGAACAATCATCACCGGACGCTTAGCATGGTGCAAAACCCCATGAGATGTAGAACCAAGAATCATCCCCACCAAACCGCCACGGCCACGAGTACCAACAACCACCATTCCAGCATCCTCACCAGCTTCTAAAAGCACCTGCACAGGAGAACCATCAACTAACTTAAACTCAATCTCTAAACGCGGGAAATAACGACGCAACCACTGCGCAGCCTTCCGTTGCAATTGCGCAATCTCACGATACATCGCTTCAAAATCAACAGCAGCAGGAACCCAATTCAGAGCACCCGTATAAGGCGCCAAAGCATTTACCAACGTCAGCTTTACCCCACGACGCTGAGCCTCTTCGGCGGCTTTCAACATAGCAACACGCGCCTGCGCAGAACCATCTGAACCAACCACAATAGGCTTCTTCGCGTCAGCATCTAAACTAGTAGATTGAAGATTCTCGCTATAAGAAGCAGGCACCGCAACCAACGGGCAATGAGAATGAGCCGGAAGAGACACCGAGACTGTCCCTAAAAGTCGCCCTAAAAAGCTTCCGTGAGAACGAGAACCCACAACAACTAGTTCAGCACGCTTTGATAGCTCAACAAGAATAGCGGTAGCATCACCTGTCTCAACGGTGGCACGTAGCTCAACACCAGTCGTATCAACACGGGAATACGCCTCATCAAGTATCTGAGCCACCCCTTCACGCAACGCCTGTTCATCAACAACCGAATACCCAGCCTCAAAACCCGTACCGGTAAAAATAGGCAAAGAGTACGCCGTCACCAAACGCACTGGAGTACCCCGACGTCGAGCCTCGTTCACTGCCCAACGCAAAGCGCCATAGGATTGCTCCGAACCATCAATACCGACAACAATTTCTCCCGAAAATTGTGTAACGTCATAGTTTTTCTCGCGGGATTCAACCGCCTGATGTCCAAAAGTTTTCTGAGTCGATTCTTGGGCAGTCATTATCGTTCTCCTTCTCATCAAGAGCCTTGAAGGGTACTAACGTCTTGCCATTAGCGTTTCAAGAACTCACTTTAATCATAGGTGCCGACCATCACATGTGCTAGGGTTTCGCAGATTCAAACTCCCAGAAAAAATTTCAAAAATCGACACCACAGAGAACGTCCAGAGCAGCAGTTATTTAACAATCCTCTTCAAAGATAACGCTGGTCTCTCGATCAAAAACCATGAGACTGATGCCAAAGCCACGGCTACAACGCATGTTACCAAAGCGTTGATTGGCCAGCTCAAAGTACTAAAACCAACCATAAGCAGGACTTGTTGAACAGGCCATCCATAGATGTAAAGACCATAAGAAATATCATTCTTTTGAGCAAAATCCGTCTTCAAAACAACACCTAGCGTCAGGATTGCATACGCGAACAATGGTTGCAGCAAGAGATTAGGAAGCTCAGAATTAAGAAGGAATATAACAATAGATAATATCGCGCACAATATAGACATTTCTCTTTTTACAATAATCTTATCGCCCCACACGTAGAATAATGATCCCATAAAAAAGAATGACATTAGGTGAGGAAGATTATTGAATCCAGGAAAAACAAAATCAGCCAGATAACTATAAGCCGCAAAAATAGCAGAGAAAATTGCAAATATTGTTACATACAACCGCTGTTTATTTTTAATAAAACTCAAAAATCCAAAAGGAATTAATACAACATACAAAACAACTTCATATTTCAATGTCCAGATAGGACCATTCCAAACTCCCGGAACACCAACCCCCGCCGGAGAGCCAGCAATATCTGCAACATACGAGGGTGAGACAATCGTGAAATTACTTATCAAATAGCGAACAGACTGAGACACTTCCCAGCCATTCGATGGAAAATAACCCAGCAAAGACGACAATGGCGCAGCGATAAAAGCAATGAATAAGAGCATCCCCCAATAAGCGGGGTAGATTCGCAGAAATCTCCTCCACGCATAAGATTTCAAATTGCCATGTCTGGTACTTGCCAAAATAAGATAACCAGAAATAACAAAAAACATCATCACAGCATAGCTACCCAAAGAATTAACTTTACGAACCCAAATATCCGTTATGTTGCTATCTCCATATAACTGCAAGGGAGCATGACCAACAATAACTATTGCTGCTAGCACAAGCCTAATGAAATTTAACGAGTTTCTTCTATTTAACAATGAATCGTTAAGAGTTTGATGCCCCAAAATTGTGTCCCTTTAAATATATACGAAGTGATTACAAAATGAACATTTTTACTACACAAAAATATGCAATAAATAAATAGCCCAGCATAAGCATCAAACCCAACAATAGAATTAGAATAAATATATTACTAGGATTAATCTTAAAACTGTTCCGCAGTACCACTACCTTATGCATGATACCCGAAACATTAAGATACCCCATATCTATCCCCACAAACCATCACAAAATCCACCTGACGACACCTCAAAACCACGGTCAAAAGAAACCAGTATCCAAGAGCCAATGAGAGAATAGAAAAGGATACTTTATCCACATTGGGAGGAACAATGCGTCGACATCGCTGGAACACACAAAAACAGGAACACCGCACCATGGCGCCCCGAAATATTCAAGAAATACAAAAAACCATTAAAAATGCCAGCGAACACCAACAAACCATCACCGTGTTCGATACAGGATACAATTCCAAAAATATTACAGAATCTGAAACCCGCATACTCTCACTCAATCAGCTTAGCGGACTCACAGACATCAACCCGCAGCAACAACAAGCTACGTTTCTAGCCGGAACAACCCTTAACGAAGCATCAAAAATCCTAGCAGAACACGGATTCACCTTCACCAACATGGGAAGGACTGGGGAACAAACCCTCGCTGAAGCAATCTCCACAGGCATGCACGGAACGGGCAACACCTATGGTATCTTCGCTACACAATTGCAAGAACTGACATTTATCACCGCTCAAGGAGACGTCCTCACATGCTCCCCGCATAAGAACAACGATATCTTCACCGCAGCACAACTCGGGCTAGGGGCCCTCGGTATCATCTTCTCGCTGACGTTCCGTATCGAACCGCTCTTTCGACTCCACGCAGCAGAACGAAAACGTGCGTACAAAGACGTCATCCACCATTTCGCAGAACGTTCATCAAACGCAGATCATTATGAAACAACATGGTTCATAGGATCTTCACAAGTTAGAACTCGACGACTTACCCGCTTACCGTTACTCACCGATGGGTACATGAACCCTTCCGCCGTATTAAGCAAAGCCCGAAGACATCTCGGCGACAACACCCTCAATAACGGAGCATTTCACCTCATCAGTTATCTCGGGTATAAACAGCCCGCAACGAAACCAATCCTCAACAGCATCTCAAACTGGGGCAAAGGCAACAGACGTTACGCAGATTTAGCGCCACAGGTCTACACACAAAAACGCACAGTCCGCCATCACACCATGGAATACGCTTTCAACAGAAGCCAACTTGCAACCATCATGGAAGATATCCGCGCCTCCTACCATGACAGCAACAAACACCTCAGTTACCCGCTTCTGGTTCGTACAGCAGCCGCAGATAACATTGCACTATCACCGGCATACCAACAAGACACCGTCTTCATCTGCGCACGTGAATACTGGAAGACACCACCACAGCAAGCATTCAATACACTAGAGACAATTTTCAAAGCACACGGCGGGCGAGCGCATTGGGGACACTATCACACCAATAGTGCAGAAGAACTTCAGGGACTCTACCCACGTTTTGAGTGGTTCTGCGCTCTCCGAAAAGAGCTAGACCCTCAGGGGATATTTCTTAACGCTCAGCTACGCCGTTTACTTACCTAGTGTTGAAAGAACTTAACAGTTTGGGCCTACCATGAGGATTCTCATGATAGGCCCAAACGTTAGAGATCTTAGAGTGAACGTGAAATACGAATCATCTCTTCACGGTCAGTCACCTTCACACGAGCGCGTGGCTCACCGGAAGCGTCCTGCGCGGCAGCACCAAGTGCACGTTCGTGTTCGTCCAGCTTATGCCAGCCTTCCCATGTGGTGTATTCGATGCCTTTAGAGTCAAGGTATGCGCTGAAGGTCTCGGCGCATGGCTCAGTAGCAGTGTAGAGGTTCTCACGGTCAGATAGTAGGTGGGTGATGGTCTCTAACGCGTCTGATTTAGTTGAACCAATCAGTCCGACGGGGCCTCGTTTAATCCACCCTGTTGCGTATAACCCGGGAACAGGTGTCCCTTCATTATCGACGACGCGGCCTTCAACGTTGGTGATGACACCGCGTACGGGGTCGAAGCCAACCTCAGGAAGTTCTGAACCGAAGTAGCCGATAGCACGGTAAACCGCTTGCATGGGGTATTCAACGAATTCTCCGGTGCCTTTGATACCACCGTTGCCGTCGAGTTCGTTGCGTTCCATCTTGAGGGCGGTCACTTTGCCGTCCTCACCAAGGATTTCTGCTGGAGATTGCAAGAAGTGTAGGTGTAGTCGGCGGGATGCGGTTTGTGGTTCTTCTTTTTGTTTCTCAAGCCAGCCGTTGAGGGTTTTCATCATGACTTTAACTTGAGAGTTGGTTTCCATCGCTTCTTGTGAGGCTTCGTCGAATTGGAAGTCTTCTTCGTAGAGGACGATGTCTACGTCACGGGAGTGTGCTAGTTCTCGGAGTTCTAGCGGGGTGAATTTAATCTGTGCTGGTCCACGGCGTCCGAAGACGTGTACGTCGGTAACTGGTGAAGATTTTAGTCCTTCGTAGACGTGGTCAGGAATTTCAGTGACGAGTAGATCATCTGCGTGTTTGGAGAGGACACGGGCGACGTCTAGCGCTACGTTGCCGTTGCCGAGTACTGCGATTTCGCGGGCGTTAAGTGGCCATTCGCGAGGGTAGTCGGGGTGTGCGTCGTACCAGGAAACGAAGTCTGACGCGCCGTAGGAGCCGTCGAGTTCTACACCGGGGATGTCAAGGTTTGCGTCTTTGATAGCGCCGGTTGCGAAGATGATGGCGTCGTAGTGTTCGCGGAGGTCTTCGAGGGAGAGGTCTTTGCCGTATTCTACGTTGCCGAAGAAGCGGATGTCACCGCGGTCAAGGACTTTATGTAGTGCGGTGATAATTCCTTTGATACGGGGGTGGTCGGGTGCTACACCGTAGCGGATGAGGCCGAAGGGTGCAGGGTAGCGGTCGAAGATGTCGATGGATACTTCAAGTTCACCGTTTTTGACTTCTTTTGATTTGGTGAGGATATCTGCCGCGTAGATGCCAGCAGGTCCAGAGCCGATGACGGCAACGCGCAGGGGGCGTGCTTCAGACACAGTTTTTCCTTTCGGTGCCAGTTCCCTGATGTGGTGGGGCTGGCTGGATGATTTACACACTTGGGCATTAGTTTACCTATCAGATGCCTCTGTGTGGACTCTCTTGTGTGCTGAACCTCTAAAAACTTAGGTTTACTTAACTTTCGTGAGCTGGGTTGTTGTGTTCTGAGGTTTTTATGCTGTGTGGTTTGTGTTTAAAGAGCGTATGTCTTTTTCTAGCCAGGTGTTGGGTAGAAGGTGCTGGTGCGTATGGGTTATGAGAATGATTGAGCGCCCTGCTAAGCGTTCTGTTTCGAGGATATCAATCATGAGGGGTACGGAGTCTATGTCGATAGTGGAGAATGGTTCGTCGAGTAATAGTAGTGGTGCTTGGTGTGCGGCGATGGTGGCAACAAACCATACTTTTTGTGCTTGTCCGCTTGAGATTTGTGTGCATAGTTGGTCGGTAATGTCTTCTGGTACGAGTTTTTGTAGAAGGTCTAGTGCTGCAGCGGGGTCTGTGCCGTAGGCGGCACAGTAGAACTCTAGTTGTTCGCGGACGGTGAGAAGTCTAAAGAGCGCTGGTTCTGTACTCATATGCCAGCGGGTACGTCGCCCCTCTATGCTGTGGGGTGGGTGTCCTGCTAGGGTGATTTCTCCGCCAGTGGGTCGTAGTGCTCCGGCTATGAGATTTAGGAGGGTGCTTTTTCCGGCGCCGTTGGGGCCGTTGAAAATGATTGCCTGATGGGTGTCGAGGCTGAGGTTGATGTCTTCGAGTATGGGTTGGTCGGGTGTAAACCCAAAATGTAGGTGAGTGGTGGTTAATAGAGCCATTAGAGTGTTTTTCTGGGGATTCGGGCGGTCAGGGTGAATAGTGTTGCAAGGCAGATGCTGATGAGGGGTAGAACGTAGAAGGGCGTATTGTGGTGAAGGAGTGCATAGGCGATGAGCGCAAATATGCCGGCTATAACAGAGATGAGGGTGGAGGCGATGGGGTTTTGGCGGATACGCCCGTTAGATTGTGAGGGTAGACGACCGGGGAACAGGCAGTCTGCCCAGAGGGTGAGTGCCGGCGAGATGAGTATTCCAGTCAGCCATGCGATCAGGAGTGAAGAGGCTGAGACTGATGACATGAGCAAGAGTAGTGGTAAAGATAATAGGCTCAATGGTGCACATACTAAGGTGGTTGAGCAGACTATTGCGCTTGCTACGCCGCGTTCCCCGAGCAGTGATGCTGTTAGGTGAGGAAGTAGTGGGCGATACGCGTTTACCGAGCAGATTCCGTGTGCTACACCGGTAGATAGTAGGGGTGCTCCCATGGCTATGCCCCATGCGGCTTCAGCAGGTAAGAAGGGCTCTATCACGGTGTTATTGACCAGTATGCCGGTGCAGAAAGCTGCTGAAAAATATGTGATGCGGGCAGAGATGAGAAATTCTCCAGATTCTCCCGCTGTTGTATCTCGGGTGATGGTCAGTGGCAGGGCAATGAGTCGTCTCCACGCATTTTGAGGTAATGGTATGCGCCATGTTGTGTAGGTGGGGGCAGAGTCTATGGGTGCGTTATTCCAGAAGATTTTATGTCGTAGACGGATTAACGCTGCTACTGATACGCCTAAAAGGATGAGGGTCAGGCTGAGGAGTGTTATTGTTCCTTGCTCGGAGAGGAGGAAAGCAAAACATTTTTGTATAGCCTCACGGAAGCTGTCTTCTCCCATCACGATAGGCAGTAGAACCCCTGCAAAGATGCTTCCGGCACCGTACAAGAAGAAAGACCAAAGAAGTACTCGTAGCGTGGTCATTGACGTTCTGCCTGTTGCTAGTAGGCATAGTGCAGTTCCTCGAAAGAGTCCTCCAGAGATGCTAAGCAGGGTTCCTATCAGTAACGGTTTAAGGATGATGTGTGCTGGTATTTCCCAGTTATAGATTGCAATGATGGAGTATGAGCACAAGGCAATGACCATCAGTAGCGTTTCGAATGTTAGGGGAAGAATGAGCCGTGCTGTGAATAGTTGCCCTCGGGTGAAGCCGGCGTGCGTAAGGATGGTGGCATCAGCTGGAGCATTGATTTCGCGTGCAGTGCGACCCGATATTTTTAGGAGGTGATGAGTCAAGCAGTAGATTCCACCGAGAGAAAGTAGTGACGGGACGAGGTGCTGCGATTCGCCAACATAGGCAAATAATGTGGGGGCAGCAATCACAAAGAACGTAAGGAATAGCCCCAGTAATATGCTGACGAGAAGGCAAGCTAAGCCAAGGAGGAGGTAAGCGTTGCGGGTGAGACGAAATTCTGGTGCAACAGCTCGTACATCTAATAGTTTGCTAGTTTTGATAAGAAGTATAACGTGGTGAATCCACCGGTCTCGTTGTTGTGTTCTCGGCGTAGCGTTGCTGCTCATGGGAATGTTCTTGGGCTTATTTAAAATGACTGATTAATGCGAGAGCGTTGCCTGAACTCGATAATTCCAATGAGGCAAAAGGCAAGCAACCAGAGAATTGAGAACACCATAGAGATGGTGTTCTCTGTCTGGCAGGCTAAAGCCGTTGTACACATAGAGACAGCTCCGCCAAGCAGCAGGGAGACGGCTAGGGGAATGTTTGGTCCGAGTTTTAGGGTCTCTGTGAAGACATAGATGATACTCAGAAGCACGACGAGAGCGAACCACGTATAGGTGAGGAAAACCCAAAAGAGCTGAACTGATTCTGAAACGTTAGTGAGGGGGTTTAAGAGCATGATCAACCCTACAATTACGGCAAGGGCAATGAGGATTATTCCACGAACACGGCTAGTCATCGGCTTATTCCTATGGAGACACAACGGCATATTACGTATTCATAATATTTATTTTTTAGTGTTAGGGTGCTCAACTCGCTCTGTATTCTAAAAAATAGCAAGGATAAAACGTGTACTCGGCAGGTTTCCCCGAATAGCAAAAAGCGGTGTTGTTGTGATGAGATTTCATCACAACAACACCGCTTTTTATCAGAGATAAGCCTGTTTATTGCTCAGCTTTTTGTAAACGACGAATCTTGCGTTCTTCACCATAAGCGACGATGCCCAGAAGGATAATCCCGATGATCAAAGCAGCATAGAATACGGTGAACACAGAGTCCCAGCCGTGTAGCACATGGCCAAAGACGGTAAGTCCAGAACGCTCGGGGTCGGCGATGGCGGCTAGACCCACCTTTGCCATCGAGTCCCCTAGAAGATAAGCGAAAGTACCGCTCATGCCGTTTGCTACACTGACTGCACGTTTAGGGACAAAGCCCACCAAGGAAACACCAATCAGTAACTGTGGGCCAAAGATGAGCGCACCCAAACAGAAGAGGGCAATGTTAACTTCTGCCACGCTATGCGCATTCTTATAGAGTCCGACGGCGAAGAAGATGAGGAAGAGACACCCAACAGAGACCAGTGCACGGCGTCCTTTAAGCAAGTCGGAGATGTAGCCCCACGACATACTTGCAACGAGGGCACCAATCTCAAAGAAGAAAATCGTGTTCACAGCGTCTGAAGTGCTAAAGTTCAGTTCTTCACTCACATATAGTGGCGCCCAGTTATCAATGCCGATACGCACGATGTACACGAAGATATTTGAAGTGCATAGAATCCAAATCCACGGGTTTTTGAGAACATAGGTGGTAAAAATCTGCCATTTGGTCAAAGACTCAGATTGGGTGTTTTCTTCTTCAATGGGTTCGTCAAAAATTTCTTCTGAACGGTTCCAGCCAAGCTCTTCGGGGTCGTCTTTGCCAATGAAAAGACCTGCGATACCGATAGCGAGACCAATCAGTGCAGGAAAAATGAACATACCAACAACGTGACCGTTGAAGAAGACGTTCGCTCCCCATAGGGCGAGACCGCCAGCAATAGCGCCGCCAATGTTGTGTGAGGCATTCCAGAAGCCGAGGTAACGTCCTCGTTTTTCACGCGGTGTCCACCGTGAAATAGTCGAGTATGAGGCGGGCCCACCAGCAGATTGGAAGACGCCGTTGAGTCCCCATAGCACCACAAAGATACCGATTACAGAGCCGAATGCGCTCAGTAATAGTCCCATGAGCAGAACCATGAGGGAGGCAGAGACGAGTAGGGCAGAAACGATACGTTTAGAATTTCTGCCGTCTACGAAATACCCAACAAGGGTTTTTCCTAAACCATAGGTGATAGAGAACGCTAGACCGATATAGCCCAGTTCGAGGGTGCTTAGCCCGTATTCTTCTTTAAGGAGCGGTTGAGCAGCTTTAAAGTTGTTGCGGATTAGGTACATTGACATGTACACCAAGAACACAACGAAGAAGGCTTTAAGGAATTCTCGGAGCCAGAGTTTGCGTTGTTCGCTGGTAGATAGGCCAGACGGTGGGGCTTTGCGGATTGCGAAGAAATCCAGCATGGTGTTCCTCCTAAATGATACGAATATCGTTCGGGTGAACGGTATTCAATGATTTAGGATTCATTAAATACGATATTTCGTTAAAACACCTTGTCAAATGAACTTTTGTTCACGTCTCTGACGATATGTTACAACATATTCTCAAACGCTAAAATGAGCGCTCAGCCCCTCGCGCTCACCAAAACGTTCTAAATGTCGAATAAGAACACCCTTAACGCGTTCTAAGCGCTCTTCGTCCTCTGCATATGCCCATAAAACAAGTTTCGTCTCACCGGCAATATCTGTCACGAGAACATCACCATAGCCACTAAAAATACCTTCTCGGTTAAAAGTGATTCGATGGCCATCAACTATTTCTTCACAAGGGACTTTATGGCACATATGCGATATCAACTGTTTTGCGTATCGTGCAGGACGAGAAGTCTCAACAACAGCTTGGGCAGAACATGCCAGCTCTGAAATAGCAGGATATACGCTCACGAGGGTGTCCTTCAGGGTATGTCTATAGACCAAGAACTAACGGTTTTCTTCTCGTCTACACTAGCAGTCTGGCAACACCAAAAGTAACCCTGTATTTGCTGTGAGTTCTATGGGGTTGTCTAAGTAATCCGCTAGTAAGGTAACCTTCGTGTGTCCTTTGGAAGCATTACTGTATTTTTATTAAGGTTTTCTCGAAAATTACGGCAGGTTTTACCACAAAATAGCCCCTCAAGACGTATTATTATCAGGTAATTATCAGCGTTGACATTGCGCATTTGCGCATCGTTAACGCTTTCTTCATTTTTGGGGCTTTTTGTTCCCATTCACACGAGAGTAACTACGGATTCAACGAATGTCTTCTGAGAACACCGCGGCTCACGCATCCGCATCGGCACCCACCCCTACTAATGGGTTAGACCGTTTCTTCAAAATTACTGAGCGAGGCTCTACCTTCGGAACAGAAATTCGAGGTGGTTTCGCAACCTTCTTCGCCATGAGCTACATCGTGGTACTAAATCCCCTCATTATTGGTACTGGGGCAGATTCTGCAGGCAACATCCTCGGGCCAGAGAAAGTAGCAGCTGTTACTTCTCTTATCGCCGGCATCATGACCATCATGATGGGCATTTGGGCACGTCAGCCCTTTGCAATGGCAGCAGGATTAGGCGTTAACGCCCTGCTCGCATCAACCATTGCAACCACCCCAAACCTTACGTGGCCCCAGATTATGGGGCTTGTTGTTTGGGCAGGTATCATCATGCTTTTGTTGGTGCTTACCGGTTTCCGAACCGCAGTTTTTAACGCGGTACCGCAAAGCCTCAAAACCGCTATTGTTGTTGGTATCGGCATGTTTATCGCTTTTATTGGCTTAGTTGATGCCGGTATTGTGCGCCGCATGCCAGACGCAGCAGGAACAACCGTTCCTGTCTCCTTTGGTGTCGGCGGCCATCTTATGGGTTGGCCAACTGTCGTATTCCTCTTTGGTTTGTTCCTCACCATTGCATTATTTATTCGTAATGTTCGTGGAGCTATTCTGATTTCAGTAGTGGCATCAACCGCGCTCTCCATTTTCCTTGAAACAGTCGCGCCTTCTGGGTCTTCTATTGATTCACCAACGGGTTGGTCTTTGATGGTTCCGGGTGTTCCTACTCAGTGGTTCAGCTTGCCTGATTTGTCTCTTATCGGTTCAGCTGATCTTTTCGGTGCATTCCAGTCTTTGAGCGGCGCAGCAGCATCCTTGCTTGTATTTTCTATCTTGTTAGCAGTCTTCTTTGATGCAATGGGCACTTCTGTTGGTCTTGCGGCTGAGAATGGCACTCTTGGCAAGGACGGAAAGATTGAAGGAATCAATCAGGTTCTTCTGGTTGATGCTTTGGGTTCTGTTGCCGGCGGTGGCGCTTCAAGCTCCTCTCACCAGATTTATGTTGAATCAGCAACGGGTATCGGCGATGGTGCTCGTACTGGTTTTGCAAACCTGATTACTGGTGCGATGTTCTTACTTGCGGTCTTCATTTCTCCGCTGGTTAATATTGTTCCATTTGAGGCTGTCGCACCGGCTCTGGTTGTTGTTGGTTTCTTGATGGTTCGTCAGGCTGTTCATATTGATTGGACAGATTGGGGTCTTGGCATTCCAGCGTTCTTGACGATTATTATGATGCCTTTCACCTACTCCATCGCTGATGGTATTGGTGCCGGATTTATTTGCTACGTCTTTATTCGTCTGGTTCAGGGTCGTACCCGCGACATCCATCCGCTCATGTATGCAGTTGCTGGTGCTTTTGTGCTTTACTTCAGCATGGGCGTTGTTGAGGGGCTCCTACACTAAACGTTTGAACAGAAGGTGCTATTTTTAGTTCTTCTAAACGATGAGGGTCGATAGCTGGTTAGGCTATCGACCCTCATCGTTTTGTGGTGAAGATATTTATGTGTTGGTGATGTTATAGAGCTGTTGTGCTTGTGCGTATTTGGTGTGCACGTGTTGAGTCATGTCTTCGGGTGCGGTGAGGTCGTCCCAGTCGTAGAGTTCTTGGGAATCTGCGTTAGAGAGTTTCCAGTGGCTTCCTAGCTCGAGTAGGGACTGGTGTTTGACGTCGTAGTAGTCGGGTTTTCCACTCAGTGCGATTCCGCGGGCACCGGCGAGAGATGCCATGAGGTGGTGGTGGAATCGGCTGGTTATCCAGAGTTGTTCTGGTGAGAAAGTGAAGTCTTCGTCCCAGAATTGTTGGAAGGAGATAAATCCGTGGGGGCTAACAATGTCTTGTAGTGCTTCGTATCCGGCGTAGTCGGCACCGGGGATTGCTTCGACGTAGTGGATGTTGTCGCGGGGTATGTCGAGTTTTTTGACTTGTGCGCGGACGAAGTTGAGCATTCGTTGGTGTTGTCCGTCTTCTACGGCGTCGTTTTGGACGCAGAGGTAGAGGCGTGTGTTCTCTGGTGAGAATTCTGCGGTGTTTTGGGTGAGGGTGTTGGGGTTGATGAGGTAGGCGTCGTCGAGTCCGCGGGTAATGCCTAGGGCGTAGGAGCTGGGGGTGTCTCGTACGCTGATGTGTGAGAATCCGGTGAAGTTTTCGGTGATGCGTGGCATGAGTCCTTGTCCGGTGGCGATGAGTCGCGCTCCAGTTTCTTGGGCTGTTGCTTGCATGGTTTCGATGATGAGGGCGTTGGATGGCCAGACATTGTTGATGAATCCGCCGCCGAGGAGGTGTATGGTTCCGGCTCTGCGTAGTTGGAGTAGTCCTGCGTCGAAGCGTGGTGAGCCGAGTGTTTTAATGAGTTCGCTAGGGTGGCGGTTGAGGTTATGTTCGTATTCGAAGATGGCACGGAATACGGTGTTGACAACGTGTAGATTGGGGTGGATGTTTTTGAAGAGGGCGCTGGCTGTTCCGGGTTCACGAACGTCGAGCCAGATTTCGGTGTTGGGTTTGTGTTCTGCAAAGAATTCGAGCCATCTGCGGGTGATGAGTTCGTCGCCGTAGTTGGGGTAGCCTGCCATGGAAATGAGGTAGATGGGGGCTTCTTCTGGTTGGTGTGTGGTGGCGATGTTTTCGTGGCGGTGTTCTTCGGTAGTGTTTTTTGGTGTGGAGAACCCGGGGATTTGTTGCAGAATTTTTTTCACGGTACTACCTTACTCGTCTTTGTTTGTGCCGGTAAATAGGCGGAAGGTTTCTTATGGTAGTGGATGTTGGCACCAGAAGAAAATACTAAGTAGGTTGACTAAAAACCTTGTGTGATGTTAGGTTAGTTACATCTCAAGGAGGTTTTGATGTCTCGGAAAACAGTAGAAAAGCTCCCCCGAAACCTTGCGATTGTTTCTTTTATGGTTGCAATCGCTGTAGCGATTATGGTGACTGGGCGCTCTGGCATGGAATTACAGAGTATGGCTGCTATCCTCAAAACAACATTTTTTATTCTTATTGTCTGCAGTATTTTTTCTGCAGTTGTGTACACGTTTACCTATTTCAGATTTCATTCTCGTATGCCTTGGACAAAAGGGCACAACACCCATCAGCTTTTTAAAGTTGACTAAAAGTTTTATATCGACATATCAGACAGAGGGTGCTCACCAGTTAGCTGGTGAGCACCCTCTGTCTTCCTCGTATAAAACTAGTTTTCCGTCACCGGCTTATCGTGGCGAGGGGTTGCACCTTGTGCAAATTTTCGTACCCAGCGGTCATCTTTATATTGTGCTGGTACGGCACCGCCAAGGAGTCTCTTGGTCAGTTGGGTGGCAAGATATTCGCCGTCTAATGGCAGTGGAGAGTGAGCACCAGCAATAATGATGTTGCCTCGTCTGCGACCTTTGAGCATGGCAGGGTCAGCGATAATGCAGGTATGTTCAAAGACTTCTGCGATAGCGGCAGCTTCTGCTTTTGCTCCTAAGAGTTCTGGATAGTCACCACAGTTAATAATGTATAGACCTTTGTGAGATAGGGATTCTGAGGCGATGCGCGTGAATTCTAGTGTTGTGAGCGGTTCGGGGGTGATGTATCCGGCAAAAACATCACGAATGATGATGTCACGCGATTGGGCGGTAAATGTTTCTGTCACAGCTCGCGCTTCGCCTACTCGTATTTTAAGCTGTGGTGCTTGCGGTAGTGAGAACCACTGGCGTACGTATTCTGCGAGTTTTGCGTCAAGTTCTACCACCGTATTGCGTGATTTTGGGTAAACGTCCACAAAGTAGCGCGCCATGGAGCACGCCCCTCCGCCGAGGTGTGTTAAACGTAATTTTTCGATGTCTAGGGTACTTTCTGCATAGGTTTCGACGGCGGCAGCTATCCATCGCATATATTCAAAGTCCAGTGCTCTGGGGTCGTCTAAGACGATATGTGATGATTCCATACCGTTGATTTCAAGGACCCATCCACCGGGAGTGTAGTCATCTTCAATGAGTTCTGCTACCCCTGTAGAGATGGGGTATTTTCCTTCGACGAGGGCGCTTTGGTCTGTTGCGGTGTTCTTTGTTTTTCTTCTGCGTCTAGCCACAGGTTTAAGGGTACAGTGTTGAGGGTATCTATCCATGATGTACAGATGAGATAAGGGCGATGTTCGTGGAAATCATTCACCGTCAGTATAGGCTTATTCCTGCCACTGTTGAGGATGTAGATGTGTATGTTGATTTGCAGTTGAAGTGTTTAGAGCAGACTTATGCTGGCTATGGGGACGAGGGTTTTATACACCGTCAGCGTGATTCTCGTGATGAGCTAGTTGAAGAATTTGTGGACAATGTTTCTTCTGCTCAGTCGCGGGCTTTTCTTGCGTACGATACTTCTGCAGATTCTTTGTCTCCAGTAGGCCTTGGATTGTCTCGGCTAGGTCCGTTACCGTGGGAGAGTGAGCTTGATTTTGTGCAGGTTCCTGCTGGTTCTCGTGAGCTAGTTCAGTTATATACTCTTGAGCAGGCTCATGGTCAGGGGTTGGGTCAGGCACTTTTTGATGCTGTTCTCGATTCGGAGGAGCCGGCGTATCTTCATATTGTAGAAGGTAATGCGAAAGCGCAACGCTTCTATGAGAAGAATGGGTTTAGCCATGAGGGATTTTCGTTGACGTGTTTGGGGTCGTGGCATAATCCCGATGGTCCGAGTATGCGTGTGGGGCGCATGTTTCGCGGGATCACTCTTACGTCTTAACACCTCGGATGATTTTATGCGTGGCCATCACAGCATAGGGTAGTTATAAGCCGTTGCTTTTGTCGTCATGGTGAGAGTTTCTGTCGAGGGCACAGCATAAGATTGCGGCGACAGGAAAAACAATCCATGCTTCTGCCCAGAGGTTTCCGGAGAATCCCCAGAGTAGGAAAATGATGATGACGATACCCCAGTATGATTTTCTGAGAAGGTGTAGCAAGGGGGTAGAGCGTGTTTGATTGGCTCCCCAGTCTTGAGATTGCACGCAGATAGTGTCAGCGGCTCTTGTTGCCCAGGAGCAAAAGATGATAATCCATACGCCAGCAGCAACCATGCAGAGCAGTAGGGTAAGTCCCACGGTGGATACTTGGTGGTTATCGGTCAAGATAGCAGGAGCGATGACGCCGATGGGTGAGGTTGCGATAAGTAGTACACCTGCAGCTTTGAGGGGGCGTGCGTGTTTTTTCTGTTCTTGTTCTTGTTCATGCACCCATTGTTTGACGGCTGGGTCTGCCATGAAACCGTATTCTTCGACCATGCTAAAGGGGCTCATGTATTTTTTCACCCGATGGAGCAAGAAGCGGCCTATTACGATACAGAGGATAAGCCCTACCGTTGCAAGGGGTATTGATACGGTATGGTGCTCTCCGCAGATTGAGATACAAAGCAGGAAGAAAGCTAATCCGAGGATAAAGAAAATGGTTCCTGTTGCTCTTTGGGCGGAGCTTTCTTTGAGTGCCTGAGAATATTTTTGGGCGCATTCTTGGGTGACGAGGGAGTACATGGGTTGAGCAATTCCGTAAAAGCTTTTGCCCGTTCTATAAGAGATGATTTCTTCTGCGATGTTGAGTTCGTCGGCTAGAGCTTCTAAGGAGTTGTGCTCTGCTATGACGATGTTTTGTGCTTCACTGGGTGTTTTACCGTGTTTGATGAGTGTTTTTAGACGTTTTTTCATGCGTAGTCGGAGTCGTTTTTTGGCATGTTTAAACGCTGGGGTTGGTGGGTATTCGGAAAATAGTGTTGAGAGGTAAGAGTCAATATTTTTCATAGGGGGCTTCTATTAGTGTGGGGCTGCGCGTACGGGGGAAGATGGCGCCGACTCTGGGGGTGTTCTTCTACGGTGTGTGTTATGAAGACACTTCAAATAGGCGAAAAAATATACAGAATAAAATTAAAAAACATTTAAAACATTGGTTTAGCTTGGGGAAACTATTCCTACTGTATATAGAAAATAAAAAATCTACAACATATATTGCATATTTAAACACTTATGTCGTTTTAGTAAAATTTTCACCTCATACCACACCCACAAAAAAGCGGCCTATCGTTCGTCAAGAACAATAGACCGCTCACACGTGGCAACAAAGCCACCCAAAAATAGTTAACTCTCTTGAGACAACGCCTTATTCAAGCGCTCCACCTTACCGGTTATCTCACCGCTGTCGTGCCCTGGGCGAATATCAGCTTTAACCACCAAAGACACTCGAGGAGCAACAGCAGAAACCGCCTCCGTCGCACGCTTAATAACATCCATGCATTCATCCCATTCGCCCTCAATGATGGTGAACATTGCATTCGTCTCGTTCGGCAAACCAGACTCATTCACAATCTTCACAGCTTGAGCAACAGCAGTATGAACAGAACCATCTTCATAGGCACCACCAGTGGGTGCAACAGAAAAAGCAAATAACATATTTTCACCCTACGACACATCAGCACACACACTCAATACCACGTGTCAAAGCATCGTCATAAAAATAGAACATTCTCATGAGTTACCCCACAGAGGGAACTAATCTACCCCACCACCCGCCTATTAAGGCATAAAATTCAAATGAACTATCGACACAAAAGAGTGCCGTGACATCCGCCCCACCATCGGGACGTACAAGAGATAGTAGAAACGAGACATGACAACCGGTATCTACCTTTCAGCAATGAACCCGCTTTCTGGCAAGTCCTTGGTGAGCTTAGGTCTAGCAGACTCCCTCATCAAACGTGCAGATAGAGTCGGCTACTTCCGCCCTGTCTTCAACGGACAAACCGAAGCCCAGGACCCAATGCTCAACCTCATGCGGCAAAACTTTGGGCTTACCAGCCTACAAGCCCGCGGAGGAGTGTCCCTCGAACGTTGCCGTGAGCTTCTCGCTCAAGGCAACCACGAAGAAATGTCCTCTATTGCAGTATCTGTCTACGCAGAAATGGCCTCAGAATGTGATGTCATCATCGTCGATGGTACTGACCTTATGGCTCACAACGCAGTCACCGTCGAATTCGACCTCAACGTGCAGTTCGCTCGCGATCTTGGGCTACCCGTTATCGCAATAGTTGGTGCACGAGAATCCTCTGTGCAAGACATCGTCAACGCCGTAGATGTTGCACGCACCGAATTGACCAACGCCAAAGTCGACATTTTGGGTATTATGGTCAACCGTTGCAAACCAGAATTACGCGAGGAAATTCTCAAGAGCGTCAAACGCGGTCCTTCAAAACGCCCCGTCTACGTTCTTCCAGAAATTCCTGAGCTTACCCTACCTTCAATCTCCGAAATGGTGGCGGCACTGGAACTATCCGCTGAAGGAATCGACGAAGAGCACCTCAACCGCGATATTCACGACGTCAAAATTGCGGCAATGACCGTCGCAAACTTCCTTGACCAGTTCACTGACGGAGACTTCGTCATTGTCCCAGGTGACCGCACTGACGTTGTTGTCGCGTCACTTGCTTCAGCTCTTTCGCCCACCTTCCCAGCACCTGCTGGTATGCTCCTCACCGGCGGATTCTCTGAGGTTAAGAATGACACTGTCATTAGCTCCTTGATGAGCAATGCGCCATTCCCTGTCTTTGAGACCACCATGGACACCTTCCAATCAGGACGAGCAGTATCACGTGTCGAAGGCTCACTCTCTAACGGACAGCCTCGTAAAATTGCTGCAGCACTCGGTGAATGGTCCCGCTCTGTAGACCCTGATGAGTTGCTTGAACGCCTCGAGTTAGAGCGTCCTGCATCCATGACTCCGCTACGCTTCTTGCATAACCTCATTGAAAAAGCACGCCAAAACCGTCGCACCATTGTCTTACCTGAAGGCCATGATGTACGTATCCTCCGTGCCTCTGAGATTATTGCTCGCCGTGACTTCTGCAACCTCGTTCTCATTGGTAATCCCGCAAAAATCTCTGAGATTTGTCAGGCTGAGGGCATTAACCTTCCTCTCGCCGGAGAAGATAAGAACGGTATCCGCATTATCGACCTCAACGATAATGAATACACCGAAGATTTTGCACAAGAATATGCTCAGCTACGCGCGCATAAAGGCATGACAGTTGAAGCAGCTCGCGGACGCATGCAACAAGATGCCTCCTACTTTGGCACTATGCTCGTCTACAAGGGCATTGTTGACGGTATGGTCTCCGGCGCGGTTAACACCACCGCAAACACTATTCGCCCATCATTGGAGTTTGTGAAGACTCGCCCCGGCGTAAAAATTGTTTCCTCCGTATTCCTCATGCTCATGGAAGACCGCGTCTTGGTTTTCGGTGACTGTGCTGTGAACCCCAACCCCAATGCAGAGCAGCTTGCTGATATTGCTACAGCGTCAGCAGAAACTGCCCGCCAATTTGGTGTGACGCCTAAGGTTGCGATGCTCTCTTACTCCACCGGAACATCCGGTTCTGGTGCAGATGTTGAGGTTGTACGTGAGGCAACCGAAATCGTCAAAGCTCAGCAGCCCGACTTTGAGGTTGAAGGACCTATCCAGTTCGATGCAGCTTCTAATATGTCTATTGCTTCTTCAAAGATGCCAGACTCTAAAGTTGCCGGACAAGCAACAGTCTTCGTATTCCCTGACCTGAACACCGGTAACAACACCTATAAGGCTGTACAGCAGACTTCTGGTGCCGTTGCTGTTGGTCCGGTACTTCAAGGACTACGTAAGCCTGTAAATGATCTTTCTCGCGGTTGCACCGTTGATGACATCATCAACACCGTTGCTATCACCGCAATTCAGGCTCAAACTCTCTAAAACGGATAACGGTGGCTCTGTTCAAAGGGGCAGGCTTATTGTTTGAAGCGTTTGTGTTGTGCAACAGAATGTTCTGTTGCACAACACCTTTAGATTCTCTATAGAAAAGGAAAATATTTTGCTCATTCTCGTTGTGAACTGCGGTTCTTCCTCCGTCAAATATCAGGCACGCGATACCTCTTTGCCAGAAGCTGAGCAGGTTCTCGCTAAAGGACTCATCGAAAACATTGGAACCAAGATTCCAAGCCACACAGAAGCTCTTGCCATCATGGCAGAAGACCTCAAAGAACCTCTCCACGGTCGTGAAATTCAAGCGATTGGTCACCGTGTTGTTCAAGGTGGAGACGTCTTTACTGAACCAGTACTTATCGACGATGAGGTTCTCCAAAAGATTGATGAGCTATCCCCGCTAGCTCCGTTGCACAACCCTGCACACGTTATGGGCATTAAAGCAGCAACTGAGACATATCCTGGTGTTCCTCAGGTGGCTGTTTTTGATAATGCTTTCCATTCCACCATGCCAGAGCATGTGTACCGTTACGCTGTTCCAGAAGAATTCTACGAGAAATACGGTGTGCGCCGTTACGGATTCCACGGTACAAGCCACGACTACGTTACTGGTATTGCAGCAGAATTCCTCGGCATTGAGCGTGAAAAGTTCAACGCTGTTGTTGCGCACCTCGGCAACGGTGCCTCTGCTACCGCTATTGCTCACGGTAAATGCCTCGATACGTCCATGGGGTACACTCCTCTTGCAGGTTTGGTTATGGGTACTCGTAGCGGTGACATCGATCCTTCTGTTCTCACATCTTTGATGATGCGCGACCCAGAACTTACTGCTGAGCGTATGGATCAGATTCTCAACAAAGAATCCGGTTTGCTTGCTATTGCAGGCGATAACGATATGCGTACTGTTGTCAATGCGATGGAAAATGGTGATCAGCGCGCAAAGCTCGCCTTGGATATGACCACTTATCGTCTTGCAAAATACATCGGTGGTTACCATGTAGCTGTTGGTGGTATGCAGGCGTTGATCTTTACCGCTGGTATCGGCGAGAACTCTTCTGAGTTCCGTGCCCTAACCATTGAGCGTCTCGGTGCTTTGGGTATCACTCTTGACCCTGAGGCAAACCTTGTTCGTGGTGATGAGCCACGTATTATCTCTACTGAAGAGTCTGCAATTCCTGTTCTTGTTATTCCTACGAATGAAGAATTAGCTATTGCTCAAGCAACCGAAGTGATTGTAGCTTCGGCATAATTATTTTGTTTGTGGATTCTATGCGGGGTGTATCCTCACTGTGGTGAGGATACACCCCGCATAGTATTTAAAAGTTTTGATACACAACAATTTCGAACGTTAATTACTTCCTTCGGATGAGGTTCTCCTTGTCGCTAATGCGTACTATAGTAACCAGTGAACACCCTTGTCGAGAGCGAAAGAAACAGCAATGAGTCAACCTCCCCATGACGACGGTATGACACCAGCGGGTCAGCCATCTGAGAACCATTCCTCTCAGAATTATCCTCCGTTGGGTGCTCAGAATATTACAGAGCACCCGTTACCTGATGACGTGTCACGAGGTTGGATTCCTGAAGACTCTCGTCAGCATCCGATTTCTCCGTTGCCGGCACCATCGTTGCTGAAGTATCAATCGTTGATGCCGTTTAAGTTCATTAACTCTTTACGTCATCCGGGTGAGCTACCGTGGGTGATTGCAGCGTATTTATTGACTTTTGCGGTGTATATTGCTGGTTTTATTTATTTGGTCGTTAATTTTGTGTCAGTGATTACTGGTGCAGCAGAGGGTATGACGCCGGGGGCTACGCTTAAACAGCTTCTTCTCATCGCTATTTATGCCCCTCTAGGCATATTTATTGTGCGTGCTTTAACCTACGCAAAAATTCGGCTTATCGCGGTGCGTATTACCCCTACACAATTCCCCGAAGCCTACCAAATGGTTGTTGATGCGGCGCGTGCTAGCGGACTTCGTCGTGTACCAGATGCCTATGTGCAATTAGGCAACGGCCAGATTAATGCTTTCGCTTCGGGGCATGGACACCGCCGCTTTATTGTCATCTACTCAGACCTTTTTGAGATAGGTGGAAAAGCAAGAAACCCCGAGGCTCTACGCTTTATCATTGGGCACGAGGTGGGGCATATTGCCGCCGGACACGTCAGCTATTTCCGACTGATTTTTACGTCATTTTTTATGCAAATTCCGGTTCTTGGTTCGACGCTCTCACGCGCACAAGAATACACTGCAGATAATTTTGGGTATCGTCTTGCACCTCAAGGTGCACTCCAAACGATGGGTGTTCTTTCTGCCGGTAAATACTTGTGCAACGAAGTCAATAGTGATGAATTAGCAAACCGCGCAGTCTATGAAAAAGGGTTCTTTACGTGGATGAGCAACCTATCCTTGACTCATCCTCCAACGACGTGGCGTGCCCATGCTTTGCGTGACCGTTCTGAACCAGGACGACTTATTTGGCGTCCGAAGACCAACCCGCCATATCCTCTTTCTGCTGTTCCAGCGGCTGAGCCTGCTCGCCTATGGCCAGATCCGTTGCAGGCAACAGACTTCATGAATATCTACCCAGAACGTGCTGATAATGAGCATTGGGGTATCGTTCAGACGCAGAAGAAGGAGCCAGCTACCGAGCGTGACCGCCGCATATCTGACACCCTCTTCACGCTATGGGTTCCACCGCATTTGCGCCCTCAGATGCCAGCTGAGAATCATGTACAGGAATCAAAGAGTGAAGAAACGTCATATACTTCTACATCTGCAGAAGAAGGCAATGACGATGAGGGCCGTATCGTAAAATAGCCTCTATGGCTCTTCGTATTCCACGCATCACCGCTGACCCGCTCATCATGTTGATTGTGCTGGCAGCGGTGATTGCTTTTATTGCCCCAGCCACAGGCGCTTTTGCTGAGAGTTTTTCGTTCGCAACAAAAATTGCTATTGCTTTATTGTTCTTTCTCTATGGTTCTCGTCTTTCTCCTCAGCAGGCTTTAGAGGGGTTAAAGCATTGGCGTCTTCATCTGCTGATTCTTGCTTTTACCTTTATTGTTTTCCCTTTCATGGGGGTTCTTCTGTTCCCGATGGGTATGGTGCTGGGGCATGAGCTATATTTAGGGATTCTTTATATGACTCTTGTTCCTTCAACGGTGCAATCTTCTGTGGCCTTTACTTCTATTGCTCGCGGTAATGTTGCTGGTGCAATTGTTTCTGCCTCTGTCTCGAACATTACGGGGGTTTTTGCTACACCTCTTTTAGTCATGTTTTTGATGCACTCTGATGGCATTACCATTAGTGGAAATATCTTTTTGGACATTGCTATACAGTTACTTGCACCCTTTATTGCAGGACAGCTGATGCGTCGTTGGAGTGCAGATTTTGCGCACCGTCCGGTGACAAAACAGGTGGATCGTCTCTCTATTGCCATGGTGGTTTATATGGCTTTTTCTGAGGGTATTGTTCACGGTGTTTGGAGCCGTATTAGCTGGTGGCAGTTATCTCTTCTAGTAATTTTTTCAATACTTTTTGTGTACGCCATGTTGTGGCTAACACGTGCGGTTGCTTCTCGTGCTGGGTTTAGCAGTCAGGACATTATCGCTATTCAGTTCTGTGGAACGAAGAAATCTTTAGCGACGGGTCTTCCGATGGCTGCTGTTATTTTTGGTAGTTCTCAGGTGGGTGTTTTGATTGTTCCGTTGATGATTTTCCATCAGGTGCAATTGATGGTGTGCGCTCATCAAGCCGCTCAATATGCCAAAAAAGGAATATAATCTATAACTCCTTCTTGACCAGTGGTTATAGATTATATTCCTTGAAAGTTCTGGTGGTTATAAACCTAGAGCTTCTACGGTACGAATCAAAGATATATGCGCTAGAGAATGCGGGAAGTTACCTGTCATTCGCTCAGCGGTGAAATCGTATTCTGAGCTCATCAGGTTAAGGTCGTTCGCAACCCCCAGTACTGTATCGAGAATTCTTCGCCCGTCTTGTTCTCGACCAGAACGTATGTATTGTTCTGCTAACCAGAGCGAAGCTGCACAGTGTAGGTTATCTTGGTCTTCAAAACCGTCAAACCCGTTGCGGTTAATGTAGCGATAAATCATTCCGCTAGCATGCTGTAATTCTTGTTCAATTCTGCGGACAGTGCCGAGCATGCGTTCGTCAGACCAATCTAAGAAGCCTACCTGTGGAAGTTGCAATAAGGAGGCGTCTACGGTGGTTCCGTCGTAGGTTTGCACGAAGGAATTCAATTCTGGGTTGTAGCCGTGTTCGAGAATTTCTTCTGCAAGGCTGTCTCGACAATGTGCCCATAATGCTCCGTCTCCAGCAAGACCATAGTCTTCAACCGCTGATACTCCGGCGTTAAAGGCTGCCCATAGCATGACTTGAGAATGAGTGTAGATGCGAGGTTCTGCTCGCATTTCCCACAGTGATCGGTCTGCTTGTCCGATTCGTTCAACGGCTGAGTTGAGGAGTTCTTTTTGTAGCGGCCATGATAGGTGGTCCTCCCCTACCCCGTTATGACGCAAGTTTGCGAAGGTGACGAGCATTTGCCCTAGAGCGTCTGCTTGGAAGTATTCTCCTGAGCCGTTACCTGAGCGAACCGGTTGTGAACCTTCGTAGCCTGGTAATGCGAGGCGACGGTCTAGGTCGTCTTTTTCTCCGGCGACACCGTAGACGGCGTGAAGTTTTTGAGGGTTATTTGCTACGGCACGAAGTATCCAGTTTCTTAGTTGGGCAGTTTCTCGTTCGTGTCCGTGTGTAAGGGTCACGTCCATTGCCATGGCGACGTCTCGTAGCCATGAGAATCTAAAGTCCCAGTTTCTACTACCGCCTAGGGTTTCAGGTAGCGATGTGGTGAGGGCACCGACGAGTCCGCCAGTTTCTCGGGAGATGAGGGCGCGTAGTGTGAGTAGTGCGCGTAGCCGTGCTTCTCGGTAGAGTGCATCGTGCTCATTTTGGGTGTCTTCTGCGGTGTTTGGCAGGATGGTGTGCGTTGCTGTTTGCGCGAGTTCGTGATAGGTCTGTGAATCAATTTCTGGTAGTTGCGTATTGGTCACAGGGTCATTTTCAGTGTTGAGAGCTTCACCGATAGAGCGTGTTGCCCAAACAGCGGTTTCGTTGGTGTTCGTTGAATCTGAGACAGCTTCTGTTGCGGTGATGACAGGGCGTGATGATGTTTCTGGTGCTGGTTCGTTGCGCCCTGTAGTGAAAAGTTCTGACCATTCGCTCCATTGTTCGTTGGCGTAGGTCAAGGCGGTGTCATAGTCGATGGGTGCGGGCGGGTTGTGGTTTGAAGCGAAATAGCTCAGGGAGAAAGAATAGTGTTGTCCGGCAGATACAACGAATGTGTCGGTATGGGCACCATGTTGGGTGTCGGGAATGGTATCTCCACGGAAGACGAGCGCGTGAGGTCCAGCCATTCCGATGACCATGGGGTCGGTGTCTCCGTCGGTGTAGCGGGTGACCCATGGTGTTGTTTTTCCGTTGTCGAATCGCATGGTGAGCTCGTGGAGCATGACGACCTCTCCGGTGAGTCCTTCGACGTTTCGTACGATGGAGGTTCCGCCGGTTAATGGCATAAAATCTGTGACGCGTACGCTGGCGTCTCCGATGTGCCAGATGGTTTGGAGAGTGAAGGTGTTTTCTCGGTAGGAGCGTTCTGTACGAACTTCTTCTACGGGGGCGGGGTTTACTGATTCTAGGGGCGCAAGCAGCCATCGTCCGTGTTCTCTGTCCCCTAGTAGGGCGGCGAACACGGCACCGGAGTCGAATCTTGGGGCGCAAAACCAGTCAATGGATCCTGCGCGGGAGACAAGCGCTCCAGTGTTCATATCAGATAATAATGCGTAGTCCTCGATAAAAGAAGCCATGGGGTTAACACTAACCTAAGCTTAGTTTTCTGGGGAGGGTAGAAGCGTCTTTCGTGGTTTTTTGCAGAAATAAATACATTCTTGACACCTCTTGTTTTATACCCCTAGGGGGTATATCTTGGAGGTGGGTGTTTTCCTCATCGAACACCAAACACTACGGAGGGAACGTGCAACATGTGCCAAGAAGAAGTCCACTCAAAGACCTCACCGCCTCACGGATACACCTCTGAAAAAGAAGCGTATCTCAAAAGGTTACGTCGCATTGAGGGGCAAATCCGTGGTATCTCACGCATGGTAGAAGAAGACCAATATTGCATTGATATTTTGACGCAAATATCAGCAGCTAATAAGGCACTACATGCTGTTTCTATCGGCTTGCTCGAAGAACATATCGGACATTGTGTTGTTCACGCGGCAGAAGAATCTCAGCGCACAGGAGACCACCGCATCGTAGAGCATAAAGTTTCTGAAGCTAGTGCCGCAATTTCACGGCTTTTACGCTCCTAAATAAGCTTTCCTTGTACACCATAAAACCTAAAAATATGGAGAAAATATCATGACAGAAACTATTGTCAAAGCAACAGGACTGACCTGCAACCACTGCGCAATGAGCGTAGAAGAAGAGCTCAAAGAGCTTTCTGAAGTGCAAGAGGTCAACGTGGACGTTGTAAAAGATGGAGAATCCACCGTCACTATCTCACACGAAGAAGAGTTAAGTAGAGATAAGATTCGTGAGGCCATCGCAGAAGCCGGCTTCACCCTAGTGGATTAGTCCTCACTGACCTTGAGGGCACCTCATCGTTCTCATGGAGCTGAGGTGCCCTCTGCCTTTTATACCCCTTCTTAACCTCTAGGAAAATAACTGTGAACGAGCAACAAAACCAACGCGTTATCAATCTTCATATTGGAGGCATGACCTGCGCTTCCTGCGTTGGGCGGGTAGAGCGCAAATTGCACAAAATTGACGGAGTGGACTCTTCCGTTAATTTGCCGTTATCTTCCGCTCGAGTACTTGTTCCAGAAGGTGTAGAAGCTGAAGAACTAATTCGCACGATTGAAAAAGCTGGGTATACGGCACAGCTTAAAGAACCAACGATGAGCCAAGGAGCGTCTTCTTCTCCTGAGCATACAGAGTTAGATTCTCTCAAACAAAGAATCTGGGTTACAGCAGTATTTGCTGTTCCGGTGTTCTTTATATCGATGTTTTCTTCTGTTCAGTTTCCGCATTGGGGTTGGGCGGTTGCACTCCTTGCGAGTGTAGTGGTGTTTTGGTCAGCGATTCCTTTCCATCGTGCAGCATGGGCCAATCTGCGACATGGTATGTTTACGATGGACACTCTCATTTCGCTAGGTGTTCTTTCTAGTTATTTCTTTTCTTTAGCTCAGTTGCTGATCGACCCTGCAATGACAGCAGCTGTGCACGCTCATTCTGCGCATAGCCATCAACTTTATTTTGATTCTTCAACGATGGTTGCTTTTTTCCTCTTGATAGGACGTTACATCGAACAGCGTATTCAGCAGCGTTCTTCTCGCGCTCTTCATCAGCTTCTTGAACTGGGCGCTAAAGAAGCTCGTATTCTTCGTCATGGTCAAGAGGTCAAGATTCCGGCTCAAGATGTTATGCCAGATGATGAGTTTCTTGTCTTACCTGGGGAAAAAATTGCCACCGATGGTGAGGTGGTTGAAGGAAAATCCTCTGTTGATATGTCTCTCGTGACCGGTGAATCTGCTCCGGTTGAGGTTGGAGTGGGAGATACCGTCACAGGTGCTACGGTCAATCTTTCTGGTGCTTTGACGGTCAGGGCCACCCGTGTGGGGGAAGAGACGACTTTAGCTCAGATAGGTGCTCTTGTCTCTGAGGCTCAGGCAACTAAAGCACCTATTGCGCGTCTAGCAGATAGGATTTCTGCGGTTTTTGTTCCGGTAGTTCTTGTGATTGCGGTGCTGACATTCCTTGCGTGGTGGGTGTTCTCTCAGGACGTCAATAGCGCTTTCATTGCCTCAGTATCTGTTTTGGTGATTGCATGCCCTTGTGCCTTGGGTCTTGCAACTCCTACTGCGCTTCTTGCGGGAACCACGCGTGCTTATCAGCTAGGTATTCTGATTCGTTCTGCACAAGTGCTAGAAGATACTCGCGATATTGGTGCAATTATTTTCGACAAGACAGGAACAGTTACTGCAGGAAAGTTTAACGTCGTTCATACGTTGCCGCTCAGCGGTAGTTCCTCGCGTCTTACTGTTGAGCAGGCTCTTACCTATGCTGCATGTGTTGAAAAACGTTCAGAGCATCCTATTGCTCAGGGAATTATCCGTCATGTCAACGCTGATCATAGTTCTGTGGTTGAGCCAATTGTAGAAGATTTTACGATGACCGCAGGTGGCGGCGTACAAGCATGCGTACGGTCTTCGGGGCAAAAGCACACTGTGATGGTTGGGCAGCGTTCTTTCCTTGAGGAGCATTCAGTGCAGTTGAGTGAGAAAGATGCCCTCTTATTACGGCAGGAGCAAGAACGGGGCTTAACGGTGGTCATGGTTGCTGTTGACGCCACCCCAGCTGCTCTCATCGCGCTTCAAGATACGCCAAAAGATGATGCAATAACGGCTATTGCCGCATTAAAGAAGCAGGGACTACGTCCAGTGTTACTAACCGGTGACGCTCAGCCTGTTGCAGAATCTATCGCACATCAAGTGGGTATTGCAGATGAGGATGTTTTTGCTGGGGTATCACCATCTCAAAAGGTAGAGACTGTTAAACGCCTTCAAGAAGGTGGGGTACGCGTTGCCATGGTGGGTGACGGTGTCAATGATGCGGCTGCTTTGGCGCAGTCCCATCTTGGTATTGCGATGGGTTCTGGAACAGATATTGCCATGGAAGCATCTGATATGACGGTGATGCGTAACGATGTACGTTCTATCGTGACAGCAATTGAGCTTTCACGAGCAACGTTGAGGCTGATTATGTCTAATCTTGTGTGGGCGTTTGGGTATAACTTTATTGCTATTCCTGTGGCTGCTTTGGGATTGTTGAACCCGATGATTGCTGGCGCTGCGATGGCTTCTAGCTCGGTGATTGTGGTTCTTAATTCTTTGAGGTTGATGCGTTTCCGAGAAAATTCTTCAAAGTAAAACAGCTAGTAAATCAGCAAAAACATAAGTCCACTGAACATTTTTGAGAAAATACCGTGACATTTTCTCTTGTCGTTTCGTCTTATTAGTGACGGCACCTCAGGCGCTTCGACCAATATCTCTTGGGGTGCCGTTATCTAAAAATTTTTTAGCCATTATGACAGTAAACTCGCAAGGAGAAAGAATCATGGCACAGAACACTAAGGTAACCCCTGCAGATGTAGAGTCCAAGAGCACTTCAGCTTCCTCTGGTCCTGCAAAGAACATTGGCGCAGATAGCGGTCAGGGTACCACCCACGTCAATGACGCAGTTATCGCTAAGATTGCTGGCCTCGCTCTTCGCGACGTAGAAGGCGTTTACGCACTTGGTGGCGGCGCAGCTCGCGCATTGGGCGCTATTCGTTCCTTCGCTGGTCAGGAAGAAAACCTCAAGCAGGGTGTTTCTGTAGAGGTTGGCCAGACTCAGGCTGCTGTAGATCTCTCCCTCGTTGTTGAGTACCCTTACCCCCTCTACAAGGTTGCTGAAGACGCACGTAACTCCGTCATCAAGGCAATTGAAGACCTCGCTGGTCTTGAGGTAACTGAAGTAAACATCGAAATTCTCGATGTTCATGTTGCTTCTGAAGATGACGAAGAAGAAGTAGAAGAAGAAACCAAAACTGAAAGCCGTGTTAAGTAGTGAGTAAGACTCTAATCGGATTATTAGTAGCCGCAGTGCTTGCATATGCAGCACTTGATCATGGATTTGGCGGATTCCTCCTCGCTGTAATTTTCCTTGCAGCAGGTGGATTCCTCGGGGCAATGCTCGAAAACGGTTCTTTGAACCTTGATGAAGCATGGAAGTCTCTCGTAAATAAAAAGGGCTCTTCCTCCAACTAATCCATGTCACTTCGGTGAATAGTCCACGAAAGTACAAGCAATGAATTCAAGTAGTCGCGGAAACACGATTGTTGCCCGCAAGGCTCTGGTTACCGTGTGCACTGCTGTTGCTTCTGAGGCGTTCGGTGTGGCGTCGTCTGATATTAAGACGACGCTCACCGATCACTCAGGTAAGCTCGGCGTGAACATTTCTATACCGCTTCGTGCTCCACGTCTCGACGAGATTCCCACTTCACCTGACTTTCTTCAAGAAATGGGTGGCACGGTCTTTGATTTGGTGGAGCGCGCTCGTGCGCTAGTTATCGCACAGGCCAGTGAGATTACTGGTCGTGAGATTGGCGCAGTAAATGTCAGCATTTCAGGTATTACCGAGTACGGAAAGCAGGTGCGTGTTCAATGAGTCGTCATCAAGAATATGTCGAAGAATATCCCACCGCTCGTCGCGCTCCAGGGCCGTTTGTTAAATATATGGTTCGTCGCGAAACGCACTCTTCACGTGCTGGCGTCTCCATTTTCTTCGCGGTCTTATTGCTCGCCGTCATTCTTTGGGCTGGTATTGAACTAGTTTTGAGCATGGCAGGGCAGAAGGCTCTTTTGCTCAGCGGTGAACAGATGTTTGATGGTGTAGCTCAGCTACCTTCAGGCATACCTAACTGGGCACTCTACCTAACGGGCGCTGTTCTTGTCATCCTCGGTATCTTCGCTGTTCAAAAGGCGTTGTCGCCTGGGACTTTGGCAAAGCATTCTTTAGGATCTCGCCAGAGAGTCGCTTTTGTTGCAGATGATAAAGTCATCGCTGCGGCAATGAGCGAGGCAGTACGCCGTCAATTCGGTTTCAATCAGGAGCAGGTCACCACAAGTATCTACCACGCTAAGGCTGTTGTAGAGATTGTTCCGACCTCTGGTTCGGTTGTACCGACTCAAGAAATCACTGATTTTGCACAAAAAACCTTGGACGCATACGGTTTTGTACCGACAATGCGCGCTTCGGTCACTGTTACTGGAGAAGGGCTGGTGGCATAAAGATGGGTAACGCACCTCGCGCACTCAATAGAATCTTACTGACCCTCTTCGGCTTAATATTCCTTGCTTTAGGTGCAGGGCTTATCGCGTTGAAAGTCTCTGAGCCTTTGGCACAGTACTGGAATGATGCTGTTGATCAGGTAGAACAGCCAGCACGCGATGTGTTTGCGGCAGCTGCAACTCCTTGGGGTTTTAGCTGGGTAACAGTCGGAGTTGTTGTTCTAGCGGTCATCGTCGTTTTCCTTCTGGTACGTTGGATTTTTGCTCAGCATGGTAACCGCGCTCATTCTGTAGCTTCTAGTCAGCACTCGGTAAAGTCGCAGGGCTCTCAGGGACGCACAGAACTTGCTGCTAGTTTCGCTAAAGACGCTGTCAAAGAGTCTTTTGAGCAAAACCCTGACGTTCTAAGTACAAGTGTTACGGCACTTAAACTCCCCAAGAAAACCTCTGGATTATTTGTCAAGGTTGAAGTTCGACAGGGCGCAAACCCGCTCTCACTACGGGAAACAGTTGATAAGACTGTTGCTGGTTTAGATGCCCTTACAGGACAAGAAATTCCTGTAACGGTCTATTTGACCGGCGGGATTCGCGCCATGATGTCCAAGGACACACAACGGGTAAACTAACCCTTAGAACACATAAGGCAGAACCACACGAGTTATTAATGTTGTTGGTTCTGCCTTGTGTTTTTGTGAGACCGGGAAGGAAAACACATGGCATTACTCACCCCCGATAGAGTAGCAGGACTATCTGACGCATTATTGTGCGAAAGATCTGCAAACGGCGATTCAGACGCATTTCAAGCTCTATTACGTAGACATGCTCCTTCCATGAGGGCCTACGCTATTCGGTTAACAGGAAGCACCGCTGACGCAGACGATGTTCTCCAAGAAACCTTTATTCAGGCGTGGAAGAAAATGGATACGGTCGAGAACCCTGAACGTGTTAAAAGCTGGCTCATGATGCTTGTCAACCGTAAAGGAATCGATCTTATTAGAGCGCGTAAGCTCAACGCCGACATTGATAATTCACCCGAACCCGTCGCTGCAGGAGCTACTCCTGAGCAAAGTGCTATTACGGGTTCACAGATGGGTGCGCTCTCCGAAGTGCTCAAAACATTACCCGTTCAGCAACGGCAGATATGGGTGATGAGGGAACTTGGTGGAGCCTCATATAAAGAAATTGCACAGACATTGATGATTAGCGAATCTAGTGTTCGAGGAAAACTTGCTCGAGCAAGAATCGCACTGCTTGATGGATTGGAGGGCTGGAAATAATGTCTGATTGTAGAATCCCTCTCAGCGTCTTAAGTGACTGGTTGGATGATGAACACGAAAATAATGAAACGGTAGCCCATAGAAAAACAACAGAACATATTGATCAATGTCCTGTATGTACACAACGGGTCAAGGCGCTACGTAAGCTCGGCACACTCACCGCTGAGCTCTCTGAGCATGACCTTAAAGAGCAAAATAAGGATACGAGCTGGATTGATACGCTCTTGAATAATATTGCTCTCGAAACTAAAGCTGGACGTTCTATCCCCCTACGCTCAGATAACGAGTTTGACCGTCTAACACAGACGGAAGGTTCAGTTATCTCAGCTATCCGTTCAGCCGCTGATGAGTTAGAGGACGTCGTTATTGGTAAATGCCATCTTGATGGTGATGTGACTGTTATCGATTCCCCCATTACGGTTAATGTCACTGCATCTATTCGTTTTGGCACAGTTATTGACAACGCTGCTGAAGAGTTACGAACACTGATTCTCAAAGAAATTGAGCGTATTAGTGAGCTGAACGTTCAGATGGTGAACGTGACGATTCAAGATATTTTTGATGCTGCTCAAACGCAACACACACGTCAGAAGAAAACTGGTGCTTGGGGGATGCTCCGCGACGAAGCTGCCTTCGAATACCGGAAAGGTGCGTGATATGCCACAAATCATTCATATTGAGCCACATTCCTCCCACGATTCTGATTCCCAAAATAACACGCAAGAAGAATACCAAGGTTCTGAATTATCAATTGATATTTCTCGGATACGCAAGGAAGTATTAGCGGTAGAGGGTGTAGAGAAAATCTACCCTCATTATGCTGGTGCTACACGTATTTTGCGGGCGATGAGCGCGGTTAACTCTACGGTGGGTTCAACGGTTCGAGAAACCCTTAACGGGTCTGCCTCATCTGAGCAGAAAAAGGGTATTGACTCTGATCGTTCTCGTTCTTCACAGAGTGCGGTGCAGACTCCCCAACTAAATATTGTTCTTCGTTTAGGAACAACCTCGAGTGCGAATGTTCCAGATACCGTACGGACTGTAGCGCAGGTTGTCCGTCGTATTGTGGAAGAGCCAGTGGTTCTTCATATAGACATTGTCAATAGCTAAAAAATATGCTGGTGACGAGTTTTCCCTCGTCACCAGCATATTTATTTTAAGTTTTATCGTCACAACGTCTTTAACGCTCTTGAGAGTTTTTCTCCTCTTGAGAGGTTTTCTGTTGTGCTTTTTCTGCGCGTGCTTGGGCTTCACGTCGGGCACGGGCTTCGGCGTAAAGTTTTGCTGAAGAACGGTTGATTCCGGTACCTTGCCCTAGTTCAGGAGAGTTCGGTTTTTCAATAAGAATTAATGTTGCACAAACAACGATGGTAACGATAAAAACTGCACCAGCAACCGTAAACGCTAAAACATATTGTGGGCGGTTATTTGTTCCACCTGTTGCAGTGATGAAGGTTCCCCAAAACGCAACGACGGCTAGAATTGAGGCGATGACGAGCGGCCCTGTCACCTGCTCTTTGAAACCTCTAGGGCGCTGTTGTACCACTAAACTTTCCTCCTGATGTGTCTCATCCAGTCTACTCGTTAACCGGCGAGCATGCAGAGAATGTTAATCTTTCAGCTTGTCGTGTGTATTTCCCCAAAGAAAACTTCAAGCTACTGGGAACTTGGATGAGGTAAGAGACGTCGTTTTGTAGGTGTTCTATATTTCTAGAGGTTTCCCGAGCCGGTGCCACGTGATAACACCGGTGCTTAGAAACACACCGGTAATGATTGCGCCACAGCTGAACACTCCAAGCATGGCTCTATCGCCGATACCGCTCACAGCCCAGAAGCTCAGCCCTGTTGCAAGCATCATGATTCCTTCGAAACGCCAATCTTTAGCAAGTGCGTTGTTGTTCTTTAACTTGTTTGAAAAGATGGTTTGCGCAGCACCAGAAATACACCATCCTATTCCGAGGATAACTCCGGCTGAAGTTTCTTCCCGTGCAAAAAATAGATATATCAGCGTAGTTATGCACAACACTACGGACGAGGTGACAAAGAGAAACCGACTCTTGTCTTTTTCTGTTGCAGATAAAGTTTTGTATAGGTAGCTATGCACAACTGCCAATATGACCATAAATGGTGAAATCGTATAGCGAAGTACGTCAAGACTGGGGTTCACCATGAATAACGTGATGAGACCGAATACAACGTATATTGATGCGTGGACGGCAGTCCACTGGCTTAGCAACTGTTTTTTCTGCTCTGATTGGTTGTTTGAAGATTTTGAGTGGGTACGGTTTTGAGTCACGGTATAAGGCTATCGGAAAAGAGTATTTTCGTGCGAGTAGAGAACTGATAATTCTCAGAGTCTGTTTTAGGGATTGCAGATGATGCGGGTTAGCAGTGTCATTGCTTGTTCGAGGTACCGTTCTGATACTGCACCGAAGCCGATGATTAGCCCGTAGTCTTGACGCGGCATACCATTATGCGACCAGTATTCTCCTAAGCTTCTGACGGATACTCCTTGTTCTTTAGCTCGCGCTACAACCTTTTGTTCTTTGAGGTATTGTTCTTCTGCGCTGAGGTGCGCTCTCGACGTGAATTTGAGGATGGCGTGTAGCCCGCCGTCCATGGGTAGGAGTGTGCACTGTTGAGAAAGTTTGCTGTGGTCATAATAGTTTTGTACAAGACGACGTCTTGTGGCGTAAGTTCTTCGCATCTTTGCAATATGACGGCGTACCGTACCGTTTTGTAGGAGGAGTGTCATCGCTTCTTGAGTAATGGCAGAGACAGGTGAGCCGAGCTGGGTTCTGAGCGTGCTAAGTGGCTCATGTAGGTGTTGCGGAGTGAGAAGGTAGCCTAGCCCAACGGCTGGGGAGAGGGTTTTAGCGAACGATCCGAGGGTAACGACACAATCATAGTGTGATGCTAGATGATGTGAGCGAGTGAGTGAAGCGAGCGCGGGGACGGGGTCTCCTGTGTAACGCAGTTCGGAGTCGTAGTCGTCTTCGACGATGAGGGCTTTGTTTTTGTGTGCCCATTCGAGCAGTTCGAGTCTGCGTGTGATAGGCATGGTGGTGCCTAGTGGGTATTGGTGGCTTGGTGCAAGAAGGATGATATCTGGTGGGGTGTGAGGAGGTAGGTGTTGGGGGTTGAGTCCTTGTGTATCGAGGGGTATCGGCATGATGGTGTGTCCGAAGGTGGCAGGAATTTTTTGTAGTGAGGGGTACCCTGGGTTTTCAACGGCGATACGTAGTGGGCGGTCTTTGATGATGGTTCTTAGTGTTGAGAGGGTGAGTCTAAATCCGTCTCGTGCTCCTGATGTGATGAGTAGCTCTTCGGGGTGGGTGATGACGTTTCGGGTGATTCGCAGGTGTTCGGCTAGTTCTTTTTTGAGGGTGGGAGAACCTGTGGCAGGGTATGTTGTTCCGACGTTGGCTGCTGCGGTTCTCCATGCTGCTCTCCATGGTGTGCTGGCGAGTGTGGAGGTGTCTGGGGTGCCTGGCCGTAGGTCGATAATGGTGTTTTGAGGTGTTCTCAGGTGACTAGTGGAAAGGTGTGTTGGTGTGGTGGGCTGTGGCGTATTGGTGTGGTGTTTGTTGTGGGGGTGAGGTAGGTGGGGGTTGATGGTTGTTCCGGTGTGTGTGGTGTGTAAGTATCCTTCTGCAGTGAGTTGTTCGTAAGCGGAGACGATTGTTCCTCTGGAGACGTTGAGACGTTGAGCGAGTGTTCGTGTTGAGGGTAGCGGGTCTGATGCGATGAGTGTGCCATTGAGGATGAGTTCGCGTATTTTTTCTGCCAGTTGGCTTGGTAGTGAGGTTGTGAGGTTGCGGTTAAGGGTGATGGGTAGTTCTACAGAAGCTGAGGTGTGCATAGGAGTGTAGTAGTTCCACCTAGTGGTCTAAAATTTTTGTTGATTCTTGGCTCTATCTTAGACCAGCGTTTTAGGGCACAGTAGAGACCATGATTGAAAATACTGAACTTCATGGATCTCCCCTCGTCAAACGAGGATTAGCAGATATGCTCAAAGGTGGCGTCATTATGGACGTCGTCAACGCTGAACAAGCAAAAATTGCAGAAGATGCTGGTGCTGTTGCGGTGATGGCACTGGAGCGTGTGCCTGCCGATATTCGTGCTCAAGGTGGCGTTGCTCGTATGAGTGACCCCGACATGATTGAAGACATTATTAACGCGGTGTCTATCCCCGTAATGGCTAAAGCACGCATTGGACATTTTGTTGAGGCGCAGGTTCTTCAATCTCTCAAGGTGGATTACATTGATGAATCTGAGGTTCTTTCTCCTGCTGATTACGTGAATCATATTGATAAACAGCAGTTCACTGTTCCCTTTGTGTGTGGTGCAACTAATTTGGGTGAAGCACTTCGCCGTATTGCTGAAGGTGCGGCGATGATTCGTTCTAAGGGCGAAGCTGGCACGGGCGATGTTTCTGAAGCGACAAAGCATATTCGCACGATTAAATCTGAGATTGCTGAACTACAAGCACTATATGCGACCTCTCCTGACGCGTTGTATGTGAAAGCTAAAGAGCTTGCTGCACCGTACGACATCGTTGTGGAAGTGGCACGCACAGGAAAACTTCCGGTGGTTCTTTTTACTGCTGGTGGTGTGGCAACCCCTGCTGACGCTGCAATGATGATGCAGCTTGGTGCAGATGGTGTTTTTGTTGGTTCTGGCATTTTTAAGTCTGGTGACCCTGTTGCTCGTGCACGTGCCATCGTTAAGGCCACTGCGTTCTATAACGACCCTGCTGTTATCGCTGAGGCTTCTCGTGGTTTGGGTGAAGCGATGGTTGGTATTAATGTTGCGGACCTTCCAGCACCTCACCGTTTAGCTGAGCGCGGCTGGTAAGAATTGTAATTACACAAAAATTCTTGTGGGCGCTACGTACCCCCTTAGAACGGGCACATAGCACCCACAAGTATTTATAGGAGCCTATTAATATGGCTCAATAGCACAGAATAGAATCCACGCATAGACAATAAATATGCTTAGTTTAGCCACAGATTTTATCTGTATAAGTTTGCGCGAGAAAAACACGAAGGGTACAAACATTGACCACTATTGTTAACAATTCTGGGAACAGTAAAACTGTTGGTGTTCTTGCCCTTCAAGGTGGCGTCGCAGAACACGCACAAATGATGGAATCTCTGGGTGCGCAGGTAGTTCTTGTTAAAAAGGCTGAGCACCTTCATGGGTTAGACGCGTTGATTCTTCCCGGTGGAGAGTCTTCTACCATTGACCGTCTTACTCGTATTTTTGGGGTACGGGATGCCCTACGCGAAGCTATTATCTCAGGTGTACCAACGTTAGGTACTTGTGCTGGGATCATCATGTTAGCGCACACTGTAGACGACCCTGCACCGGGTCAGCAAACACTCGATATTCTTGATATTTCTGTAGATCGTAACGCTTTTGGTTCGCAGGTTGATTCTGCCGAGACAGAGGTTCTTTGGCGTGGGGCAGATGAACAGCTACACCCTGTTCATGCGGCTTTTATTCGGGCGCCTCGAGTGAGTCGAGTGGGTCAAGATGTTCAGGTAACAGCTCATCATGGTGGGCAGGTTGTCGGTGTTCGGCAGGGCAATGTTATGGGTATTTCTTTTCACCCTGAACTTACGGGCGATACAACGATTCATCGTGAGCTTCTTAGCATGACGAATTTTAGATCATCATTCTGTTCTCTGTCTTAAACGTTGAAGCTGTCATATCTTGGTGTACGTATCGTAGATATGGGTTATGTTTAGTTTATGTTCAGTACTTTTACCTCCCGCTTACACGGTATTCTCTTTGCAATTGCGTTAACAGTGGGAGCTTATCTCATCACGTTTATTCCGGGGTTTCAGCTTGTTAGCGTTCTCCTGTTGGCGATTGTTCTCGGCATTTTGATGCGGAATGTGGGTCTTATCCCCGATTCTTGTTCAGCAGGTTTGACGTATTCGAGTAAAACGTTTTTGAGGGTTGGTGTTGTGCTCTTGGGGTTGCGTCTGGCAATTCCTGACATTCTTGGGCTAGGTTGGGGCGTGCTTTTTATCATTGCGGTCACGGTGCTGAGCACGTATCTGGTGACGTTGTGGTGCGGACGTTTGATGGGTGTTGCCCATAATTCTCGTATGCTTATTGCGACGGGTACAGCTATTTGTGGTGCTTCTGCGGTTGCTGGTATGTCTGCGGTGTTAGAGAAAAAAGATGATTCCGAAGAGGATGTGGAGTCTTCTGCGACTACTGCTATTGCTTGTGTAACACTGTTTGGAACATTTTTGATGTTTCTTATTCCGGCTTTAGCTGTTCAGTTTGGTCTTTCGTCCGAGCAGGCTGGGGTTTGGATTGGTACTTCTATCCATGAGGTGGGTCAGGTTGTTGCGGGTGCTGGGTTTATCGGTACGGATGTGGTGGCAACTGCTACGGTGACGAAGTTGGGTCGTGTGGTTCTTCTTGCTCCTTTGGTTGCTTATGTGGGGTATCGGCAGGGGCAAGAGAAAGCTCGTCGTGGGGTGTCGTCTCAGAAGCGGCCACCGTTGTTGCCACTTTTTGTGGTGGGTTTTCTTATTGCAGTATTTTTGCGTTCAGTATTGAGCTATATGGGGTTTGATGGTGTTCTTAGCAGCGTGTTGAGGGGTGCTGAGGTTCTGTCAACTGTGTTGATTACTGTTGCGATGGGTGCGATGGGCACTAATGTTCATCTTCGGAAGATTATGACGACGGGGTTGAGTGCTGTTGTTTTGGGTGCTGTTGCGAGTGTGGTTGCGGCTGTGGTGAGCCTTGTCTTGGTCTTAGTCATCATGTAGGTTTTCAAGCATCTTAGGTTCTCATGGGTTCCTACCGTGGGTAGTTGAGTGAAAATATACTTTCATTATTGCTGTTGGGCTGCTGTCGTAAAGTGGTAAGTATTTTTAATAGCTAGCCAAGCTATTGAGCATAGTATTGAGATGATAGCAACAACTAGGAAAACTGGTGTTCCACCAAATTTATCCATGATATATGCGGCAATAATTATTGTTATTGCATTGAAAATTAGTTCAACAGTATCTATGACGGAGAACCAAGCAGCAATTTTTCCTTGAGGGGCGTTGAGCTGGATAAGAAGGGTCATCCCTCTCAGCTGAAAGACACTACCGAACCCTAAGATAAATGCCCCAACCATAGCAATGCTTAGTGTTCCGTAGGATAGAGCAATGATGGCACCTCCTAAACCGGTGATAAAACATCCAATACCAAATAATTTGGAAATAGTATCTTTTGTAGATTTTCCAATAAAAAATGCTGCGATAAAAGATCCTAGAGCCATAGCTCCTAAAACTAAACCAGCAGAAGATGTGTCTAAGGTAAATTCGTGTACCAATAGCGCGAATAGGAGCAGTAGAACTGTGGATATGGCAACCGTAGCTAACGTGTCAATCACAAGGAAATATCTCCACGACGGTGACCTTAAAATGTAAGATAGCGTCTGCTGGAAACCGTTAGGAAGACTCGTACTCTCTGCTGGCTTTTCTTCTAAAGTTCCATCTAATTTTTCCTGCTGGTTATGCTCAGACTTTTCTGTTAAGTGTGCCTGCTGTCCAATAGTTACTCCCATCTGTTGGTTTTTGACCGTTGATAAGAAGAAAACAAGTAAGGTATAACTTAGCCCATAGAGTATTCCTACAATAATTAATGACTTAAATCCTGGGAAGTCGAAAATAATTGCGCCGGATATAACGGGTGCGGCGATAGATGATATAGACCGAACCGATGAATCAAGACCGGAAAATTGGATGAGACTTCTCTCGTCATCGCCGAAGACTTCGGGAAGTGCTGATTCGTGAGCAATTCCAACTAACTGATTGATAAAGTCGATAGCTCCAGCTAAAAGTACTATAAGAATAATGCTGGTAACACCAAATATGAGGTTAGATAGACCAGCAGTGATAAGCAGCAAAGAAGCTAATGAAGTAAATATTATGACTGCTTTTATGGGACCAATTGCGTCTATCTTTGACCCTAAAGTTGCTGATGCTACTGCTTCAGTAAGATATCCTGCAAAATATATCCAGCCGATTGCTGTAACGCTATCAGATATGTCCAGAGCGGTTTTAGCGAAGGACATATCGTAAGTTGATTCTGAAACTGAACCAATAAATCCTGAAAGTATAAAGATAGATATTAATATTATTTTTAATACTTTTTTACGGGATGACATCTCTTTACCTGCTCAAAAGATATTGAACATCCACTGTCAACGTCGAAATACACTTTGTGTGATTATTTATATTTTCAAAGTTCGTTGACAACAGAACCGCTCATGTGTGATGCAAGTCAATATATCATAAAGGTTCAAAATTAGTTCAAATATTTTTATTGCACATCCTACCGAACCCATATCTCAGTGCGAGCGCGTCGGCCAAGAGTCACGGCACGAGCACCCATGAAAACCGTAGAATACGCTAACCATAGAGCGATAAAGGCCACACTCTGCCCCATGAGCGGGGTGAGGACGTCAACGAGTAGAAGTGACGGCACGTAGGCACCTAAAACAATGAGTGAAGCAATGCCAAGATAACGCATGTCTTCTGCGCCCATCAGCACCCCGTCTAGAACAAAAACATATGCGGCTAATGGTTGGGTGAGTCCCACAACTAGTAAGGACAACGCAAAAAGGTGTTGAACGTGCGGGTCAGAACTAAAAATCCAGCTACTGGTAAAACCGATGAGTGCACAGAAAATTCCTGTAATTACACCAAAATAAAGACTCCACCGCACCAAAGCATTTTTAAGATCAAGAACAGCGTTTTTTCCTTGTGCCGTGTTGAGGTTCTGCGCACCCAGTTCTTTACCTAAAAGAGCCTGTGCAGCGATAGCCAAAGAGTCGAGTGCAAAAGCAAGAAAGCTAAAAAAGCTCATGGTGAGCTGATAGGTTGCAAGAGCTGTCTGCCCTTGATGTGTGGCAACAATAACCGTGCCGAGTAACGCCACTCGCATAGAAAGCGAGCGCAACATGAGCCATGAGCCGAGAGCAAATACGTGGCGAAGCCCCGAAAGTTCGGGTGCAAGTTGCACACCGTATCGGGTGATACCCCGCCACAGACTCACGCTGAGGACAGCGAACATGCCCCATTGTACGGTGGCGGTAGCAATAGCAGAGCCGGCAAGTCCCCACCCCAGAAGGTAAATCATCACCCAGTCGAGGACGATGTTCACAATCGCGCCGACGGTGGCAACATAGAGCGGGGTTTTTGTGTCTTGTAAACCTCGTAGCACCCCTACGATTGCGAGTACGCCGAGCATGGCGGGCAGTCCAAGTAGTGAGGGGTGTAAGTATTCTTGGGCGTTGATGGTGGTGACGGTGTCTGCTCCTAATGCGGTGAAGAGCTGTTGAGAGAAAACCCACCCTAAGATGCCAAGTAGTGCCCCTAGTCCGAGGGCGACCCAGAGCGCGTTTCGTCCTGCAGCGTAGGCTTGAGCGAGGTTATTTTTTCCGTAGGCTCGGGCAACTGCTGGTGTTGTGGAGTATGAGAGGAACACCATTAGCCCTATGACTGTTTGGATGATGGTTGAGCCGAGGGTGAGTCCTGCTAGTTTGTCGGTGCCGAGGTGTCCGATCATGGCAGAGTCAGCCATGACGAAGAGCGGTTCAGCGACGAGTGCGCCGAAGGCTGGTATTGCTAGGTGAAGGATTTGTCGGTGCAAGGTGTTGGAGGGTGCAGGGCGGGTAGCTGACATAATCTTTACTCTACTTGTGTGGGGCAGGTGTTTAGAGGTTGAGACGGCGTATGACGTCGTCTCCGTAGATGTCTTGGGTGAGGTAGAATTTGCGTTCTCCGACGATACGGAAACCGTATTTTTCGTAGAATTTGTTGGCACGTATGTTGAGTTTTGCGGTGCCGAGCCATAGTGTTGTGAAGCCTGCTTGTCGTGCTTGTTCGCAGACGGCATCCATCATTTTTTGGGCTGTTCCGTTGCCGCGTACGGATGGGTCTAGATAGAACTTGCTTAAGCATGCTGCTTCTGCAACGATTTCGGGGTTTTCGGCGGTGTTGGTGCAGAGGACGGTGTACCCGACAGGTTGTTTGTTCTTTTCGAGGATGCCTACTTGGTAGTGTTCTGAACGGATGTATTCTTCAAAGATTTTTTGTGAGAGTTTTTCGTTGATGAAGGTTTGTACTGCTTCTTGGGGGATGTAGGACGGTGTTGCGTCAGGGAACATCTTTTGTGCGAAGGTGTGCAGTATGGGTGCGTCGTTGAGGTTTGCTAACCGGTAGTTTGGGGTTTCTTCATGTATCACTCGCTCTATCCTAGTGGCAGGGGTGAGTCGACGGAAGAGAGCTTTTCCTCTCTATAGGTTGAGTATCAGATTTTAAGATTTTTCGTATCCTCGAAGTTTGTTGAGTTCACGACGTTGAGCTTTTGTTGGGCGCCCCGCGCCAGGTTCACGGCGGGGAACACCGCCACGCAATAAATATGATGGGTATGGTTCGGATAAGTCCTCGTAACAGGTTACCGCGATAGGTGCGCCTACTCGACGAGAAATGGTACGAATAACTTTCAGGACCTTCTCATATCCGGGGTATCGTACACGTATCACGTCTCCCGGTTTTACTGTTCGCGAGGGTTTAACAGCGCTATCGTCGATACGTACGTGCCCTGCTTTACATTCATTCTGCGCTAAGGATCGTGTTTTAAAGATACGCACAGACCACAACCACACATCAACCCGAACTGGTGGATTATGTTGATGAGATGAGCTGAGGTTGTCCTGACTCATTTTCTGTGCCTTTCCTCAAAACAAATATGACTCTCTTAGCATACCCAGCTAAGCTGAAGATATGACTACCACCCTCTCCCTCCCACCCTGCTCGCATGAGGAGATTCTTTCTACTATCCGTTTCCCTGTTCTTCCACCAGAGTCTTGTTCTCAGAATGTTGCGGGGGAAACTTATGGGACGGCTACACGTACCCGCGGATGGGTTGGTGTTGAGGTGCCAGGGCAGTGGGGGCGAGAGATCCTCAAAGGTGGCAGTGTTCATTCTGCACTTGCTCGAAGAATTGCGCGTAAGGTTAAAAAACTTCGCGGATATAAGCTGTTGTTTATTAGGGAGCCGGCTTCACGTGGAAGTCAATCTCAGCAGAAGCGTCAAACACACCGCATTTTTATTGTTAATAGTGCACAGGGGAAGCAGCACACGTACCGTTTTGAGGTTCCTCATTTAGAGAAGATGCTCTCTCTTCCGTTGCACTCACCGCAGAAGATTAAGGGTGTTGAGAAGGTTCCTCATAGTCTCATATTTTTGTGTACTCATGGTAAGCGTGATCGGTGTTGCGCGTTAGCAGGACGGCCTATTGCACAGTATCTCAAGCAGGTTCGCCCTCCGGAGACGGTTTGGGAGTGTTCGCATATTGGTGGGCATCGTTTAGCTCCCACCGGTGTGGTGTTGCCTGCTGGTTATATGTATGGTCGGCTGACTCCTGCTACTGCTCTTATGGCGGTGGTGTCTTTAGAGGAGTATCAGGTTCCGTCGTTGGCTGGTATTCGTGGTTGTTCTTCTCTTGCGGCGGTTCATCAGGTGGCAGAGGTTGCTGTTCGTGAGTATCTTGCTCAGGGTGGAGAAGAGCCTACTATTTCTCAGCTGTCGTTTTCTTCTGTTAAAAGTGAGAAGTCCTCAAAGAAAAAGAAGAATCTTAAGAAGTCTCGAGAGTACCGGCAGTTGAAGAAGAAGTATGCGCGGTTGCGTAAGAGTCGACTGTGGCGTGAGCAGAAGGCGCGGGCGAAGGTTCTACGCAAGAAGTTGTCTTATGGTCAGGCATGTGTTGAAGAGCTGGTAGAGCTCAATGAGCTTAATCGGCGGTATCGTGAGGTTAAAGAGCAGTACCGTCGTGAAAAGTATGCGTTGCTTCATGGTGGGCAGGATACTGGGTCTTCTCAAGTTTTTTCGTCTGCGCATAAGGGTGTTCAGCGCTCTATTGTTCGCCATGAGGATGGTCGTTCGTGGGTTGTTGTCACAGCTAAAACGAAGACTGCTCCGGCACGTGAGTCTTGCGGTAAAGGAGAAAAACCGCTTTCAACGTTTAAGGTTCTCTCGGTGGAGAAGGCGTCTCATCGTTAGTCAGTTGCTGGTAAGTTTTCAGGTGTGGTTCTGAAGATTGCAGTTTTTCTTGTTAAAGTGTTGTCCCCGTAGCATGCGCGCTACGGGGACAACACTTTTAGAGTGTAGGAATGTTTTAGATTGAGCGGATACCTTCAACCAGAATATCTAATGCCTGTTCAAGGAGATTTTCTGGGATGGTTAGAGGAGGTAATAGGCGTACAACGTTGCCGTATGTTCCGCAGGTGAGGATAAGCACTCCGCGTTCTAGGCAGTAGCTTGCAATATCTCGTGCTGCTTGCGGGTGTGGTTCTTGTGAGTTGGTGTCGAGAACGAACTCTAGTGCCATCATGGCGCCGCGTCCACGTACTTGACCAAGAATAGGCAGTTCGTGGACGAGTGGTTCAAGTTTTTGGCGGATGAGTTGTTCAATACGTAACGCGCGTTCGTTGAGGTTCCATTCTTGCATGGTTTCAATGGTGGCGAGAGCTGAGGCGCAGGCGACAGGGTTTCCGCCATAGGTGCCGCCGAGTCCGCCTGGTTGCACTTTTTCGAAGAGTTCGGCTCGTCCGGTAACGGCTGATAATGGCATACCACCGGCAATGCCTTTTGCGGTGGTGATGAGGTCTGGTTCGATGTCTTCATATTCGCTGGCGAACCATCGTCCGGTACGGCAGAATCCGGCTTGTACTTCGTCGGCGATGAAGACGATGTCTTTGCTCTTTGCCCATTGTGCGATGTTAGAGAGGAATCCTTCTGCGGGGACGATGAATCCGCCTTCACCTTGAATGGGTTCGATGAGCACGGCGGCGATGTATTCTGCTCCGACTTGTTTTTCGATGATGTCGATAGCTCGTTGTGCCGCTTGTGTGCCGGTGAGTTCTTCACCGTCACGGTAGGGGTAGCTCATGGGAACACGGTAGATTTCTGGTGCGAATGGGCCAAAGCCTTTTTTGTAGGGGGTGGCTTTTGCGGTGAGTGCCATGGTGAGGTTGGTTCGCCCGTGGTATGCGTGGTCGAAAACGATGATGGCGTTACGTCCGGTTGCTGCGCGCGCGATTTTTACGGCGTTTTCTACGGCTTCTGCGCCGGAGTTGAAGAGGACGGATCGTTTAGGGAAGTTACCGGGGGTGAGTTCGTTGAGTTTTTCTGCTACCGCAATATATCCCTCGTAGGGGGTGACCATAAAACAGGTGTGGGTGAAATGTTCGCTGGCTTCTTGGATGGCTTTGACCACTCGTGGGGCGCTTGCGCCTACGGAGGTCACGGCGATGCCTGAGCCGAGGTCTACGAAGGAGTTTCCGTCGACGTCGAGGATTACTCCGCCGTCTGCGTCTTGTGCGTAGATGGGTGCGGTGGAGGCGACTCCGGCGGGTACGGCGTCTGCTCGTCGTTGTGCTAGTTGTTGTGAGTGTTCACCGGGGAAGATGCCGTTGAGTTTGATTTCTTGTGGTAGGCGGTAGGTTATGTTTGTCATTGATGTACTTTCTCTTAGAGGAAGCAACCGAGAAGAGTTGACGTTTCACGTGAAACGTTTGGGGCTCTTCTCGGCAGCTTTTGTGTTCAGTCACTTCACAAGCAGGAGCTAAAGACTCCCGCCGTAGAGGAATTACACGCTCATATCACTCATCACGTGTTTGACGCGGGTGTACTCTTCTACTGAATACAGGGAGAGGTCTTTGCCGTATCCAGAGAGTTTGTATCCTCCATGTGGCATTTCTGCGGTGAGCATGACGTGAGTGTTAATCCATACAGCACCAAAATCCAGGTCACGAGACATGCGCATGGCAACACCATGGTTGTTTGTCCACACAGAAGAGGCCAAGGCATACGAGACGTCATTAGCTAGTTCTAGAGCTTCTGCCTCATCACTGAAAGGTTGCACAGTCAGAACCGGAGCAAATGTTTCTTCTTGGACGATAGGGTCTTGCTGTTTGACGTTACTAATCACCGTGGGGGCGATGAAGTATCCGCGTTCAGTGCAACGAACACCGCCCGTATCAACAACCGCGTACTCAGGAAGGTTCTCTAGCTTCTGCATAACCGTCTTGAAATGGTTGACGTTATTGAGCGGGCCATAATAGTTCTTTGAGTCGTCTGCGTCTCCGGTCGTAATCTTTTCGGCTTCTTGCACCAGCAGTGCACGGAATTGTTCGTAGACAGACTCTTCAACAAGAACACGAGTAATAGCAGTGCAGTCTTGACCAGCATTAAAGTACCCGAATTCGGTGAGCATACGAGCCGCGCGAGGTAAATCTGCATCAGCGAAAACAATGGCGGGAGCTTTACCACCAAGTTCAAGGTGTGCACGTTTGAGGTCTTTTGCGGCGCTTGCGGCGACTGCTTGGCCTGCACGCACTGAACCGGTAATAGAGACCATGGACGGGGTGGGGTGTTCTACCATCTGAGCCCCAACACTTGCGTCTCCTAAGAGTACATTCACCACGCCGGCAGGGAAAATATTCTGAATGAGCTGGGCCAGCACCAGAGTGGATTCTGGGGTAGTGTCCGAGGGTTTAAGAACAACGGTATTACCGGCCGCCAAAGCTGGCCCCAGTTTCCACACGGCCATTAGGAGCGGGTAGTTCCATGGGGCGACTTGGGCAACAACACCTACGGGTTCACGGCGAACATAGGAGGTATGGTCGGCCATGTATTCGTAGGCCGCTTTGCCTTCAAGGGTGCGTGCGCAACCAGCAAAGAAGCGCATTTGGTCTGCACCGGCGAGAACTTCTTCGTTGCGGATGATTTCTCGTGGCTGACCGGTATTGCGGTGTTGCGCTTCAACCAGTTTGTCGGCGTTTTCTTCCATGGCTGTTGCCAGCTCAAGGAGGTATTTTTGTCGTTGTGATGGGGTGGTTCTTCGCCAACTAGTGAAGGCTTCACGAGCAGCACTCATGGCAGCTTCGATCTCTTCTGCTGTTGCAATAGGTGATTGTGCGACGGTTTCTTCGGTTGCGGGGTTAACGATATCGAGTGTCTCGACTGAAAGAGAGTCGATAAATTCTCCGTTAATGAAGTGTTGTAGGCGTTTCATGGAGTGAACCCTTCATTGTGTATTGGGGTGACGTGCATTACTTACAGCATATCTGCTAAAGAGCGTAGGGGTCTTTAACTCCGATATATTGCGTGTAGGTGTATTCATCGATGCCTTCTGCGGCTCCTTCACGACCTAAACCAGAATGTTTAACTCCGCCAAAGGGTGCAGCCGCGTTAGAGATAACCCCAGCATTCCAACCCACCAAACCAAATTCTAGGTGGTCAGCGGCACGCAGTTGACGCTGATAATCCTTAGTGTAAACGTAGGAGGCAAGCCCGTATTCGGTGTTATTAGCCATGCGGTAAGCTTCATATTCATCGCTAAAGGTCATAATGGGTGCAATAGGCCCAAAGATTTCTTCACGAATCACAGATGCTTCTGCTGGAACGTTAGCTAACACGGTTGGTTCAAAGAAATATCCTGCACCATCTATTGCATGACCGCCCACAACGATACGAGCACCGTGAGCTACCGCGTCAGCAACTTTTTCGCTCATCTGTTCTTGTGCTTTCTTTTCAATGAGAGGACCGCAAGTAACCCCTTCATCCATGCCGTTGCCGACTTTCATCTGACGGATTTTTTCGGCAAATTTTTCAGTGAATTCTTCAGCAACTGATTCGTGCACAATAAAACGGTTTGCAGCGGTGCAGGCTTGACCCATGTTTCGCATCTTTGCGCCCATTGCGCCGTTGACGGCGTCATCAATATCAGCATCGTCAAAGACGATAAATGGCGCGTTTCCGCCGAGTTCCATGGAGGTGCGCAGAACATTTGCGGAAGCTTGTTCGAGGAGTTTTTTGCCGACTTCTGTTGATCCAGTAAAGGACACTTTACGCAGTCGAGAATCAGCAAGCAGGGGTGCGCTAATAGCAGATGCTGAGGCTGAGGGTACGACGTTGAGCACTCCGTGAGGAAGTCCAACATCGAGCATTGTTTGCGCAAAGTATTGTGCGGTCAAAGGGGTGAGTCGTGCTGGCTTGAGAATCATGGTGCAGCCAGCGGCGATAGCTGGGGCGACTTTGCGTGTTGCCATAGCAAGAGGAAAATTCCATGGGGTGATGAGCAAGCACGGACCAACAGGTTTGCGGGAGGTGAGGATACGGTTTGTTCCTTCGGGTGTGTTAACGTATCGCCCGTAGTTGCGAACGGTTTCTTCAGAGAACCAGCGAAGAAACTCAGCACCGTATTTTACTTCTCCGTGAGCTTCTGCAAGCGGTTTACCCATTTCAAGTGTCATAAGTTGGGCGAAGTCTTCGGCACGTTCTGTGACGAGCTCGTAGGCGCGACGAAGGATTTCAGCTCGTTCACGTGCAGGAGTTTCAACCCACCCCTTGTTTTTATATGCGGCGTGATATGCGGCGTCTAACGCTTCAGTAGCGTCTTGAGAAGTTGCTGAGGCAATAGTTGCTAGTTTTTCTTCAGTTGCAGGGTTGAACACGTCAAAGGTTTCTCCGGTGGAGCTTTCTTTCCACTGGTCGCCAATGAGCAAACCGGTGGGTACTTTGTTGATGAGTTCGGTGATTGCGGTGTTCACGTTAGTCCTTTTCTCCATGTTCTTCGTTGAATGTTGGAATGATAGGGGGAAGATGATGATTCTTCTATCACACCCCAACCTAATGCGTTAAGGCAATTTTGGCGAGGTTTTATTATTTTTGCTACCGTTATCACGATATTAATGGCTTTTGTTGAAGGTATTTTTAATCTTCCTATCGCAAGAGTCTGCACACAATGCGACGGTATGAGAAAATGACCCCATGAGTTTGAACAGCTCCCCCACAAACACTGTAGATTTATCGGCTCTGACCTCACTTCTAGAGAATTACTCACAGCAGGCACAAGAGCCTATTCACGCGCACCTTCATAGCTCTCACGGTGAAATAGTTGAACTTTCATTGACGAACGACGGCGGAAATATCATTATTGACGCCACACTCACGCAGAACTTTCTTGTGACTGCTCAAGAGTTGCGAAATAGTGGTGTTATTCCCCCTAACGCTACGATTAGTATCGACACCTCTGCTTCTCACAACAACTCTGATGTTGAGACTGTTAAGTCTGACCCCGGAGATTTAGATTCTGTCCCAACCACGAAGAATGACGGTTTAGCCCTTCATCGTGCATTGACACGTTTGGGACATAGCAAGGGTTATTCACCGTCAGATATTGATTACATCATCAAAAAACGTGGGGGTATTACTCTGCCGGAGCTACGTTTTTATCGTTCGACGGTGCGTGATGGAAAAATTGCGGACGGACCCCACGGGGATATCCTTGCATCACACATTGAAGAAGATTTTGGTACGAGCGACCTTGCAGATGCTCAGCTTCCACATATTCCAGCGCAGCCGAGCGATATTGTACAGCCGTTGTTATCTCATCGGCTGTGGGTAGAAATTGCCCATGATACAGATACTCTTTATGCGGTAGATCTTGCCCCTGGGTCCTCTGGCGCAAAGGGACAGGTTATTAGCCGTGACCCGCGTATTGCAGAGCCGCCTCGTCTTCTTGCTCGTTCGTTCTCAGATTTTGTGACTGGCAACTGGGTCAGCGAAGAGGAGCGCGGTAAGAGTTGGGGCGTATCGGTTGCTTCTTCTTCTGTTCAGTGGACGAGCTCTACCACTGTCAAAGAAGATGACAGCACACACGAGAGTCAACCACAGCAGGAGCAGGCTGTTCCAGCAGTGACGATGGATTCTCTTACAGAGCCTGCATCTTCTCAGGTTCTTTCAGATGATTTCCTACCTGCTGAAGAGTCTGCTGCTTCTGAGCAAGTTACGATATCTTATCGTTCGCAGGTTGATGAATTTTTACGGCATACCAAGCAGAATGAGCAAAAATCTCAGGAAGAGTTTGCTCAAGATTTTGCAACTCATGCTTTTGGCGATACCGAAGAATCTTCTGCTGTTGAGACAGAGGCGTCATCATCATCTTCAGATGAGTCACTTCCTGTTTCTGCTCAGGAGAAGAATCTTGAGGCAGAGCGTGATGAGACGAAGAGACGTCATTTTGCAGAGTCTGAACCGGAGAGTGTTCTTAAAGCTGCGGTTAAAAAGTTTTTCCTCGGTTAGGTCACGGGTTTTATCGTGGCTTAGTGTAGCCGATGTGCTCTCCGCTGGAGACCTCACGTACGTCATTGTTGGTGATGTTCACGCCGAAATTCTTCATGTTGGTGACCATGACCATGACTTCTGGCAGTGGTGTCGAGGCGTATTCTTTTTCTCTGCTGATGCGTAGTAGGGGTTCTCCGGCGGTAATCTGAGTTCCTGTTTCGACTAACGCTTTGAGCCCGTAGTGGTTTCGTTGGGCGACGTCTACTCCAATGTGTATGAGCACTTCTGCCCCTTGCGGTGTGCAGATGGCGCATGCTTGGAGGGTGTTTTGAATGAGAACGATGCGTCCACTCACGGGTGCGTTGATGGTTTTTTCTGTCGCTTCTACGGCGTAGCCTTCTCCTAGTAGCCCGCTGGAGAATACTGGGTCTCCGACAAGGTTTAGTGGCTTATATGTTCCTTGTACTGGCGAGAAGAGTTCTTCTGGCGTATATGATGCGGTTGAGAGCGTGGCTGTTCTCTTTTTTCGTCTGAATCCAAACATCGTTCTCCTTTGGACGTATGTTGTTTCTCTACACACCATGAGAGTAACCTGGAACACTCTTGAGTGGTATTTAGCCACTCATAGATACAGAAATTTTACGCGTTCTTAGCTTGTCTCGACATTGTTATATACAAAGTATCTTCTGCACGGGTAACGTTGATACGAGTTCTATCATGATGAGGAGAATTGTGGCTGATACTGTACAGAATGCTGAACTTGAGGTGTTTATTCCCGCTCCGGGAGAGAATCCTGACGACCCGCAAGATATAGAACGTGAGGAGTTTCTTAGGATGGCTCAGCAACTCCTTGATGAAGGTTTAGATATTGTTGTTTATTCAACAGATTCTTATCCGAGCGCTTTTACGCAGTGCGTTCCGGTAGCTGATCAGATTGAGATATCGGGTGCTGATGTGCTCCCTATTTTGTTGGTTGATGGTGAGGTGAAGGTGTCTTATCATTACCCTGACGCTGAACAATTACAGCGTTTTTCGCGCGCTCGTAGTGTGCAGCAGAAAAAGGTATCGGCGACTGCTGCCGGTTGTGGCCCTGTCACCACAGAGCCGACTCCCTCTGCAAAGCCTTCAGCTCCGGCAGGTTTTGCTGCAACGTTAGCGGGTCTTTCTCAGAATCCTTCTGGGGCACCGGATATTGGTCAGCGTCAGAACCTGATGGAGTCTGTGGAGAATCAGGATGAGTTTTCAGACGAAGAATTATCTGAGGTAGAGCGTCGACTCTCTGGTGCGCCAGCTTCTGGGGGTTGTGGTTGCGGTGGTTGTGGTTGCGGATAACTGCCTGCGTGTTCATATCGCCTAAACTAAAGTATTGAGAATTATTAGCATGTTCTTCGGCAGCGATGTTGAAGTTCTGTATGGTCTTTGAAAGGACGCTCCTATGACAAGCACTCCTCATATCAACCCTCAGGGTGTTCCTATTGCAAAAACTGTTCTTTTGCCGGGGGACCCTCTTCGTGCACAGTTTATCGCGGAGAATTATCTGAGCGATGTTCAGCAGTTTAATACTGTTCGTAACATGTTTGGGTTTACAGGAATGTTTAATGGTCGGCAGGTTTCTGTGATGGGCTCTGGCATGGGTATTCCTTCTGCGAGTCTTTATGCTTATGAGCTGATTCATACGTTCGGTGTTGAGCGCCTGATTCGTATTGGTTCTTGTGGTGGCATGCAAGATCAGCTTGAACTATTCGATATTGTGGTTGCGGCTTCAGCTTCTACAGATTCTCATTTCATGCATCAGTACAAGCTTCCTGGTACTTTTGCCCCGACTGCTTCGTGGAGTCTGCTTTCTGCTGTGGCGCAGGAGGCTGAGTCTCAGGGTATTCAGTTGCATGTGGGTAATGTTTTGTCTTCTGATGTGTTTTATCGTCATGATCCTTCTGATGCTCAGCGCTGGGCTCAGATGGGTGTTCTTGCGGTTGAGATGGAGACTGCTGGTATTTATTCTGTTGCGGCACATGCTGGTGTTGAGGCGTTGGCTTTGTTCACGGTTTCTGATCATTTGTTTAAGGGTGAAGAGACCACCAGTGAGCAGCGTCAGAAGAGCTTTACTCAGATGATGGAGCTTGTTCTTCCGGTTGCTGCACGTTAAGGGATACTGGCGTTTATGATGTCTGATTTTGCGCGAGTGGAGCATCGCCCATCGCTTGTTCTTGCTGGTTTACGGGAGACGATTGATCCTGCTGTTGGCAATGCTGATGTGTGGGAGCGTGTTTTGAATACGGTTAAGCTGGCTGGTTTTAGTACTGAGGGTACTCAGCAGGTTGCCATTATTTTTGGTGCTAATATGCGTCAAGAGTTTGATTATATGGCTGGTTTGGTGGTGAATTCTCGGGATAACGCGCAGGCTTTGGGTTTGAATGCGGCAGAGGTTCCTGCTGGTGATTATGCCATTGTTGATGTTCGTGGACCTGCCCCGTTAGCGTCTATGACGGGTTTGGATTATCTTTTGGGTACGTTTTTGCCTGAGAGAGCTTTGACGGCGTCTGGTCCTGCAATGGAGGTGTATGGTCCTGGGGATACTAGTTCTGAGGATTATATGATGCAGGTTTGGGTTCCTGTTAAGGCACTTTGAGAGGGTAGTTCTTCTCGTGTTTTGGTATGGAAGGTCGCTTCACTGTTTGGTGGAGCGACCTTTTTCGTATGGTGTTTGTTTGGTATGAGTGTTTTTTCAGTTCTGGTGTGCACAGTGCAAGTTGGGTATCACGTTCTGGGGCTGAGGTGTATGGGGTAGGTGGAGATGTTCTGCTAGCCAGATGGTTTATGCGGGGTTTTCTAGGAGTTCTATTGTGGTAAACGGTAGGGGTTCTTGTTTTTTCGGGTGGGGTATCGGGAGTGAGGTTTTTTGCAAGTTTTTCCAGTCTTTAACGCAAAATAAAGAAACTTTGTAACTATGTCAGTACAAACATTGACATTTGGGTGTGTGATGGGGCACGCTATAACTAACAGCTTTTCGGCGAGGACGCCAAACCCATACGACCCCACTAAGGAAAGATTTCATGTACGACCTTCTCACCATGGGCCGCATCAGCGTTGACGTATACCCTAACGACATTGGAGTCGGACTAGAAGACGTCACATCATTCGGTAAATACCTCGGTGGCTCCCCTGCAAACGTAGCGGTAGCAGCTGCCCGTTACGGACATAAAACTTCGGTCATTACCCGCGTTGGCAATGACCCTTTCGGCACTTTTCTTCGCCGTGAACTCAAAAAATACGGTGTAGACGAAGCTCATGTTTCAACTGATCCTCAGCTACAAACATGCGTAACTTTCTGCGCTATCAAGCCTCCAGAAGATTTCCCTCTATACTTCTACGGCCGCTTCCCTACCGCACCAGATTTACAGCTCACCGAAGCAGACATCAACAAAGAAGCTGTCAAAGAGAGCCGTATCTTCTGGAGCACTCTAACAGGAATGTGCCAAGAACCAGCTCGTAGCGCGCAACTTGCAGCACATGAGGCACGCCCCCGTGATCTCCTCTCCGACGAACAACACACTATCCTCGATTTAGATTACCGCCCCATGTTCTGGGAGAACATTGAGCAGGCACAACAAGCTGCTCAACAGCTTCTCTCCTATGCAACTATCGCGATCGGAAACCGTGAAGAATGCGCCGTAGCAGTTGGAGACGGAACACCAGATGAACAAGCAGACCGACTCCTTGAAGCAGGCGTCAAACTTGCTGTCGTGAAGATGGGTGCCAACGGTGTTCTTGCAAAGACCGCAACCAGCCGTGTGGTATGCGCACCAACACCAGTTGAAACAGCTAATGGTCTTGGTGCTGGAGACTCTTTCGGCGGAGCTTTTGTGCACGGCGTACTCTCTGGCTGGGAACTCGATAAGGTACTCGACTTTGCCAATGGTGCAGGCGCTATCGTCGCATCACAAATTGCATGTTCGGATGCTATGCCTACCGAATCTGAAGTACAAGAGTTCCTCGCTCAGTATGGGCGCAACTTCTAAGCACCGCACGAGCCAAATTTTTCAGGAGATTACAATGTCCCATTCTCATGATGAAGAGCGTGACCCTAGACGATATGAGCATCTCACGCGTATCCGTCTAGAGGATCCTCAAGCTATTCAACGTGCAGCCGACAACCGTGTTCGCCACGAAGGCCCACGTTATGGAAAACAAAACTTTATCGTCGCTGCAGATCACCCTGCACGCGGAGCAAACCGCGTCAAAGATCGTGCAATGGCGATGGCAGATCGTCGTGATCTTCTTGACCGCCTACAAATTGCACTCAAAAACCCAGCGGTGGACGGTGTTCTCGCGTCTCCCGACATTCTCGACGACTTGCTCCTTTTAGGTGCTCTTGACGGAAAGCTCGTCTTCGGGTCGATGAACCGTGGTGGTATTAGTGGGCTTGTCAACGAAATGGACGACCGCTTCACCGGACACACTGCCGAATATCTCAAGCGTATTGGCGCTGACGGCGGCAAAATGCTCACCCGCATTCACTACGGTGATGAGAACACTGTAGCTACCCTAGAGGCTTGCGCTCAGGCAGTTAATGCTTTAGCAGAACAAGAACTCTACGCGATGGTTGAGCCTTTTATCTCAGAAACTCATAACGGCGCTATTCGTAACAATCTCTCTGCTGATGCTGTCATTACCTCTATCGGTATTGCTGAAGCTCTTGGAACTAACACCGCTTATACGTGGATGAAACTTCCTGTTGTTGAGGAGATGGAACGAGTCATGGCAGCTACGACGATGCCGACTGTTCTTCTGGGTGGAGATCCTTCTGGTTCTCCCGAAGAGGTATTCTCTAGCTGGGAAAATGCGTTGAAGCTCCCTGGTGTTCAGGGTCTTACGGTAGGGCGTACCTTGCTATACCCTGCAGATGGCAATGTTGCTGGTGCTGTTGAAACAGCCGCTTCACTTCTACATCACACCATCACCGATTAATCTTCTTTCATTCACCTTTTGACGTATAAGGACACAAATTATGGGTTTTCAAAAACTCTCTGTAGCTCAGACTGTGGTGAAGTTCTTAGCGAACCAGTACACCGTAGACACCATTGATGGGCAGGAATACTGTGAGCGCACTATTCCTGGTATTTTCGGTATTTTTGGGCACGGCAATGTTGCCGGCATGGGGCAGGCTCTTCGCCAGTATCAGGAATTAGATCCTTCCTTGATGCCGTACTATCAGGGTCGTAATGAGCAAGCTCAGGTAGACCAAGCTGTTGGGTATGCTCGCCATACTCGTCGTCGTGCAACCTACGCGGTTACCACGTCGATTGGCCCTGGTGCTTCAAACATGGTTACGGGTGCGGCTCTTGCGACAACGAACCGTCTTCCGGCGTTGCTTTTCCCGTCTGACCAGTTCGCTACTCGTGTTCCGGATCCTGTTCTTCAGCAGCTAGAACGTTTTGACGCAGCAGATGTGACGGTTAATGATATTTTCCGTCCTGTAAGCCGCTATTTTGATCGTGTATGGCGTCCGGAGCAGGTTTTCTCTGCACTTTTGAACGGTATGCGTGTTTTGACTGACCCCGTGGATACAGGTGCAGTGACGATTGCTTTGCCTCAGGATGTTCAGGCAGAAGAAATTCTTGTTCCTGATGAGTTCCTTGCTCCTCGCCATTGGCGAATCCGTCGCCCTGAGCCAGAAGATGTTGATATTCAAGCAGCGATGAGTGTTATTCGCGAAGCGAAGAAACCTGTCATTGTTGCTGGTGGTGGCGTGCATTATGCGTTTGCTCAAAATGAGCTACGTCAGTTTGCAGAAGCAACAGGCATTCCTGTCACATACACTCAGGCTGCTGTTGGTGTGATGGATTGGGATCATCCTTTGTGCTTGGGTGCTGTTGGTTCCACTGGTTCTACGGCATCTAATGCTCTTGTTCGTGATGCTGATGTGATTATTGGTATTGGTACTCGTTACGAAGATTTCACGACGGCTTCTCGTACGGCATTCCAAAATCCTGATGTTAAGTTTGTCAATATCAACGTTGCAGCATTTGATGCGTATAAGCACAGTGGTGTTGTTGCGATGGTTGCTGATGCGAAGAAGGCTCTTATTAAGCTCAATGACGCATTGAGCGGTTTCAAAGTTTCTTCTGCTGTTACTGAGGAAGTTGCTTCAGAAAAGGCTCGTTGGAATGGCATTGTTGATGATGCTTTTGCTGAGCGTTATCGTCCGTTGATGAGCCAAAACGAAATTATTGGTGCTGTCAATGAGGCAATGGACGACCGCGATGTTGTGGTGTGTGCAGCGGGTTCATTACCTGGTGACCTCCACAAGATGTGGCGAGTTAAGGACGCTTATGGTTACCACGTTGAATACGCGTATTCATGTATGGGCTATGAGATTCCTGGCGGTTTGGGTGTGAAGCGTGCGTCGTTAGATACCCAAGATGGTCGTGATGTTGTGGTGATGGTTGGCGATGGTTCTTATCTGATGATGAACACTGAGTTGGTCACTGCGGTAGCAGAAGGTATCAAACTGATTGTTGTTTTGATTCAAAATCATGGTTATGCCTCTATTGGTGCGCTCTCTGAGTCTGTTGGTTCTCAGCGTTTTGGTACAAAGTACCGCACCTTGGATAAAGAGACTCACAGTTTTGATCATGGCGATACTTTGCCTATTGATTTGGCAGCGAATGCTCAGTCTTTGGGTGCGAAGGTTATTCGTGTTGAACCGGGTGAGGATGTTCGCGAGCGCTTGCAAGATGCTGTGGCTCAGGCGAAAGCAGCACCAGAAGGTTCTGGCCCGATTGTTATTCATGTTGAGTCTGATCCGATGATTGATGCGCCGTCTTCTGAATCGTGGTGGGATGTACCTATTACGGGTGTGAGTGAGCTTTCTTCTACTCAGAATGCTTATGAGACCTATCGTGAGAAGAAGGCCATGCAGCGTCCTCTTCTTGGATCTTAAGTTTTAGTTGTCGTGTGTGCTGTGGCGCATGAGTGTTACAGCACGCATTATCCCGATATTTTTCTATCTCTATACAAGGAGTAAATATGTCATACGAAGTTCTACACTTCATCAACGGCGAAGAAGTACCTAGTTCTGGTTCTGCTCGTCAGGAAATTTTTAACCCTGCTACCGGAGATGTTCTTGGTTCTTTGCACCTTGGTTCTCAGGACGAGCTTGAGAAGGCTGTTGCTGCTGCGAAGACTGCTGCGAAGGGCTGGTCTGAGCTATCTTTGGCGAAGCGCACTGCTGTTCTTTTCCGTTTCCGTGAGCTTCTTGTAGAGCGCACTGGTGAGTTAGCAGAACTTGTTGTTTCAGAACACGGTAAGGTTCTTTCTGATGCTCGCGGTGAGATTGCTCGTGGTCAGGAAATCGTTGAGTATGCTTGCGGTATTACCAACCTTGTGAGTGGTCGTTTCACTCCTCAGGCCGCAACTGGTATTGATGCGTATTCTGTTCGTGAGCCTTTGGGTGTTGTTGCTGGTATTACTCCGTTCAACTTCCCTGTCATGATTCAGTTGTGGATGGCACCTTTGGCTATTGCTGCTGGTAACGCTTTCATTTTGAAGCCTTCTGAGCGTGACCCCTCTGCTGCAAACTTCATGGCAAAGTTGTGGAAGGAAGCTGGTCTTCCTGATGGCGTTTTCAACGTTTTGCACGGTGGTAAAGAGACCGTTGACGGTCTTTTGACTCATCCTGATGTTGATGGCATTTCGTTTGTTGGTTCTACTCCTATTGCTCGTTATGTTCATGAGACTGGCACGAAGCACGGCAAACGTGTTCAGGCTCTTGGCGGAGCGAAGAACCATGCGCTGATTATGCCTGATGCTGATATGGATGTTGTTGCTGAGCACCTTAACGCTGCAGCTTTTGGTGCAGCAGGTCAGCGTTGCATGGCTATTTCTGTTGCTGTTGCTGTGGGAGAAGCTGCTGAGAAGACCATCGAGAAGGTGACCGCTTTAGCTCGTAATATCAAGGTTTCTAACGGTATGGATAAGGACGCTGATATGGGTCCTTTGATTACTCCGCAGTCTTGTGAGCGTGTTCAGCGCATTATTACTGAGGCTGAGAAGGCTGGCGCTACCGTTGTTATTGATGGTCGTAACCTTGTTGTACCTGGCCATGAGAAGGGTAACTTTGTTGGCCCGACCATCTTGGATAATGTTTCACCTGAGATGAGCGCTTATGGTGAAGAGATTTTTGGTCCCGTTTTGGTAGTTATTCGTGTTGATACTTTGCAAGAAGGTATTGATTTGATTAACTCCAACCCCTTCGGAAATGGTACCTGCATCTTCACTTCCTCTGGTGCTGCAGCTCGTACCTTTAGCCGAAAGATTAAGGTCGGCATGGTTGGTGTCAATGTTCCGTTGCCTGTTCCGTTGGCAAATCACTCTTTCGGTGGTTGGAACGATTCGCTCTTTGGTGAGCACCATATTTATGGTGAAGATGGTCTTCGCTTCTACACTCGTGGCAAGGCTATTACTCAGCGTTGGCCTGAGCCGAAGCAAGCTTCTGGAGCGAACTTTAATTTTGAGTCACGTAACTAGTGACTAAAAAGGATCCTTTATTGGATGTGTGATGGTTGTGAGGGGTTAGTAGCTAGTGATTACTGGTTACTAACCCCTCCTCTTTTGTGGTTGTGGCTAGGGCTGATGCAGGTTCTTTGAGGGTTCATAATTTTTCTCAAACTTTTTCTTCTACTATGTTCACCACCACACATTATTTGATAGTATGTCTTTACATAGTTAAGGGTTTTTGAAACTCTTCATTTTCACCCAGACAACACTTTTCAACGATGAAAGCGTGAGAACATGACCGAGAATAACCTCATCATTGGCACAGCCCCCGACTCTTGGGGCGTATGGTTCGCCGACGACGACGCTCAAACACCGTGGCAGCGTTTCCTAGATGAAGTTGCTGAAGCTGGCTACAAGTGGATTGAACTTGGACCTTACGGCTACCTCCCTGCAGAACCAGAGGTTTTGGCTCGCGAACTTAAAGAGCGCGATTTGCAAATTTCTGCTGGAACTGTTTTCACAGCTTTCCATCGAGGCGGACAGGAGCAGTGGGATATCGCATGGGAGCCCGCTCGCAAGGTTGCTGAACTAACAGCAGCTATGGGCGCAAAACACATTGTTGTTATTCCGGCTCTTTGGCGCGATGACAAGACCGGCGAAGAACTAGAACCATCAACCTTGACCGAACAGCAGTGGGATAATCTTGCTCAAGGACATAACAAGCTTGGCGAAACCCTTCAGCGCGACTTCGGCTTGTTCCAACAGTTCCACTCCCACGCAGATTCTCATGTTGAGACCATGGAAGAGATTGAAAAGTTCCTTGCTGTAACTGACCCGAAGCTTGTTACTCTCTGCTTGGATACCGGACATGCCCAGTATGGTGGAGCTTCTTCTGTTGAACTAATCGAAAAGTATCCTGAACGCATCGGGTACTTGCACTTGAAGCAGGTAGACCCTGAGATTCTTCGCCGAGTACGTGAAGAAAACATGACCTTCAAAGATGCAACCGCAAGTGGAGTGATGTGCGAACCACCTCACGGATTGCCTGACTTGTCGAAAGTTATTGAAGCTGCTGAGGCTCTCAACCGACCACTCTTTGGCATTGTTGAGCAGGATATGTATCCTGTGAAATCTTTTGATATCCCACTACCTATCGCTCAGCGCACCAAAACTTATCTACTTGGTTGCGGTTCTCGCACCGTAATTGGCTAAAGATAACCCAACTTCATCTGTTATTGAAAAGGAAGTAAAGATGTCTCAGGATATTCGTGTTGCCGTTGTTGGCGCTGGACGCATGGGATACGACCATATTCGTCGTATTCACGAACGTATTGATGGCGCACGCGTTAGCGCAGTAGTAGATATTGATGAGTCTAAGGCTATTGAAGCTCTTGAAGGTATTGATGGAGCTCAGGTTTATACTGATTTCCACAAGGCTCTTGAGTCTGACAGTGTTGACGCTGTTTTAATTGCGACTCCTGGTTTCTTACATGCACCTGTTTTACAACCTGCATTAGAGGCTGGATTGCCTATTCTTTGCGAGAAGCCACTCACTCCAGATTCAGCCTCTGCATATGAAATTGTTAAGGCTGAAGTTGCTACCGGCAAGAAGTTGATTCAGGTTGGCTTCATGCGTCGTTTTGATGGCGGTTACCGCACTATTCGTGCAGCTGTTCAGGCTGGTTCTTATGGTGAACTTTTGCAGCTGGATTGCGAACATATTAATCCGTATGTGTTGGATTCTTATACGGGGCGTAATCTCATTGACGACACTGTTGTTCACGAGTTTGACGGAGTTCGTTATCTGACTGGTGAAGAGATTAAGACAGTCCGTGTAATCTCTGGCAAGAAGACCAAGCATGCTCAAGGTGAGCTTGCTGATCCGGCAAAAGTCATTATGGAGACTGAGTCTGGCGTACTGGTAACGGTTAGCACTCATGTCACTGCTCGTTTTGGATATTCTGTAACTACTCGCGCAGTATTTGAAGAAAACCACATTTCTGTCGGTCAAGATTTGACCTGCCCCAGTTTTGAGCCGCGCTTTGTTGATGCATATGATCAAGAAGTTCAGGCATGGATTAATGCCATCAGCAAGGGTGAGCATACTGGACCATCTGCTTGGGATGGTTACGCGGCGGCTGCTTGTTGTGAAGCTGGTTTTGCGGCGTTGAATTCCGGAAATATTGAGCAGGTTGTTCTCGAAGAGAAACCTGATTTGTATCGCTAAAGATATTTTCGGGTATCTACGCTAGAGGGGGTACCAACATGTTGGTACCCCCTCTTCGCGTATCTGCTTGTCTTTGCACTCTTTTTCTTGGATTAGGGCTGATTGTCGTTTCAAGAAAAAGGGGATAAAAAATTTTCTTAAAAAGATTGTCATTATGTCATGACAAATATATAGTGTTTAGTAACACATTGGGTTCTCTGTTGAGTAATTGGTTACTAAAACCACACACTCTATAGAGCATGAGGTTAGGTAAGCTCGCCTACAGAGACTATCGTTTAACCTCATATATCTACTATCGACATTTCTTATAGACGAAGGAGTCATAATGTCAGGACACTCTGTTAGTGCGTCGGAGGCGAACTTACCGCCTCTCACCAAGGGGCCTCACAGTAAACGCCTCGGCCAGGTCGCCGTTGTAGCAACTCTCGGCGGCTTGCTCTTTGGTTACGACACCGGTGTCATCAACGGTGCTCTACTTCCTATGTCAGAAGAGCTAGGCCTCAACGAAAAAACAGAAGGTATCGTTACTTCTTCACTCCTTTTCGCTGCAGCATTTGGCGCACTCTTCTCCGGTGGCATTTCCGACAAATTTGGTCGTCGTAAGACCATCATGGGGCTCGCAATTATCTTCTTCCTCGGCGCATTAGCGTGCTCCTTCGCACCAAGCCTAGGCCTACTCGTCCTTGGACGCATCCTACTCGGTATCGGCGTCGGTGGCGCTTCCACCGTCGTTCCCGTGTTCCTTGCAGAACTTGCACCTTACGAAATTCGTGGTTCCCTCTCTGGACGCAACGAAATGATGATTGTTGTCGGTCAGTTGGCAGCATTCGTCATCAACGCATTTATCGGCAACGTATGGGGCCACCTTGATGGTGTCTGGCGTATCATGCTCGCTATCTGTGCAGTTCCTGCAGTATTCTTGTTCATCGGCATGCTCCGCGTTCCAGAATCTCCTCGTTGGCTAGTTTCTAAGGGACGCCTCGATGAAGCAACTGAAGTTCTACGCCAGATTCGTTCCGAAAAGCGAGCTGAAGCTGAGGCTAAGGATATTCAGCGAACCCTCGAAAAAGAATCCACCATGGTTGCTCCTAGCGTGTCCTCCATGCTCAAAGACAAATGGATTCTTCGCATCGTCCTTGTTGGTGTTGCACTTGCGGTATTCCAGCAGTTCACCGGCATCAACTCCATCATGTACTACGGTCAGATTGTTCTTCAAGAATCTGGATTCTCTAAGAACGCAGCTCTTATCGCTAATATCGCTCCCGGTATCATCGCTGTTATCGGCGCATTCATCGCATTATGGATGATGGAAAAAATTAACCGTCGTACCACCGTTATCACCGGCTACACTTTGGTTACTATCTTCCACCTCCTCATCGGTACTGCAGCATTGGTACTACCTACCGACTCTGCAGCTCGCCCTTACATTCTCTTGCTTCTCATCGTCGGCTTCGTCGGTTCGATGCAGACCTTCTTGAACGTTGCAACATGGGTTCTTCTCTCCGAGATTTTCCCTCAGCAGATTCGCGCATTCGGTATGGGATTCGCAGTTCTCTGCCTCTGGCTTGCAAATGCTGCAATCTCCTTCGCGTTCCCTTCAATCCTCAAAGCAGTTGGACTAAACTCCACCTTCTTCGGATTCGCCGTCATCAACGCAATCGCAGCGTTCGTAATGTTCAAGTTCCTACCAGAAACCCGCGGTAAGAGCCTTGAAGAAGTGGAAGTTGGCGTCACTACCGGTGCTATCTACATTGTCAAGAACAAATAAACTACCACTGAATAACCTCTCTTGATGTTCCGTAGCCTCTATTGCTCACGATGGGCATAGGGGCTACGGTTCCATTTTCCTCAGTTCTACACATCTACTACTTTTTTGAAAAGGTCACATCATGACAACAACACGTACCATCAACGTTGGTCTTATCAGTGTCGGCTGGATGGGAAAAGTCCACAGCAAAGCCTACGCAGCAGTTCCACAGGTCTACCCAGAACTAGGAATCAAAACTCGACTCGTTCAAGCCGCAGATACCTCCGAAGAACGCGTCGATTACGCGGTTAACGTTCTTGGCTTTGAAAGTGGAACAACCAACTATCAAGACGTCCTCGCAAACCCCGATATTGACGTTGTTTCTATTTGTGCACCTAACTTCTTGCACGCACAAATCGGTAAAGAAGCGGCAGCTGCAGGCAAAGCATTCTGGATTGAAAAACCAGCAGGACGCTCCGCGGCAGAAACCCAAGAAATTGTTGATGAAGCTCGTAACAGTGGTGTAGTCACCGCCGTTGGATTCAACTATCGCAACACACCAGCTATTGAATACGCTCGTCAACTCATCAGCGACGGAAAACTTGGAAGAATCACCAACGTTCGTGGTTCATTCTTTGCAGATTATTCTTCAGACCCCCGCGGAGCGCTCTCTTGGCGTTTCGTACGAGACCTTGCTGGTACCGGCGTATTAGGAGATCTTTTAGGACACCTCGCAGACCTTATTCACTACACCGTCGGCCCTATCACTGAGGTCTGTGCGCTCACCCACACCGTCCATACCGAGCGCCCCAAACTGCCTATGGGAAGCGGAACCCACTTCGCAGTCATTGAAAATGGTGAAATGGCACCGGTCGAGAATGAAGATTACGCCGCACTCTTAGTACGTCTTGGTGGCGTAGGCGCGGTAGGAACTCTTGAAGCCTCTCGTGTGAGTGTTGGCCCACGCGCCCAGTACGCTATTGAAATTTACGGCACTGAGGGCTCCCTCAAATGGGATTTTGAGCGTATGAACGAACTCGAATTAGCTCTTGGATCAGCTGGCGAACAGGTTGGATACACTCGTATTTTTGCCGGCCCAGGCTTTGGAGATTTCTCCTTCTTCCAACCAGGGGCAGGAACTTCCATGGGATATGACGACCTAAAAATTATTGAAGCGAAGAAATTCCTTCAAGCATATCTTGGACGAGAAAAGATTCACGCTGATATTCACGACGCACTCCTCGCTAACCGCGTCATCTCAGCGGCAGTAGACTCTGCGGAAACGCAGACATGGCAGGTAGTGGAACCTGTTACTGGCACTAGTGCCAGCGGAGAAGACCTCTCCAAACGATAAGAAGAAAATAACTCCTAGAGATACTTAAGGCTCTTTGAAACTGGCGGGGAAACCGGTTTCAAAGAGCCTTAAGCATACTCAAAACTTTTTAGAAAACTAGGTAAAGAGCCCCCACCCACGTTACAACAATGACAAGACGCTCAAAAACTTTTTGTGGAATACGTCGAGCATAAAACCAGCCTATAAAACTTCCCAGAAGAAGCAGCGGAAGTAAGACTAAACCTAATGTTAAGGTGTGAGGGTTCACCAACCCTAAACTCACAGAAAAAGGAAGTTTCAGCATGTTCATCACCGCAAAAAACCAAGCTGTTGTCCCTAAGAAAAGCTGAACGTTAAAACGGCGCGCCAAGAAATACATGTTCATGACTGGCCCACCAGCATTAGCGACCATCGTGGTAAAACCACCAAGTCCCCCATAAAACCAAGCAAACTTCTGCGAAGTATTCTGTGCTGAATGACGGCTCTGACGCTGAAGAAGAGTCAGCACCATCAAAGCCAATAAAATCCAACCAATACTACGACGAATCACCTGATCATTAGAAACAAAAAGATACGCAGCACCCACAACTAAGCCACAAAGCACAGCCGGCACCAAGGTCAAGAGTGTTTTCCAATGAGCATGTTTTCTATACGCTACTAACGCTGAAATATCGCCGATGATGAGCAATATTAATAATGCGCCCGTTGATATTTTTGCTGGCATGAGAGAAGCAAAAATAATAACAGAAATAAGATTAACTCCCGGAAGCATCGTCTTAGAGATACCCACTAAAAAGGCTGCGCATCCTAGAAGAGCCCAAGAAATTAGAGAGTACTCCCCTATAATATTCAGCATTGTTTTTGCCCCATCATGTTAAAGCCAGAGGTGCTAAAGAATAATTCTTTAGCACCTCTGGACATATTATATTTTTATTGTTCTGCGGTGAAAGGAAGACGGGGATCAATCTCCTGATTGTCCCATGTCGAACGGACCCAGCCATGGTGTGGGTCATCGCTGATCAACCAATCACGAACAGGTCCAGGACCTGCCATAACATTCAAGTAATACAAATCGTAGCCAGGAGCCGCCATGGCTGGCCCATGCCAACCATAAGGCACCAACACCACGTCACCGGTACGCACTTCAGCGTTGACATCAATGGGACGTTCATCTGAAGCATATACACGCTGGTAGCCAATCGCGTCCTGCGCTTCTGCCGGTGCACCTACTGCAGGGCGAGTCTCAAAATAATAAATCTCTTCTAACGCAGTTTCCCCTTCTTGCTCCACATCATGCTTATGAGGAGGATATGAAGACCAGTTACCGGCAGGAGTAATCACTTCACAGACAATGAAACGGTCTGCTTCTAACGCTGCTGGAGTACCAAAATTATGAACCTGACGAGAACAATTACCGGCACCACGGAGCTCTACAGGAATCTCACTCTTTTTAACATGACGAACCGGATAGTGTGCACGTGCTGGTGCAGAAGAAATAGAAACTCGCGCACCTTTGACTCCGCTAATCACCACAGGGGTATTAATACCGGTGTATAAGATATCTGCAGGGCCGTGGAATACAGATTCGCGACCTTCAAGAAGGTACTGTTCGTCACCTATCGTGACGTGAACATCACCGTTCAAGGGCATGATGATACGCTCTTCATCTGCTGCATCTAAGCTCAGAGGTTCTTCCCCCAAAGTAGCAACACGAATACCAGTATGTTTCCAGCCTTCTACAGTCGTTGTAGAGTCAGAAGCCCCTAAAGAAACCTCCCATTGGTCTTGGGAAGCAGAACCTGCTGGGTAGAACCACTGCTGTGTCACGGTACTCTCCTATCGTAGAGTTCAGAATTTTAGTTTGAAAGCGTCATTTCAAAGGAATATAGGTCTGCTCGGTATACGTGCTTTCCTGTTTCAACACGAACACCGGTGTCATTCATGGTGGTGCGGAACATCGTCACCAACGGTGCACCCTCATGGGTATCAAGCTCTACCGCCTGATACTTATTAGCTATAGTGGCACCAATTTTTTGTTGAGCAAGAGAGAACGTCACCCCACGAGATCCCATGAGCTCATACAAACCGCGTTCATTTAATTCGTCCTCTGTCAAAGAGACCGCACTAACAGGAACCCAGTTCTCCATTAAAGCTAGTGGAGTACCGTTTTCGTAACGAACACGAACCAGATGATAAACCGATAAATCATCAGTTAGGGCAAGTTTCTCTGCAATTTGCTCATCAGCTTCAACCACTTCATAGGTAATGACACGTGTTGTTGGTTCAATACCGCTTCGTTGCAAATCGTTGTATAGAGAAGACAGGCTCAAAGGGCGACGAATCTCGTTTGAAACAACCTGTGTACCTACCCCACGTTTACGAACAAGTAACCCGCCACGAACAAGCTCATCCATAGCTTTACGCACAGTTGGACGTGATAGATGCAGCTGAGCAGCAAGTTCTAGTTCGTTAGGGAGCATTGAACCAGTAGGAATCTTTCCCTCAGCAATATGGTGGTTAATGCCGTTAACAAGCTGATGGTACAGGGGAATAGGGGAAGAACGATCAATAGTAATTGCAGGAAAATCTATAGTAGCCATCATCAACCTTGCTGGGGATAGTGTCTATATGTCCTTTTGTAAAGACATAACTATTCTAGAGTAGCATTGTGATTCATTCCAAGGGTGCTAGCACATCAACAAATGCAAGGAAGTCATCGCTATTTATCAAAATAATAGCGATGACTTCCACACCTGAACCACAGTGTCTGTTAGCTCAACGCACCACGCAAAGCACGCAACGCAACAGAGAGCACATCAAAACGGGGGCGACCATCAGACCCAGTAGCAGCCTGAACTACCTCAGCTAAAGTGTCATCAACTCGTTCCATACGAACAGGATGTTCTTTGACCCATTGTTGAACGGCAGAATCTCCTTGTTCCACCGAGCGAGCCGAGGCATTTTCACCTTGAGCCTTCAAAATTGCTAGGGCAAGGCCAGCAGCAATCTCATAGAGGTCATCGCGAAGAGCTGAACGAGCAAGAATCTCCCAACGGTCAGTACGAGGCAGACGGCTAATGAGCGTCAACAAAGAATCTACTCCGAAACGGTCATACACCGAGAAGTAAATCAGAGCAACAGCATCAACACTGAGTTGATGAGCCTGAGCAGTCCGCACCACATCCATCAATGCGAAACCTTCAAAACCACGAATCCAGACAACTAACAATTCTTCAGGAAGACCCCATTGCTCACCCTGCTCACGCAAAGCACGAACGCGAGCGCGAGAATTATCAGAAAGATAATCAGGGAGGTTACGTCGCAGTCGCAGAACCTCTGAATAGGTGTTAATGATGTCAAGGATTGGTGCTCCTGTAACAACAGAACGCTCAGAGATAAACCAGCGTACGAGACGGTCAAGTACGCGTTGCCAGTCTCGCATTGTTGCCTGCCAACCCTGAATCAGGGTGTGTGCAGGAAGCCCGCGGTGTACGGTAGAAGCCTTGTCAATATCGAAAAGGTCACGGGCAACGAAGAAGGCTCGTGCGATAGTGTCTACGCTGGCGCCTGTTTCTTCTTGAACCCTAAAGACATGCGTAATACCAGCAGTGTTCACTATCTGGTTTGCAACCCGCGTGCAGATAATTTCTTGACGTAGCGGATGGGTGTTTAGGTCTTCTCCGAATCGCTCTACAAGTGCTGGAGGGAAGTACTCTTGCAAAATACGGTGCAGATAGGGGTCTTCTGCAAAAGATGTTTTGCAAAGCTCCGCAGTGAGGTGCATTTTGACGTATGCGGTAAGCACTGAAAATTCAGGGCTAGTGAGAGTAATTCCGGTCTGTTCATAGCGTTCGCGGATGTGTTCGTCGTCAGGGATGAACTCTACTTCACGCACCAGTCCGGCATGTTTTTCAAGGTCGTGGATGAGTCGGATGTAGGCGCTTACCCCTGGGATAACACCGTGCCGTTCTGCTTGGAGTAGAACATTTTGTTCACGGTTTGTTTCAAGAACTTGTTGGCCCACATCTTCCCGTTGAGCTTCAATAAATGTTGCTCTCTCCTCTGGCGATAGTTTGCCTTGAGCGATGAGTCGGTCAATTAGGATTTTGATGTTGACTTCACGATCGGAGGTTTCTACGCCGGCAGAGTTGTCAATAGCGTCAGTGTTGAGAAGTACGCCTGCTTCTGCTGCTTCAATTCTGCCGCGTTGGGTCATTCCGAGGTTTCCGCCTTCACCGATAATGGTGGCTCGTACTTGGCAACCATTGATACGAAGTGCGTCATTGGTTTTGTCGCCAACTTCTGCGTGAGTTTCTGCAGACGATTTAATATATGTACCGATACCACCGTTGTAGATAAGCTCGACGGGAGCTTTGAGAATAGCTGAAAGCAGTTGAGGTGGTGACATCTCTGTGATGTCCTCATCAATACCTAGAGCGGAGCGTACTTGGGGTGTCAGCGGAATAGATTTACTATCGCGAGAGTAGACTCCGCCGCCTTCAGATATGAGTGAACGGTCGTAGTCCTGCCACGAGGAGCGTGGCAATTCGTAGAGGCGTACGCGTTCTTTGAAAGAGGTTTCGGGGTCGGGGTTGGGGTCTAAGAAAATGTCGCGGTGGTCAAAGGCGGCAAGGAGTTTGACTGTTTGTGTGCGCATCATTCCGTTACCGAAGACGTCACCGCTCATATCTCCAATACCTACTGCGGTGAATTCTTCTTGTTGGCAGTCTTTACCGAGTTCGGCAAAGTGACGTTTAACAGATTCCCATGCGCCTTTTGCGGTAATTCCCATTGCTTTATGGTCGTATCCGATAGAGCCGCCGGACGCGAACGCGTCACCAAGCCAGAATCCATATTCTTCGCTGATGCTATTAGCTGTATCAGAGAACGCTGCAGTCCCTTTATCTGCGGCTACAACAAGGTAGTAGTCGTCTGCGTCGCGAGCGATAATACCTTCGGGGCGGATGATGTGTTCTACGCCGTTCTCATCGATACGCAGGTTGTCGGTGACAGAAAGGAGCGCACGAATAAAGATTTTGTAGGATTCTCGTCCTTCTGCAATCCATGCGTCACGATTTTGTGCTGGGGAAGGAAGCTGTTTCGGGAAGAACCCGCCTTTAGCTCCAGTTGGGATGATAACCGCATTCTTGACCATCTGGGCTTTGACAAGGCCAAGGACCTCAGTTCGGAAGTCTTCACGACGGTCAGACCAGCGGAGTCCGCCGCGTGCAACGGAGCCGAAGCGTAAGTGTACGCCTTCTACTCGGGGAGAATACACGTAGATTTCAAATTTAGGTCGAGGCAAAGGCGCAAAATCAATGTATTCGGGAGAGACTTTTAGCGCGAGGAACTCATCTGGTAGGTACGCGTTAGTGCGTAAAGTAGCTGCGATAACGGTAGCCATTGAACGCATAAAACGGTCTGCGTCAAGAGTTGGTATCTTGCCAAGTTCTAAGAGGAGCTCTTCCCATGTTTTTTGGCGTGCTTGTTCTCGTTCTTCATCAGTGTTGTACTGGCGTTTCGGGTCGAAGCTGATAGCGAAGAATTCGTTAAGTAGGCTCGTAACAGCAGGGTACCCTAGCAGCGTGTCGGACATGAATTCTGGGGTGAATCCGCATCCAAGTTGACCAAGGTAGTGTGTGTAAGCGCGCAGAACAGTCACATATTTCCAGCTCATTTTTTCTTTGAGAATGAGACGGTCAAGGGTGTCTGTTTCACGGCGTCCTTGAAGGAATGAGCTTAATGCTTGTTCGTAAACATCTACGACTTCTTGTGCATCAATCCCTTCAGGGAATACCACACCGAAATCATAGAGGATAAAGTCTCGCCCGTCTGCAGGGGTGATACGGTAGGGTCGCTGATCGATTACGATCAGCCCCATATTCTGCATAACCGGTAGCAGTTCGGTTAGTGTGTGTTGGCTATTGAGATACGTTTTGAGGCGAGTTTGCCCATCTTTTGTGTAGAGTCTGACTGCTACAGGCTTTTTATGTTGTGTTGAGAGCTCTTCAAAGATGTCAACATCGTTGACGGCTTCTTCAACGGAATAGTCGGCACGATAGGTTGCAGGAACCGCATCAGCCCATAGCTGAGAAATCGTACGGGCTTTATCTTCTGGTTGGGCTTTTTCTAGTGCCGAAGCAGTTGCTTCTGACCATGAGCGCACAGCTCGTTGGACTCTTTGTTGGATGTCCTCAGTGTTAATCTCGAGGGTCGTATTGGGTTGATTCAACCGAATACGAAGGAAAAGACGAGCTAAGGAAGAAGTCGACAAACGTACGTCATAGTCGATGTCTGCGACATCAAATTGTTCGCAGAAAACAGATTCGATTCGTTGGCGAACTCCAGTGTTATAACGGTCTCGCGGTAAGAAAATAACGGCACAAATAAACTGCCCTAAGCTATCGGGGCGGATAAAGACCCTCGTAAGGCGTCGTTCTTCAAGCCCCATGATGGCTCGGAAGGTTTCGCTGAGAGTTTCAACGTTGGTGTGGAACAGTTCTGTTCTAGGGTACTGCTCGATCATTCCGGTAAGAGTTTTTTCTGAATGGGAGGAGCAGTGGAACCCGAGTCGGTGACGAATAGAATTAATACGTTCTCGTATCAATGGAGTTTGCGTAGCTGGCAGTGTATACGCTTGAGCAGAGAACAGCCCTAAGATAACGTGCTCCCCGATGATTGCACCGGAGTCGTCCACAATGCTGACACCAATATAGTCGAGATACTCGTGACGGTGAATGGTTGAGCGAGAATACGCTTTCGTGATGTGTAATGGCTGTTGGGAATACGCCGTTGTGATGTCGAGGTCAGGTAGTTCGACGTGATGTTCTTGGCTTTGGGTAAAGATTCCTAAACGATTCTGCGGTGAGGTCTCTAGTGTTGCTGTTGCGGGGTTAATGCGCCGTTCTTCCATCCCCCAGAACAAGAAGTTTCCTTCGGTTAACCAGTTAAGAAATTCTTGAGCAGTGCTTATTTTTTGGATGGGGTCATGGGCGCTAAAGGTTTGTTGTGTGGTGTTCGTGCGCTCGCTGAGTTGTTGGGCGATGGTTCGTACGTGTTGTGCCATGGCGTCAGCGTCCGTAACGGCGCTACGTACATTTTTGAGAATCTGGTGAATACGTGTTGTGAGTTCTTGTTGCGTTTGTGGGTCAAGAGTTTTGATGAGCTGGATGGATATCCATGATTCTACGGTGAGTGTGTTGCCGTTCGAGGGTGTTTTTTGGTCTAGTACGGGTAACGCTGCGGTGTCTCCGCTGACGACCGGTTGTTCTACACCTGTTCCTTCTAGGCTGATGAGTGTTCCGTTATGGTCTCGTTCAGCAATGAAGGTGGGGTGGTTCAATGTTGCAATACCGCCGTAGTGTGCGGCAATCTCGGCGGTGATGGAGCTGACAAGGTAGCTCATATCATCGGTGGTGATGAGTAATGTGGTGGAGGTTTCGTCCTGTAGCATGTTGACGAGGGATTCGCCGTGTTGACGGGTCTGTGATAGACGTCGGTGTTCTTGGGCGAGACGTTGGCGGTTGTGAACGTTATTTCCTTCTGCCTCTGTAGAGGTGTATTGGTAATACTGATCGATCCATGTTGGGGTGGTCAGTTGTTCTGGTGATGCGTCGTCGCGAGCGTGCAAAATATGCCTCCGGTAGTAGTACAATCACACCTTTGTGATATGGTCAACACGCTAAGTGTGCGTGTTATAGGTAATACCTTATAACGTGACTCCACTAACACAAAACCCCTAGAGTGCTCTCGTGAAGAAAATTAAAAAAACTAACGTATCAGCTAGATAACCCCATATTTTAGAATAACCAAGAAGCATTAAAGTCTGTAACACTTTTATTCGCTACTGACATTCCTCAAAAGACACCCAACCACAAGACCTTGCCACATCACGAGACATGAGAGAGCTCCTCTAAAGTCCAAACTACACTCTAAAAACACCTATAATCATGGGTACATGTACTTTTGAGACAAGGGGGCACTCATTGACTGTGCGAACTACCATTATTATGCCGGTCTACAACACCGCTCATGCAGTTATCCGTGCCATCGATAGCGTTCTGCATCAGACAGACCCAGATTTTGAACTCATCATCGTTAACGACGCTTCCCCAGACCACGCTGATCACATCATCACAGAACACCTCAAAAAAGTTAATGATTCACGGGTACGCTACTTCCTCAACGAACAGAACATTGGATTATCCGAAACTCGCAACCGAGGACTTTCTCAAGCTCGCGGACAGTGGCTTGCCTTTTTAGACTCAGACGATGCCTTCACACCAACTTTTCTTGAAAGAATGCATCATTGGACGAACGATGAAATAGACGTTGTTGTCTGCGCTCATGATGTCGTCACACGAGACGGAAACCAACGCACCCGACTCCGCGGAAAAACTGGAATATTCACGGGACATGAGGCGATGCTCAAACTGCTACGCGACGAAACAACACCCTATGTGTGGGACAAAATTTTTCGTGCCAGCACCGCAACTGGACACACCTTCCCCACTATTAACCGTATTGAAGATGCCGCCTACATTATTCCGATTTATCAAAAAGCGCGAAAAGTGCGCTTTATTGAAGAATCATTATGCCTCTATAGCGTAAACCCGCATTCTGTCACGTGGGGGTCTGTACCGCCCATACAAGAAATGTACCGGTATATGAACTATCTCAAAGAAAATACTCAAATACATCAAGGGAGCAAGCAAGAGCAGGACGCTCTTGCCGTTACATGGTGTCTAGCTTTTCTCAATGGAGCACAAAGTGCTCTGCGTTTAGGTGTTTCCAACGCTCCGAATTATTTAAAACAATGCCAACAGGCATTAGCGTGGCATATTGTTGTACGAGCTCTTAGAACACGTCCAGTTTTTGGTGCTGCCGCATTCTTATTTAAACTTTCGCCGAAGGTCTACCAGACGTTTTATACCCGTTATGTTCAACGAGCGTATGGAATTGACTAAGTCTCTTTGGTCTTACACTACTCAGATGTAGCACTCCCTGATGTCCGCTATAACTTTTAAGGTTCTGCATGACGCATCCTTTGTTTCAAGCGGTGAAGGATATAATGTGTGCTGTCGATATTTCGTTTCCTACCCGTGAGGAACTTCTGCATGAGCTTTTCTGCTCCTCGCACATCCATCATTATGCCGGTGTATAACACTGCTGAACGTGTTATATCTTCTATTCAATCGGTGCTCGCTCAAAGTGACCCTGATTTTGAGTTGCTGATACTCGTAGATGGGGCAACTGATCATTCAGCGCAGGTTATTGAACAATTTCTTCACCACAACCCTGATCCAAGGCTACGTTTTTTCAATAATGCGCAGAATCAGGGGGTTTCACGAACACGCAACCAGGGGCTAGAGCATATTCGGGGGCAATGGGTTGCTTTTCTTGATTCAGATGATACGTATCGCCCGCATTTTTTAGAATCTTTGCATTCTTATACGGAGCGCTATGATGCCGATATTGTGACCAGTGTTTTAGCTATTGCTAAACCAGATGGTTCCGTTACCCCACGCCCAACCCAACCGACAGAGACTTTCCTAGGACAAGAAGCCGCTTATCACCTTCTTCAAGGTGGAAGAATCACTCCTTATCTGTGCGACAAAATCATTCGTAGTTCTCTTTTTGAAAATGTTCGTTTCTGCCCAGATATTCATCGTGGAGAAGACGCTCTTGTCACCTTGGCATTATGTCTTAACGCTCAGACGGTTGTAGCAACTCCAGAAGTCCAATATGAGTATTTTATGGAGTCGACCGGTCTTTCGTGGGGACGCATTACCCCTGTAGAAGAAAGCTTAGCTCTCATGCAGGCTCAAGCAGAGCTATTAGGGGAACGCCTGAACACCATTCAAGGGCGTAAGGCTTACGATGTTTCGTGGATTATCACTTTTCTTAATAGCTCACAGCAAGCAATTTTTAATGACACTGCTCAGGGGCGTGAAATTCTATCTCGTAATCGTCAGCTGATTCGGTGGTCACAGATTTATCAGATTATTTCTATTAATCCTATTTTTTGTGCGGCTGCCACTTTACTAAAATTATGCCCACCGTTGTATCGGGTAGTGTATCGCGCCTATGTCAAGAGAACCTATGGGCTTTAGCGACTCACGCGTGCGTTCAGCCATGCTCCAATGAGGTGAATACTAAATCCGCTGAGGGGTCCGACAAAAAGCGATATCAGCACTCTCACCATAAGCGGCAAAGGTAAGAAGAGTAACCCGAGGGAAATACACGCCGCCCCAACCCACCCGAGGATATAGATTCGGTGCAGGTTTGTTGCCAGTACAAGTGTTCCAGAAAGAACTAAGAGCGCCATAATAGCTGAAGCAAAGGTGAGCAGGGCGAGGATATGTCCTTGGGCGACTTCTTGGTACGCCACGGTTTCTTCTGGTTTGGGATGATAAATCGCCAAGAAGAGGAACGGCCCTATCAGATAAGCTGCGATCGCCCCAATGGCGCCCACCCCGAGAAGAGCACCAGCAGGTCGGACAATGGCTTGAAGAGGACGATCCTGATGCTTGATAAAGAGAGAAATTGCCACGCCTTGAAAAGCTTGGAGCGGAATCATAATAGGTGAACGAGTAATCGAAATAGCCAGAATGAGCGCTCCTAGCACCATATCTGAGTGTGTACCAGAAGAGGCTCCTTCAGTGGCTTTCATCATGAGGGGGAAGCCTGTGGTAAGAGCAGCCGATGCGCCGGCTGAGCCCATTGCGATAAGGGTGTTTATGGTGAGCGTTTTTGCAGGCACATCACCTCTGGCCCCTAAGGCAGAACGGGCATGAGAAGAACATATAGCAAGGACTATCCAGAGTAATGCTGGCGAAATAACAGCAGCTTCAAGACCCCAAAGGTATCCGGCAAGAAGACCGACAACAAGCATGCTCACGAAACGCCAAGTAGCCTCTCCGCCGTTAATGGTTGCCATAAGATACCATTTTTTCTCACCTGCAGCATTACCGCTTAGAGCAACTTGAACAGCATATAGAACCGTAGCTAACGCAATGGCGACGAGAGTAAACTGGGGGTCTTGAGAAAGAAAGTAATGAATCCAGATACCTGATGTTGCTGTCACGATGATGGCAATACCAAGACCTATCCCTAAAGCGATAACAGCAGGGCGGGCACCAGGTGTTGCAGGTGGGTTAAGTTGAGCGGCTCCAACGGCACGGGTGGCCTCTGAGGCAATACCTCCAATGATTCCGTAGATACCAAAGAGTAGCGCCCAAAATACTAAAAATTCTGGTACGTCAGCGCTAGGTAGTGCATGTTTTGCAATGACTGTAGCAAGGAATGCTGAGAGTGCAGAAAGAACAGACGCACCGAGGATAGCGCTAGATTCCTTACGGGTAATAGATGTTGGGGGGGTAGGTTGATCGGTAGATGCGGGAGGTTCTTTTGATTGTTGTTTGACCACCGATAACACTCTACACTTTCATAACTTATCAGGAATATATACTAGTGCCGGCAAGGTTTAAACCTTACCGGCACAATAACATCATCTCTACTTCACTAGATGATTGACAAGATTCTTCACACCATTCCATTTCTTCGCCATCGCAGCCTGAGGCAACAACGTCAAAGCATGCATACGAGATGAGAAATGAACACGAGCAACCATAGCTGCTTTCTTCCAACCTAAAGCAGACATCTCTTGTGCAATGGTCTCAAAATATGTTCTCTCCTCATCAAAACGTGTTCCTTCAAGAGCACGCCAAGAAGAGTCAGATGCCTTATGACGACGGTACATAAAAGCAACAGCCTCGTCGTAGTATAACGACCCACCACTCATCGCAACATCAAGGACTAACGCCATATCTTGAACAACATTGAGCCCTTCTCGGAACCCAAGACCAACAATAGTCTCAGCACGCCATCCAAGAGAGGGGAAGTACAACCAATCGCCACGAAGAATCGACACAGCTAGTTCTTCACCAGAAAGCTCCGTTGAAGTGTTAGGTCGGTAATAAGCTTTTGTTTTCTCTACTAAGGTGTTCGACAATGCATTATTTTCATCAATCACAACACAACCAGGCTGGAAAATCTGAGCTTGAGGATGCGCCTGCGCAGCTTCAATAAACCAGTCAATATAGTTTGGAAGCATCACGTCGTCAGCACCCATCACTGTGACCAGTTCATTTTCAACGAAGCTCAGAGCCTTAGTGTAGTTACCATTTGCGCCGAGGTTCTTTTCGTTGCGCATATAGGTGATACGTTCATCGTTAAGGGACTCAAACCATCCAGGGATAGAGTCATCGGGGTAACCATCATCAACTACGACAAGACGCCAATGAGGGTTCGTCTGACCCAAAACGGAACGCACCGCTTGTTTCATAAAGTCCACATCACCGTAGTACGGGAAAAGCACATCAACGGTCGTCATTTTTTCTCCTGTGAGTTATTAAGGTTGCACTTCTTAGAAGAAGTGCTCTGAGCTGTTTTCTTTGAAGCGTAGCGTTCTTGCACCTGTTGAGGACTACCCTGATCTACGGTAGCTTTCAGCATCGCTATTTCTTCTGCTAAGGTTCTCGTCTCATCTGATAATTTTGACACTTCAAAACTCAAGTGCAGGCACACCGCAATAAGCATCATAATTGCTAATAAAAACAGTAGGTTCACAGGCACAACCACACCTGTAAACTCCGCAAGGCGAAGAAGAACATCAGGGAATAGCGCAAGGACGATAATAACGGCTGAGATAACAAGCCATAACGCCGCATATTTCTCTTTCATCTTCTGATTACGCACCTGAGTAATCACCATCAAGAAGACAACAAGAGAAAGAAATAAAAAGAATACGTTAGATGGCATTAGTTATCCTTTCCCGCTGGTTCTGTTTTTCGTCGTGTCATGGAGATACCGAAAGCAAAGAACGAGCGAATCAGATAAATAGCAGATTTGAGAGGCCCTGAAGAGGGTTCTCCCCCCTGCCTCTCACGCATCTGAACCGGAACCTGAATGACTTTACATCCCGAACGAATCGCCATCACCGTAGAGTCTATGGTGTCACCAAGATATTCGGCAGGGAAGAAATCACAATATTGGGCAATACCTCTACGGTTCACTGCACGGAACCCGCTAGTAACGTCTGTAAATTGTTCTCCAGAAATGCGGGAGAACATAAAAGATAGGATTCCCATCGCCCATTTTCTCGGACCAGAAACTTTATACGTACTATTTCCTTGAAAACGCGAACCAATAACAATGTCAGCTTGTTCTAGTCCTTTGATAAGAACATCAATATATTCTGGTGGGTGCTGTCCATCAGAATCCATTTGCAAGGCGATATCGTATCCCATGCGTTGAGCATATTTATAACCAGTTCGCATGGCAGCACCTACGCCCATATTGAAGGGAAGATCTATAACGAACGCTCCATGTGATTTTGCGATATCACTAGTTTTATCAGTAGAACCATCGTTAATCACAACAAGGTCTACCCACGGCGCCGTCTCGCGTAGTTCACGAATACTCTGCCCAATAGTTGTTTCTTCATTCCACGCGGGCATGATGACGAGGACGCGCTGAGGCGTCACATCAGATGCAGGTGTATTCGTCAAAAATTTGCTCCCAGTATGTGCAATGGCATCGAGGGGTGTTCTCGGTGAATCGTTACTCAGTGTAACAGTTCATTTCCCTCATATACCGCTAGTTACAGGCAGTGATTCGATAGAGAATAGCATCACCTTGACGGTGAACTTCAGAGAGTATTCCCGAGTTCTTGAGATTCTCAAATCCTTGATAACGATGCGTATGGTCATCACCGTTAACTTCTTGTTTTCCGAAGTCAAGATAGTAATTCATTCTATCTTTTTTAATAATACGGCACACTTTCGGGTCATCTTTGGCCTGATTAAGGTGTTCTTGTACGTATTTAACCTCAGGCTCTTCAACATAGATGGTGTGATAAGCGGTAACTTTTCGATCTGCTAAAGCATAGGCTAAAGCAGAGCCTGTATAGGGTTGCACAATAATTTCGTTATCTGCTGGAACATAGTCATCCAAGGTTTTAAGGATTTCTATTTCATCAGTCGTCAGCAGTCGAGAATCGTGAGTAGGCGCATAGAACCAGAAACTGTCTTCAATCTGACGGGTAAGAGCTTGAGCAGTTTGCCCCCCATAAATCACAGCACATAGAACTACTGCTGTCGATACGATACGAGCTTGAGATTCTAGAGTTTGTTTCCGTCGTGACGTGTTCTTTATAGTGTTTTCTAGGACGTGTATCAATTTAGACCATAGAACACTCTGGTAGAAGTTCCGTGTCATGTATTGAATACCCCATACAGCAATGGGAATCACAACAATAGGCAAGAGTGCTGCTAATCGGTAAGAGTCGTGATACCAGATGCCAACAACCCAGTAACGGTCTTGGTCCCAGGGGAGAGATCGTGCAGCACTATAGAAAAATGCGACAAAAGACCACGACAGAAGAAGCCACAGATTCCGATCTTTGCGGCGTAACAATGCGTAGATTCCTATGAGGAATATAATCGTGATAAACCATTGAGGGACGTTATTAATCTCAGCGTTCGTTAAGGCTTCTCCATAACCTTGAGCTTGACTAATATGAGGACCCCAGATTTCTCCAGCTTCTTTAGAGGGACGCACAATCCCCCACAGGATATTAACGACCGCAAGAACAGCGCTTAAAGATGCCATTTGCACGCAAAAAACCCATCTGCTCAGCGCGCCCTTCGATAAACGAATTATTTGCAAAACCATCCGCACAAGTACTAATGGCAACGCAATCACAAAGAGTGACATAATCGCGTTTGGGTGTGATAGTGCAATTCCTAATGCACAGAAAATGCCTAAGAGCAGGCTCTGAGCGGTGTTCAGCAGACGTATTCCTGTAATACGCAGTATTTGAATAATTAGAGCAAGCCCTGAGGGGATGAGCGCTATGCCAAGAAGGTTAGGGTAAAGCACACCAAAATTTAGGAGTAATACAGGGTACGCGGTAAAAGCTGCACCAAGAGCACCAATACTCATGACCGCTGCAGCGTTAAAACGATATATACTCCTCATGAGCATCACGAGGTTCAGTGGCCAGATAATTGCACAAGTCACCAATGCCATCGTATTGGTTGCGATGGGTATGGTTGTTCCAGAAAGCTGGAAAATCAGTGAGACAACATCGTGCCATGCAGCAGGGTAGAAAAATACGTCGCCGTCTCCAGATGTCATCCCAGCGATAGATAAAGATGAGCCATTTTGTGTTTGTTCTATATAGCGAATGGCATTTAGGTGAAAGTTATTATCAAAAGTTTGCGAAATCCATTCAGGGCGACCAATAGCATTTTTGGTGTTCCGCAGAAGCAATAACGCCCCGATTAGGAAACTACCCCAGTAGATTGCTTGTTCTTTGCTGAACCACCGTTGCAGTGTAAGTGCTGGCGCTGTAATGCCAGCACCTTTGGTTATAGTCAAGGCTCGTTTGCTTCGCACTGTTGCAGGGAAGTCTTCGCATCGAAGATAGCGGATAAGAGCATAGATAACGCCAAGGATAAAAGCTACCAGCAAGGAGAAACCTAAGGGAACACCAACGTTCCAAGGAAGTCCAATAAGTGGCGCAATCATTGCGCTAACGGTAATAAGCGCAATAGAGACAGAAGGCGCGATAGCTATTGCGTCGACACCTCGAAGACGTAGTGCGGAGGTAACAAAAAGACCTGGTAGCAGAATAAGTGCTATTCCTATGAGGAATGGCACTGCGGTAACCAGCCAGACCATAGTTTGCGTTCTCCTTGCTGTGCAGTATTAATGAGCCGTTTATACAGCCTACAATATGCGTTCTGTTCGTTATTGCGGAAAAGACAAAAGCCTTAGATTCTGAGGTAAAACACACTGTTTTCTCGAGTTATTTGCGAGTTCTTTCTCGAAAAGCAGGTGGTTTATCGGAGGTATGACCGCTATCGTTAGAGACGATATGCGTTACCACACTTTATTTTAGGTTTAGGAGTTTATTCTAATGTCTTATACCGTAGGTCATTATCTGCTTGATCGACTAGTCGAATTGGGTGTCACCGACATCTTTGGTGTTCCAGGAGATTTCAATTTACATTTTCTAGATCATGTTCTTGAGCATGAAAAACTTTCGTGGGTGGGTAACGCTAATGAACTTAACGCTGGGTACGCTGCCGACGGGTATGCTCGCGTACGTGGTTTAGGTGTTTTATGCACCACCTACGGTGTTGGAGAGTTATCTGCTATTAATGCGACGGCTGGTTCTTATGCCGAAAATGTTCCCGTTATTCATATTGTTGGAGCGCCGGGTACAACGGCTCAGCAACAGCATGGACGTATGCACCATACTTTGGGCGATGGGGATTTTAACCATTTTGTGCGCATGGCTAGAGAAGTGAATTATTCGGTAGCTATTCTTGATAGGGCTACCGCAACGAGCGATATTGATCGTGTTTTACGCGAAGCTATTGTTCATCGTAAACCCGGTTATTTGATGGTTCCTGTGGATGTTGCTCGTGTTCCAGCAAGCGCTCCCAGCACCCCTCTTGATGTGAATTTGCGTCTTTCTGATCCTGAGGTTGAAGATCAGTTCCGTCATGCGGTGAGAGATTTTATCCGTGGTAAGAAGACTGCTGTTCTTGCCGATATTATGACAGAGCGTCTTGGTGCAGTCGGCGAGCTTAACGCTCTTGTGACCTCCACAGGGTTCCCTTTTGCGTCTATTCTGTGGGGTAAGGCAATGATTGATGAGACGTTGCCGAATTATGCTGGCATTTACATTGGTGCGCTGTCTGACGAGAATACTCGTCGTGTTGTTGAGGAAGCTGAGGTTCTTATCTGTTCGGGTGTGGAATTTACCGATATGACTTCAGCGCATTTTTCTCAGCAAATTGACTCTTCTCGTGTGATTGATTTAGGTGCACAAGGGGCAACGATTGCTGGTGCGGTATTTGCCCCGCTGACTATTGCTGATGCTTTGAATATTATTCGTGAGGCTGCTACGGAGGTTGGTGCTTTACCAGCAGATTTTTCGTCGATTCTTGCCTCTGATAGTTCGGTGGAGGTAAGTTCTGGGCCTTTGACTCAGCACCAGTTATGGTCTCTTCTTCCTCAGCATTTGGATGCAAAGAACACTGTGGTTGTTGATATGGGCACGTCGTTCTTCGGTATGGCTCATCAGAAGTTCCCTGAAGATTCTCGTTTTATTGGCATGCCGTTGTGGGGTTCTATTGGCTATTCGATTCCTGCATTATTAGGTGCGGCGATGGCTGATCGTGATTCGCGAGGTGTTCTTCTCGTCGGTGATGGTTCTGCTCAGTTAACGATTCAGGAGTTGGGAACTATTATTCGTGAGAATCTTAATCCTGTTATCTTCGTTGTCAATAATGAGGGTTATACGATTGAGCGTTCTATTCATGGGCCAGAGGCTCAATATAACGATATTACTGCTTATAACTGGCAGAAGATTCCAGAAGGTTTTGGGGCAACGGAAGAGAATTCCATCATTTTGAAGGCGACGACCTCTGAGGAGCTTGTTCACGCATGTACGGTGGCACGCGAGGTTCGAGATCGATTGGTTTTTGTTGAGGTTGTGACCGATAAGAATGATATGCCTCAGTTGCTGAGAGACTTTGGTGCACTCGTTGAAGAAATGCACAAAAAGGCATAAATACTAATCAAATACATTATTTTTCTTGTATACAGTTCAGGCCTGCTATCCGTGCGCAGATAGCAGGCCTGAGCCGTTAAGAGAGTGTTCTTGAGTGAAACCTTGTTTTCTGCCGTTGCAGATATGCGGTTTTAGTATGTAATTACAAAAATTTAGGATGGATACTTCTCTAGAGGATTCATATGAAGCGCTAGCAATGTGACGTTATACCCTCGTCATATTCGTCATAGAACGCCCTCATTTACACAAAACGACATAACCTCGCGCATTCTGCTGTGTGCCTTTAGGCTTACCCGTATCACCTTGCAGCCGCAAAAGAAAGATTGATAGCCATGAGCACACAGTTGGCACCTACATCGCACGTATTTTCTTCAAAGACTCCAGCAGAACTTTTTTGTGAGTGTTTTGGAGCTCAGGCAGCAGCAGTTGCCATCATTACGGCACAAGATCAGCAGGGGTTTCCTGCGGGGCTGACTATTTCTTCTCTTTCTTCGGTGTCAGCAACACCTCCTATTGTTGCTTTTTCTTTTCAGAGTAGAACCGGTTCTGCAGCTAGAATTGTTGATTCGGAGTCCTTTCTCATTCATTTAGTTAGTGGGGAGAATGTTGAGGTTGCGAAGAAATTTGCGACCAGCAGATACCCCAAGTTTGAGGGTAGAACAACGTGGGACACTCTCCCCACGGGTGAACCTCTTTTGCAGGGGTTTAACCGTGTTCTAAGAGTGAAACCTCTTCAGAAAATTGAGGCAGACCCAGCGGTTGTCTTAACTGCAACCGTCACAGATTTTATTCGTCATGACACTACAACAATGACTCCGGTGGTGTATCACGCCCGTAAGTTCCACCGCTTAGGCGACTTTTACGAAATATAGTCCTGCCTCGCACACATATTTTCAGAGGAGTTTAGAAAACTATTTCTGAATTCCTTTTAGACTGGATATACACAGACCACCGATTGATTAAGGACTCATGATGTCAACGCTTCCCGATTCGTTGCCTTGGATTCAAAAAGTTATTGCGATTCCTACGATTTCTGAAACTTCTAATGCCATCCTTTTAGAGCTCATTGCGCAAGAGTTTCTCAAATACGGTTATACCCCGTGGTATACCTATAGCGATGATGGCGAGCGCGCCAATATGTATGTCACGATTCCTGCAGCAGATGGAACGCGCCAGGGTGGTGTTGTTCTTAGCGCTCATACCGATGTGGTTCCTGTTCAAGGACAGCGTTGGGATACTGCCCCGTTCTGTGCGACGGTAGTAGGTGATCGACTTTATGGTCGTGGTGTTGCTGATATGAAGTCTTTTATCGGGGTAGCGTTGTGGCTTCTTGAACGGATTGATCAGCAACGTTTAGTGAAGCCTTTACATTTTGCGTTCTCGTATGATGAGGAAATTGGGTGTTTGGGTGCCCCTCGTATGATTGCGGAGCTTGCAGAACGTGGTGTTCGCCCTGAGTATGCGGTAGTTGGTGAGCCGTCTTCAATGCAGGTTATTGTGGCGCATAAGTCGGCTCATCGTGGTCGTGCTACTTTTCATGGCATCGCTAAACATGCGTCGTTGGCTCCTCATGGGGTCAATGCTGTTGCTTCGGCCGCCGAGTTCATTGTGTTTATTGAGCAGTTAGCGCAGCAGTGGCTCGAAGAGGGGCCTTTTGATGAGGGTTTTGTGACTCCGACTTCTACTGCGGGTGCAAATTTTGTGCAGGGTGGTTTGCAGTACAACATTGTGGGAGAGAACGTTGTGGTGGAATATGATTTCCGCACGATTCCTGCAACGAACCGTGAAGAAGTTATTGCATCGGTTGAGGATAAACTTTTCAATGATATTCTTCCGAGGATGGTACAAAAAGCCCAGCGTGCAGAACGTCTATCGGGTGTGCCAGAGGGTTCTTTGTCTTCTCAGGTTTCGGTGAATCATGAGTTGATTGCGGCGGTTCCGGGGTTAGATACTCCTGAGGATCATCCACTGGTTTCTTTAGGTTTTGAGTGGGTTGGTCAGGAGTATAGCGATACGACATCTTTGGTTCGTGTTACGTATGGTACGGAAGCTGGTCAGTTTCAGCAGGCTGGTATTAGTGCGGTCATTATTGGTCCAGGTGATATTGCTCAGGCACATACTCCTAATGAGTGGATTGAGCTTTCCCAGATTCGTTTATGTGAGCAGTTTATGCTTCGTGTGCTGGAGTATTCTTCACGACCAACTCTTTAAATTAGTCTCTGGTGGGTTGTTTGCGGGTGTGGTGTCGTAGTAATTCGATGATGGCCCACCCCATCATAGCTCCGATGGTGTTGGTGAGCAGGTCTTCTGCATCAAAGGTGCGGTATGCGCAAGGATAGTACCCCCAAATGCCAGTTAGTTGTGTGAGTTCTATGAGCATTGATAGCCCGAAGCTTGCGAAGAGTGTTGTTTTCCACGTTGTTTTTGCAAGGAGTGCGAGGAAGACACCGGCTGGTAAGAAAAGTGCAACGTTGAGGATGAGTCCTTTGATGTAGCTGCTGGTGAGTATTGCACCGATTCCCATGGAGGAGAAATCACGAATGGCAAATTGTAGGCTCCATCCGAGGATGAATCGTGGGTAGTAGGGGTTCTCAGAGCAAATGTGGGTATATTCTTCGGGTGTTGGTAGGGGCAGCATGGTGACTGCGATGACGCCACAAAGATAGAGCAGGATGATGGGTGTGTAGAGAAACCATCGTAGGCTAAAAGTTATTTTTTTCATGCTCCATAGTGTTAGCAGGATGATGCTGATGATGGCATAGGAGAAACCCCATAGGTAAAACGCTTGTTCGATGGCGAGGAAGTGTACAGCGAGCATATCTGAGTGAGCCTTGTTGTTAGTTTTGGGGTTTAGGGGTATCTGTGTTGCGCACGTTGTGTGGTGTCGTTAAAAGATAGCAAGTTATTTTGCGGTGGTGTTAGCTGGTAATTGCGAATCCTAGTGCTGCACAGGTGAGTGCTAGTAAGGGTTGGATGAGCAGAAGAAAATAGACTGCGTGGTGTTGTTTGATACGTAGGTGAGTGACGACTTCGACCATTGCGCTGGAGAATGTGGTGAATCCTCCGAGGAATCCGGCGCCGATAATGGTGATAATCCAAGTGTCGGTGATGGTTTGTGATGCGATGGTTCCTGCGAGTAGTCCGAGGAAGAACGATCCTACGATGTTGATGAGGAAGGTACCAAGAGGAATGTGTTTTTTCCATAGTTTTTTGACGAATCGGTCGCAGGTAAAGCGTGCCCATGCTCCGCTTCCTCCAGCAATGAAGATACCGATGATGAGTGCATAGTTCATGAGGTTTTTCTCTATGGTGTTGAGGTTTTTGTGCGGTATTGAGTTCCGAGGTATGTCCCAAGGTGGGTTCCAAGCCAGCAGCAGAGGAGCCCTAGGGTTAGGGTTGCTCCTAAGCTGAGGGCAAAGCCTCCCCAGAGATTTTGTTGTGCTAGTTTGATGGTTTCTACGGAGAAGGAGGAGTATGTGGTGAATCCTCCCATGAGTCCGGTGCCGATGAGTAAGCGTAGTGCTTGACGGTGCTCATTATCTTCTCCTGAGGCGGAGAGGAAGCTGAGGAAGAGTCCGAGGATAAATGCTCCGGTCAGGTTAATCATCCATACTTGGGTTGCAGTGTCTACGGCTAATATGACGCTCAGTAGCCAACGTAGTGTTGCGCCGGTTCCGCCACCTAAGAAGACGAGTAGTCCTTGTGGGATATCCGATAGTTTCACGGTATCTAGTGTCCTTTATTTTTCTTCAAAGAAAAATTGTATCTGTGCTAAGTCTTTTAGTTCGGCGCGTATTGTGCCAGTTCGTGCAAATTCTGCCCAGATGGTGCGGAGCGCTTTTCCTTGTTGGGTTCTTTCATAGTGGTGCATTCCGGCGAGCATTTTAGAGTTTTCCCAGGCGGGGTTGTCAAAGAGGAGCGAAAGTTCTGCTCCGTGTGCTGAACGTAGGCGGTGCAGTGGGTGACCGACTTTTAGGGTGTATCGGGTTGCTTTTCCACCTGCTTGTTGGTGCCTTTGGGCGAAGGTTTTTGCTGGTTTTTCGTAAATATCGTAGGTGGTTTTTTGGATGATTTTTTCGAGGGGTTGTGAGTTGCTGATGGAGGTGAGGTATTGTGTGGCGGGTGTAAAGTAGGCGGCTTCTCGTTCGTTATTTCCAAGGAGTACTTGTACGTGAGGTGCGGCTTTTTTCCATGCTTGTTCTACGTGTTCTGGGGCTGGTAACGGGTAGTACCCATATTGTGTTCCGAAAGGCATCATCGAAGGATATAAGCCGAATTTGAGCGGGTTGAGGCTTATCATTTTCCAGGAGAGTTCAGCGTAGGTTTCAGCTGGTGCGTTTTCTGGGATGTGTGCAATTTTTTTGAGCATTGCTGCTGGCATTTTTTCTTTATGGTTGACCATGTCTAAAGGTGCACTTTGTGCAATGACACGGTGCAGTAGTCCTTCTTCGATGACGTTTTCGGTAATCATGAGTTGTGTTGCGAGGTCTGCTCCTGCTGATTGTCCGAAGACGGTAATGTTGTTGGGGTCTCCACCGAATGAGCTAATGTTTTCTTTGATCCAGCGAAGGGCTTCTCTAACGTCGAGCAGTCCGAGGTTGGCTGGCCTTTGGGGTGTTCCTCCGAGGAATCCTAGTATTCCTAGCCTGTAGGTTACAGTGACGACGATGAGGTTTTGTTCTGTGACGAGTTTGTGGGCGTTATATCGTTTTCCGTCTCCTGAGCCGACAACATAGGAGCCTCCGTGAAGGTAAACCATAACTGGTTTTTTAAGATCCACTGTTGTGGGTGCGAGGATGGATAGGTTTTGGCAGTCTTCGCTGATGAGTGTTGCTTGTCGTATATCGGAGCGTGTTCCACGAAGTTTTTGTGGTGCTGCCGGTGCTGGTTGGTCTGCGATATAGGGTTGTTCAAAAGCGTCTAGTCGGACTGGATATGGGGCTTGGAATCTTTTGGCTCGAGCGTAGGGGATTCCGCATGCTTTGATGGTGTTCTCATCTTCTATGGCGTGGATGGTTCCTGCTGGTGTGTTGATGAGTTTCATGAGGTTGTCTTTCTGAGCTTTTGAAGGCGTTTTGTCTACTCTTTTCAGTGTAGTTTGTTGAGGTGGGGTTTGGCGGTGGGCAGTATTGGTGTTGTATTTAGTACAGTTATCTGCTTTATCATCAAATATTTTTGTTATCTGGTTTATGTATAAAAATGGGTCTGTATAGGTCTTCTCTATGAACAATAGTTGTTCAGAAAAGTTGAAGAACAAGACATTGACTAGGAATAATAATGCGTTAGTAAGCTCTACTACACTAAAGGTTTACCTGACTATGTTACCCACGGGTACTGTGTTAAAAAATTATCTAATGCCACTTGCGTCATTGCTCAATAAATAGGTATAGTTATTGTGTTGTCAACTAAATTAGCACCCGAAAGGGTGCGCGCGAGACTGAATCGTACTAATGCAAACTCGAGATGCGTACGTTTCATTTAGACTGGCTCGTGTCGGTGGTTGTGGTTCCCCCCGGCACGAGCCTTTCTACGTCTTCAGCCATGTGTCATCACGGAAGAAAAGCTCCCTCACCACTAAAACTTCTAGGCATGATAGCGGTCAAACCCTTTCTTGACCGACATATCACCTAAAATAGAGAAGACATATATGCTTCATAGTTGTTTTATTGAAGGAGGGTACTTTGCGGATTTCTCGAATCTACAACAATAATGTTGCCCTCGCTATGAATCACTCTGGTGTTGAAACAGTCGTCATCGGCAGAGGTCTCGCCTTCGGCAAACGCAAAGGCGACCTTCTTGACCCCACCAAAGTTGAACAGACTTTCGTTCCTGAACAGAACACCTCAGACGAAAGGCTCACGTGGTCTCTGTCAGAGATTCCTTCAGAGATTCTTGCCCTTGCCACTGAATTAGAGGCTTCTGTTCGTGAAAATAGCGATATATCTCTTTCTCATTCTTTTATTATCCCACTCGCAGATCACCTGAACTTCGCTATTATTCGAGCGAAGGAAGGTATTGACGCGGATTATCCACTCACTCTTGAAGTGACCCAGTTATATCCTCAAGAAGTAGAGTTCGGAAAGAAAGCAATTGCATTAGTAGAAGAACGTTTAGGCGTAAAGTTAGCTGAGGCAGAGGCTATTCCTTTAGCATTGCATCTGGTCAATTCTCAATTAACAACGGCGGATATGTCTACGACGTTCCGCATGACTGAAATTTTTTCCCAAATTTTTGATGTGATTTCTTCCGCATATGGGCAAAAAATTGATCAATCTTCGATGAGCGTTGTCCGTTTTATCACCCATTTGAGATATCTTTTTGTTCGCTCTCAACAAGGCAAATATCCTCTACAGCAAGATCCAACAACTCCAGCTATTTTCGAGGCTGTCAAGACGAGTTATCCTCAAGCTTTTTCTTGCGCTAAAAAAGTCCGTCTTCTACTTGAAATGCAATTGGATCAAGAACTCACAGACGATGAGTTAACCTACCTGACTATTCATATTGCTCGTTTAGCAAAAGATTTAACTCTTGATAGCTAGCAATTATCTAAACAATCTTAGCGAAAGTCACAATAAACAACTTTCCTGTTTTATCAATAAAGAAGTTCTTAGAAGTCAATAGCGACACTATTCCCCTCAGATGAAACTCATAGAACGTAAAGATTCCTATCAGCTTTAACGACTAATATCTTAATATTATTTGTATTTTTACGCTCTTGACTAGGTCAATCTATATAATTGAAGACGTAGATATCAGACTTAACTGGAAATTACCGGCTGGTAATGAGAAAATTTTTCTTTGCATATAATGTAACTGTTAAGGGATTATTTACTATAAACTATATGTAGATTGTGGACTTGATATTTTGTCATGGATATCCAGTAATGGATTTTCTGAACAACATATCATCGAAACCTACAAAATATATTTCCCCAACCCACTTCCCCAACGAAGGGTACACTCCATACTGCTATGAATACTGCCCATCCACTTACCGAACAGGAAATTACACTTCTCTGGAAGCTATTTTCACAAACACACAGCACCATTACCCAATACCTTGATAAAGGCCTTCGAGCGCATACCAAAATGAAGCTCGACGACTTTCAGGTGCTTGCAGTACTTGCAGAAGGGTACAAAAAAGACAAAGAGCCACCAGTGGTGCGCATGGGTAAGCTGTCCTCAACGCTCGTCCTCTCTCCTTCTCGACTCACCTACCAAGTTGGTCGTCTCATTGACATCGGTTGGGTTGAACGCATCAACGTCGAACAAGACCGCCGAGGAAAAGGCGTCTACCTAACACCCCAAGGATATAAACAATTCCGAGCAGCACGCACCGTGCACACTGACCTTATTCAAAACCTACTGCGCAACACTGATTCAAATGAGATTGTTGCAATGTCTACTCTGATGAAGAGAATCCTCAACGACATCATCTAAGTAGTAGCTATGCAAAGAAATAAAAAATGCGGTGGTCCTCCATTTATGGAGGACCACCGCATTTTTTATGCTTTCGTATTGTTATGACGAACGACCAGACGTACGTGCAGAACGAGACGCTTCTAAACGCTGAACATGATGTAAATAATCTCGATTAGCCAAAACAACTAGCGCCATAGCGTTAAGAGCAAGGCCAACAGCAAAAACAATCCACCCGATAATCATCATGTCAGTACTAGCTAGCACCGCACCAACAATAAGCGCACCAACCGACATAAGATACGCCGGAGAACGTAAAAACTTTGTATTCATACCGGTTCTTTACCTTCTAGTTTCGTGGGCGAGCAGAACGGGAACGAAAAATCTTTTCTTGTTCTTTTTCAGTCTTTTTCTCTACCACGGGTTGAGCTTCTGTATCAGGTTCAGGCTCAGAATCTTCTGTCTGAGTAATAGCTTTTTTCTCGTCACCACGAGAATCCGAAACAACAGAACTAATCAAGCTAGGAAGATCCTTACCTTTAGCACCTTGGAGAGAAACCATCACGGAAAATACGTTAAGAACGAGGGCCGCCAGTAACAGTAACCATCCTAGAGCCGTTACTACTACCGAGCTTGAACCAATCATCAACGCTCCCACGAAAATACCTGCTAACGAGGTTAGGAATGCTGGAGAAAAATCTTTTAAATTCATGGTTATTGAATCAATTCCTTGAGTAAGTCTTTGCGTCGCTCATAGAGGAGCTTTATACAGGTTCATAAGCTATCTTATGCAATAAGTCTAGTTCATATTTCTTCTCGTTCTAAGACCTAAAGACTGATAGCATCATCAAAGTTTTTCCCGATGACGGTGTTTATCAAGAAGATAATACTGATAATGCCGTCTGAGCAACTTTACTATTAGCTTCTTGCCCCTGCTGTTGCTCTGCGAATCCGGTTGTCATTACGGATAGAGCATATGTTTTCCCATGATGAAGCACATCGCCCGTAGAATTAATGAACCAGATGCCAGCATCATCAGCAATCCATCCGTTCTTGCAAAGTACGCGTTGAGCACCGGGGTTTTGAGTGAGGGCACCAACACCCCACCCCTGCGATGACGGGTCAGCTCCTTCCATAGCAGCACGAAGAACGCGCATATCCGATGAAGCCACCCAATCAAGTCCCTCATAGACCGCTCGCGCAATTTTGAGGTGGTCTCCAGCTGTTGTGAGGTTATTCCCCCAACCACCACCGTCTCGAGTCTGAGAAACACCCAGCTTTTGATAGGTGAGATTGAGTTGTTCAGAGCGTTCCTGCTCGTTGTCACCTAATCCGGCGTAGAGCAAAACTGTCGAATTATTATCGCTATACCCGATACTTGATTTCACTAAAGATACGGTATGGCGCCCCAACGATTTTCCATGCTCATAGGCAATACGCATTCGAGCTAAAGCAATAGGAACCTTCACCGTGCTCGCTTCATAACCACGATATGACGGGTTATAGTAAAAAGTTTCTTGCGTATCATAACGGTGCAGAGCCAGAGAAAAATTACGAGGGGAAGAAAACTCTGGTAGCCCACGTAGAGAATCAGCTAATTGACGGTAAGCACCAGAAACTTTAAGCGGATTATTCTGGCGGTCCAATAATTCCACGGCAACATGGTCTTCATCATTTCCTTGATCGGAGGAAGAACCACAAGCATTAAGAGCTAAACCTAAACCGCCTAAACCACACAATGTTAGCGCTGAACGTCGAGAAATAATGGCTCTACTCACCCTCTCATGATGTGCTGGTGCATCGTATAAGACATCATGCCCCAGTCTATGTGAGAAAAGAGCAAAAATACTTTATTTTTCTCACCGTATCATCAGAAAACCATCAGGCATTAGGGGCGATATCAGTACCCACGCCACGTTTTCTCGTAATAACAGGCGAAAACTCTACATGATGACCAGAATCTTGAGCAGCTTCTACTGAAATATGAGAGCTTCCACAAGCTCCAGCAGAAGAACAACCACCACAAGCACTCACCGAGCCACTGGTTCCACAGGGGGTCGCAGCCGGCATGTTCTCTTGAGGTAAAGCATGATGAGCACGTAGGTATTCTTCATGTTCTGCCACAAGGTCTCGGTCTTCAGCGCCGAGAACAACGAATCCCCCATCACGAATCATTTTTAAATCGTCTAAAGCAGACTGCCCGACAGAAGTTAAATAATCCCCGAGGAATAGAGAATTAACGACGTGTAATGCTGTAGCTTGAAGCGAGCGCAAATGCATTTCTCGTCCGCCAGCCATACGAAGCTCTTTTTCAGGGTTCACCATACGGACTGTTGCAAGAATGCGTAAGCATCGCATGGGCGTGAGTTCCCACGTGCCAGCTAAGGGTGTCCCGTCAAAAGGCATCAGGAAGTTGACGGGGATAGAATCTCCCTCAAGGTCTTTAAGAGCAAAAATTGCGTCGACGAGTTGTTCGTCGCTTTCTCCCATTCCGACGATGAGACCAGAGCATGCAGATAGCCCAGCATTCTGAGCTGAGTGCACCGTGTTGACGCGGTCTTCGTAGGTGTGGGTGGTGCAAATATCTTTATAGTGGTCTTCACTAGTGTTGAGATTGTGGTTGTAAGCGTCAACCCCAGCTTGTTGCAAGCGTTCAGCTTGTCCTTCTTTGAGGATGCCAAGACAAGCGCATACTTCTACTTCGGGGTGTTCTTCTTTGAGGCTTTCAACCATTCCAGCAACACGTTCAACATCGCGGTTGGTTGGGCCTTTGCCTGATGCAACCATACATACACGAGATGCCCCTCCAGCAATACCGTGCCCTGCCTGTTTGACGGCTTCGTCAGGTTTAATCCACGTGTATTTGAGAATATCGGCTTCTGATCCTAATCGTTGAGAACAATAGGTACAGTCTTCTGGACATAAGCCAGATTTGAGGTTGACGAGGTAATTAATTTTGACGGTGTTTGAAAAATAGTGGCGACGTAGCTGACCGGCGGCTTCTACCAGGGTAAAGGTAGAAAAGTCTTCTGCGGTGAGCATGGCTAAGGCTTCTTCGCGGGTGGCAGGCTGTCCGCCGTTGAGAATGCGTTGAGAAATCTCTAGAAAGTTGGTCGTCATAGACTCATCTAACTGTTTTTTTGAACGGTGTTCAATTCAAAACGCGCCAACACCCCTGAAGTTCTCCAGAAAATCTCAGGTAAGCGTCATTTTAAGGACATCTACATCACATGATGACTAGCCACAGCCACCTGAACCGCACCCGCAGTTGCCACCACAACCGCCACCGGAACTTTCTTGGTCTCCCAGAAGAACCTCAGCATAAGACCGAGCATCTGAATCTCCTTGAGATTCAAAGAATGAAATATATTCTTCTACGATATCTCGACCTTGCACTCCAGAAATCTCTAAACGTGCATTACGAATAGAAACAAAATCTTCAAAAACGCTCAACGACGCATTCTCTTGGTTTTGTTCCAGCATCAATGTATCAATGACGTGCAATCCTAAAGATTGTAAGGACTGTAGTCGTTGGACTCGTTGCTGACGTAAGAAAAGACTGTGCGAACCAATGAGCAGACGGAGAGCAATGAGAACACCAACCGCTCGCATAGGGCTAAGTGCCTGAGCCGCGTCGGATACCTTATGAACTGGCAAAAAGTCGAGAACCAACTGTCCAGATTGTCCGTGCGTAAGCGACTCTAATTCTTCAGCTGCGTCCATCAATTTACGCGCTAACGTTTGGTCATCTTCTGCGTCTGCAACCGTTACAACAACTTGCGGAATATCAGAAAGAGGTGCTGCACCGAGTAAATTAGCGATTGTTATTTCACGACCAAAAAATTCGGTACGTTGCTGTGCAGCTAATTCGACAAGAGCGAATTTTGCACCTGGACCAGAGCTCAAAATATCAACAACATCGTTAATAGTCAGATGCTCTTTATGAGAAACACGTGCTTTGAGTTCAGAGAAGTTCAGTGTCATATTTCCATTCAACCCCATTGCTTATCTATTTTTTTGTTCTCTGAACCGTTTTACAATAATGTGGTGGCTCTATCACGTGAAAAAATTTTGGACACAGCATTCTCCGTTCTCAACCAATATGGTTTAGCGGATCTTTCGATGCGTAGATTAGCCACCGAGTTAAACGTCGCACCAGGTTCTTTGTACTATCATATTCGCAATAAACAAGAGCTTCTTGCCTCTTTAGCCTCAAGAATGCTCTCCGCCGTTCACTGCACTGGAGACACTGAGGCTATATCACTGTATAACGGCACTCAAGAACTTTATACACAGATTATTTCTATCCCTGAAGGCGCCGAAGTTATTCGTTTAGCCTTAGCGCTTCACCCTGAAGATTTACCTTTTCTATGCAAGCTAGCAGAACTCTTCGCCCACCAACAAGACGATATTTCAGGGATGGTTGCCGCAAAGTCTTTAATACATCTTTGTCTCAGTCTCATCGAAGAAGAACAAACAACAGCTGTGCTTGAAGCACGAGATGCGATGCTGACGCCCCCTTCTTCTTATCAAACAAGTATCCAAGCGCTCATTCATGGGTGGTTATCTACGGAATGCTCGTAAATACCCTAAAAGTAATACATCCGAAACGATGAAAACTGTCATCTTTAGTGAGAACAAAAAACAAGACTTCACCACGGGGAGGGAATACATCGTGGGAAAATATCGTTGATATTCCCGAAACTGCCACATCATCATGCATGAGGTTTGAAGGTTACAACTACAGGAAAGAAGATATATCGCTATGAGCAATTTTGCTCAACCACATTGGAAGGATCTTCCTCACCATCAAGAACAGGTATTACGCGTTAGAGATGCATTCAAAGAAAAATACGGCGTCTATCCTGATGGTGTCTGGTCTGCTCCTGGACGCCTTAACCTCTTAGGGGAATATATTGATTTCTTGGGTGGTTCATGTTTGCCGATGCCTCTTCCCTATCGCACCTATATTGCAGGAAGACTAAGAACTGATGGTGTGCTTCGTGCAGAGTCTCTACAGATGCCCGCGGACGAAAGAACCGTCGTTATTCGAGATATCCATCCAGGCAATCTCAAAGGGTGGTTCACATATGTTGCAGGTGTTGCTTGGGCCATGAACCAGGAAGGGGGCAAAGATATTGTTTTACCTAAAAATTTTGGTGCAGATTTACTCATTGATTCTCATGTTCCTGTCGGCGGAGGGCTTTCCTCTTCTGCAGCTTTAGAGTGTTCAACGATTTTGGCACTCCTCGACCTTTCATGCCCTCTACGTGAGGATTGCGATGAGAGTGAGCCGTTACCTTCTGATAGAGGCCCTGGCAATGATGTTTTACGTTCTCGTTTAGCTCAAGTATGTATACGTGCAGAAAACGATGTTGCGGGGGCTCGTACAGGAGGACTAGATCAAACTACCTCATTACGGTCTAAACCACATAAGGCTTTAGCTATTGATTTCCGAGATTTTTCTATAGAACCTCTAGAAGCAGATGTCGAGTCAGCAGGACTAGGTTTCCTCGTCATCAACACCAATACTCCACATGAGCTCTCAGGCGGAGAGTTTGCGGTTCGTCGAGCAGCAGCAGAAGCCTGCGCTCAGGCTCTAGGTTTGGACTATCTTCGCAATGCTCTCCCTGAGGATTTGTCCTGTTCTCAATTAGATGAGCATCAGGCGAAGCTTTGGCGTTTATCGATGGTTGATACAACGACGATTCGTGCTCTTGATGCTTTTGAGGGGACTCAACAACCTCCACAATTTCCTCGTGGTTGGGTTAGACATACTTTTCACGACATGTGCCTTGTAGAGCGAGCCGCATTCCTTCTTCGGAATATGTCAGATAAAACACCGCAAGCATGGACGGAGTTAGGGCATTTATTTACTGAATCTTTTATTTCCATGAGGGATGAGCTGAGGGTTTCACGACCAGAGATTGACCTTGCAGTAAACGTCTGTCTTGAAAATGGAGCATTAGGCGCTCGCATGGTTGGTGGAGGATTTGGTGGTGCTGTTATGGCACTCATCGATCAAGACAAGATTCATGACACTGCAAAGAGTGTGACACAGGCTTATGCTCGTTGCGGTTACGCAGCCCCTGAATTTTTGCCGATGGTTGCGGGATTCCCTGCAGATAAAGATTTCTAGGAGCTATTTAAATCAAGCTGTCCCCTAATATATATTCCCGTAATGGCATATATACTAGGGGACAGCTTGTCAAGATACGTTAATTATGAAACGTGTACAACAGGTCGTCTCATAATCTGTTTCTCAGCTCGCCGCAACACCTCATGCGTCGTTGAAGCAACTTGACCTTGTCCAAAGAAAATAAACGCCAAGTAATTCTTCATCGGAGAACCCGCAGCCCAGTCAAGATACACGTGCGGAACGTTACCGGTCATATCACGAATCTCTAGTGTCAAAGCAGCAATGTTATTAGGGATAGAAGCCCCAGAAGCGCAGAGGATACGTTGGTCGCCTACCTCAACGCCGTGCACCGTTAGCTCAGATTTAAACTGGCTAGGATCCATCACTGCAATTTCCATAAAGAGCACATTCTTATCCCTACCAATATGATGCCCCCATTCTTCACGTTCTCGCTTTTCAAGATAATCAGCAAGATTGAAGTTATCAGGACGGTGAGCAATGAGGTGTATGGGCTCATCCGTTTTTTCGAGAATAAATTCAAGAGCCTTTTTATCAAATTTAACGTGGTCAATACGAAGCTCGTATGAGCGCATAGCACGAGATACCAGCGACACAAGCACTATTGCCAGAATGAAAGTGCTAGCAATACGAATACCTTCTGGGCGTTCAATAATGTTAGCAACGGTTGTGTAGACAAAGATAAGAGTGATCAACGAATAGAAAATAACGGAATAAGGTTCTCGATGACGGCGAGCGCTTAGTGTTACTGCAATAGCGGCACTAGTCATGAGCACCAAAACACCTGTAGCATAAGCTCCACCTTGGGCGTTAACATCTGCCTTATAGATGATGGTGATAATAAATGCGGTAATAGTAAAAACAATGACCAGAGGGCGCGAAGCACGCGCCCATTCTGGGGCCATACCGTATCGAGGCAAATAGCGTGGCACGAGGTTCAAAAGACCGCTCATCGCTGACGCTCCTGCAAACCAGAGAATGAGAATGGTGGCAATATCGTAGATTGTGCCAAATCCTTCCCCATACATTTCATGGGCCAAGTAGGCTAAAGCTCGACCATTGGCGTGGCCGCCTTCTTGAAATTCTGCCTGCGGAATGAGCAACGTTGTAACAAAACTTGAGGTAATCAATAACGTACTCATGGTTATTGCCGCTGTTGTCAGTAGTTTACGAGTAGCGATAATACGATGTTTAGTCTGCTCGGCGGTATTCTTCCCTTCAGCTTTGATTTGAGGCATGACAACCACGCCGGTTTCAAATCCACTCATACCTAGCGCAATTTTAGGGAAGACGAGAGCAATAAGACCAAAAGCTAACCACGGGTTTGAATGGCTTCTGAGCAAGGCGTCGGACCAATTGTTGAGGTAGTCGGGGTGCTCAAAGATACGAATCATTGATCCAACGATGACAACGACGTTGACCGAGAGGAAGAAGACAACGAGACCGACAGCAATACCGATAGCTTCTTTGAAGCCACGCAAGAATACTGCTCCGAGTAATCCAAGGAAGAAGAGTGTAATAAGGATATGTTGACCGCTAAGGAATGAGGGTACATAAGGATTAGCTTCGACGTGTTCAGCAGCGTCAGCTGCTGAGAGCGTCATCGTAATCATGAAGTCTGTAGTGGTGAACCCTAAAAGAATGAGGACAACAATTTTTGCGTTCCACCGTGAAAGTAATCTTTCAAGCATGACGATAGAACCGGCACCATTTGAGGATTCTGCAGCTACACGTCGGTAGATAGGAAGCGCTCCGAAGAGGGTGACGAATACGAGGAGTATTGTTACGAGCGGGCTGAGTAGTCCTGCTGCGAGTGCTGCGATAGCTGGCTGGTATCCGAGGGTTGAAAAGTAGTCGACGCCGGAGAGGCACATGACTTTCCACCAAGAGTGACCTTCATGTTGCGGGCGTTTTCTACCGTGGGGGCCTTGGAGGTTGCCTTTGAGTTCTTGCCCGTTATCTAAGAGCCATGTGCGAGATATATGGCGAACTTTTTGGGTGATAGTTGATGTCGCCTCTGGTTCAGGATCGCTATTGTGTGTTCGTTGAGCGATACTGCGCTGTTTATTTTTGAGCGTAGACCCCATCAGGGGGACCTTTCTAGGAACGCACTATTGTGCGTAATCATGAATAAGACTCTGGCGAGTATACTCCTGTTTTTCGAAGCAAGGTACTCAGCAATGTTATTTTTTAATTTCTACTGGTCAGAAGCGTCATTTTTGGCTATTTTGTGATGTGTTGTTCAATAAACAATAGGATTTAAAGGTACACAAAAGACTATTTTTGGGGGTTTGAGATATCAGTCGTATAGGTTTTGCGCCTAGATTCAAACGCGTGTTTTGTAAATCGCCTTCTACCGATAGAGAAAATTTTGATGAAAAGCTTTTATTTATGATTCTGCACCAACTATTCTGGTTATGAGCATTGTTCTGATGCTTCGAGTAGATACTCTAAGAGTTCTTCTCGTCTTGAGATGAAAGGATAGTTCCGTGGGTTTCGATCTTGATGGAATGAAAGACAAAATCACCGAAGGCGTCGAAAACGTCAAAGATGTTGTCAATGAAAAAATTGGTAAAGACGTTGTCAATGACGATATTGTCAACCAGGCAAAAGAAAAAATCAGCGAAGGTATTGACGCTGTAACCGAAAAATTTGGTAAGTAAGTTTTTCGTCGAACGCTCCATCTGTAAGATGGGGCGTTTGGTCTTTTAAGGCTACTTTTCGCTGTAAAAGTATGGCAATATCAGCCTTTTTTAGTTTCCTCAAAAAATTTTTTATTTTCTGCGTGACATTTTTGTGGGTTGTTTCGTCTTACTAGTGAGAGGTTGCAAGTTTGCTTCCTCGAAAGACCTCATATCTATGAAGGAGGCTCTTATGAGCATCGGAGATAAAATTCAGAACGGCGTTGAAGACGTTACCGGTAAGGCAAAAGAAGCTGCTGGCAAAGTAACTGACGATTCTCAGCTAGAAGCAGAGGGTAAAGTTGATCAGCTCAAATCCACTGTTAAAGACGGTGTAGAGAAGGTCAAGGACGCTGCTGGCGACATTATTGATTCCTTCAAGAAGTAATTTATTCTTTTAGAAGCTGTGGGCGGTACCGATTTTTCGGTATCGTCCACAGTTTTTTGTGCCATCATACTTCCAGTAGCAAGGAGTTTTCTGTGTTACCTCGTATCAGTATTTTTAAAAGAAAGAAGTTTGCCATGACAAACCGTCAACAATCAACGTTTATTCAGGCCCAGCAGGCTCTTGAGCAGGGTTCTGTTGTTATTTTTTGGAGACCGGGGTGCCCTTTTTGCGAGCGCCTTGATGCTGGTTTAGGTGGCGATGGAGATAACGCCGTATGGGTCAATATTTGGGAAGATTCTGAGGCTGAAGAATTTGTTAAATCGGTCAATCAGGGAAATGCTGTTGTTCCCACGGTTTCTACAGCTGAAAAGTCTTTTGTTGCTTCTGCTCCTGATGCTGCTGAGACTGTGCGCCGTCTTATCAAGACGGCATCAGCTTAGAAGTTTTATGTTGTGTGAGATTTTGTAATTCCAAAAAATCCACACCTTTCAATCCCAGGGTTATCCACAATCGTGGATAACCCTGGGGAAAATAGTTACACCCCTGTAATTACGCGAAGGTGGCTTCTTGGTTTTATCGCTTTCTTCGCAGAATGACACTCTGAGAATTACACACCTGTAGTTATTAACAATGTGGACAACCTCTGTGGATAACTTTTAGTAGGGTTCTTCCATAGAGGTCAATCCACGTTCTTTGCAGAATGACTTATCGTCCCTGATGAGAGAATTTTTGCATTAGCCACGTCACCGCAGCACCGGTAAACATCCCTCCGAGATGAGCTTCCCAAGAGATGCCAGGGAAGAAGAAACTATAAGCCATATTGATAGCAATTAACACCAAAATAGGAGAAGAATTTTCGCCGCGAAGACGCGTTAAAACCCAAAAAGCACCAAAGAGCCCAAAGACTCCCCCAGAAGCACCAATGGTGGTGACAGATGGGGCAAAACTCAGAATACTTGCCAAAGACACTGCAATGGAACCACCGATAATAGAACACAGGTAGAGGGCTATAAATTTTATTCTTCCCAGGCGAAATTCTAGTTCACGGCCAAAAAGCCAAAGAGAGAACATGTTAAGCGCCAGATGGGAGATATTCCCTTGGCTATGGAGAAAACCGCTCGTAAGAAAACGCCACCATTGGTGTGTTTCAAGAACATAATTCCAGTTAAAAGCGAAGGTGTTGAACATAAAGTGCCCAGGAATTAATAATTGAGCGCCATAGACTATCGTGGTTAGTGCTATCAATAGATAGGTGATAAGAGGAGAGCCTTGTTGCATTATTGCTCTCGTCATCTTTTGAGTGGATGTCCTATCGGGGTGGCAAGACCGACATAAAATACCGACTTCTACAGGAATCTGACAGTCACCGCAGGTTGGTTTTTGGCATTGTTTACATCGTGCATATGCCATTTTGTCAGGGTGTTGAGAACATGTAGGAAATGAATATTCGGAGGATTCTCCATACAGGGGTGGCTGATAGTTCATCTGTGTATTTTCTCTGAGTGTTGTTGTGGTGATGCAATAAGAGCCCGTCCAGAGTAAATACCGGACGGGCTCTTATCTCACCTCAATAAGGTTTAGAGCTCTTCAATATCGATAGAAGAAATAACGACGTCTTCTACAGGACGATCCATATTTCCGGTCTTGACGCCTTCAATAGCGTCTACGACTTTCTGAGATGCTTCGTCTGCGACTTCACCAAAGATGGTGTGACGGCCGTTGAGCCAAGGAGTCTCTACAGTGGTGATGAAGAACTGTGAGCCGTTGGTGCCGGGGCCAGCATTTGCCATAGCAAGAAGGTATGGCTTGTTGAAGGAAAGTTCAGGATGGATCTCATCTTTGAATTGGTATCCGGGGCCGCCGATGCCCTGCCCGAGGGGGTCTCCACCTTGAATCATAAAATCACGGATGATGCGGTGGAAGATGACATCTTTGTAGAGAGGGCCTTCTTGTGGTTCACCGGTGTGAGGGTGTGTCCATTCCTGAGTACCATTGGAAAGACCAATGAAGTTTTTAACGGTGATGGGTGCATGATTACCGAAGAGGTTCACCACAATGTCACCGTGGTTGGTATGAATAGTTGCTTTAGCAGTTGCGTTAGTCATAGTTCCTATTTTCGCATGTTCTGTCATAGTCCGCTAGCCTATGAGACACTTATGCACTCAGCGAAAGTGTTTTTAGGGTGTGGGTTTCTCCTCTTTTTTGGTCGTTCAGGTGTGTTCATGAACTTTAGCGAGAAGTGAAATACAGGGGTTTTTGCGAGCTAAACCTCTGTTTTAGGAAAATAGTACGTAAGCTAGGTATTGATCATAATTTTCCATAGGACACTTTGTTTTATGGTGTAACGATAGAGAAAGGCAGACCTCATGGTGTGTGCACGTAAAGTGTCGAAAGCTCAGAAGCTTGCAGAAAAGACTTTCGCTAAGGCTCAGAAAGCTACCGGCAAGAAAGCTGAGAAGCTTACTCAGCTTGCTGAAGCTCAGGCAGCCAAGGCTAGTGAAATTGCTCAGAAGTATGCAGAAAAGACCCGCGCGAAGAGTGGCGAGGTTGCTGCTGTTGCTGCAGATAAATTAAGTTCTTTCGATATTCCGGAGCAGGCTGAGAGCCTTGTTGAGAAGGCAACTGGAAATAAGAAAGCTCTTAAGAATGCACAGAAGCAGGCGGTTAAAGCTGCGAAGGCTTATGCGAAAGAGCAGAAAAAAGCCACTAAGGGTGGAAACAAGTCCTTGGTTTTCCTTGGTTTGATTGTTGCTGGAGCAGTTGCAGGTTATGCTGCGTATAAAGCGTCTCAGCCAGTAGAGGATCCTTGGAAGACTCCTCAGAGCTAGTTCTTATGCTCAGATAATGAGCGAAGGAGTATTCAAGAGATTCCTTCTTCAAAATACCCCTGATGATTGGATGTCGCATCTATTCATTAGGGGTATTTTTATAGGAATATCAAGAAGCTGAATAAGAGCATGCAAGTTTTTGTCAGGCAGAAATAGCTATGGGGAGGATGGTTCAAGCCGTCATATGCGGTGAATTGTTTAGAGATAAACAAATGACTCCAAACCTCTACAAGGCTTGGAGTCATTCTCAACCATAAAAATAGCTCGGCGACGACCTACTCTCCCACACCGTCCCCAGTGCAGTACCATCGGCGCAAAGAGTCTTAGCTTCCGGGTTCGGGATGGATCCGGGCGTTTCCCTCTTGCTATAATCACCGAAACGTGGAGGCGAGGGGACTCGAACCCCTAACCCCCTGCTTGCAAAGCAGGTGCGCTACCAATTGCGCCACGCCCCCGTGGTGTTACATATAAGAGTCTACAACACTGATCAAAACATGAGCAAATCAAGAAGTTATGACTTGCAACACTTTATCTCTTAAATAAAGTGGGGAGCACCCCGCTACAAGGTGCTCCCCACGTGCATTTCGCTACGGACTACTGATGCGATTGCACCTCTCTTATCTCTAAGAAAGATTAGGTACGACATCCGCATCTGAGCGAATATCGATAATTATTGTTCTTTCGTAATACCATCTAAGTGAACTCGAGAAGCAGCTGATTCAGCAATACGCTTTTCTTCCTCACTGGGATTGATGTACTCGACGTACCCATCAGTGTCAGTCTCTTCAACCGAGTCCTCAGCACTGAAGTGATTCTCTGAAATATGCAACCCATGAGCACCGAGAATTCGAGCTACACGGTCAATTTCTTCAGGAGTAGGGACATCGTCAGTTACTTTTCTGATGTATTCGTTAATACGCTGATCAGAAACATAGTCTTCACCACGAGCAGCACGAGAAAGCATCAATTTACGTATAACTTCTTCGAGCTGAGCATCGGTCAAACGCCGACGCAACACTGCCATAACGGCCGCTCTATCCTGTACCGGGACGTCTTCGGGGTAACCGACACTCAACCAGTCAATAACACGAGAGACGATATTTCTCTGAGGCATCCCGCTACTCCTTTGCTAGGGATTCAAAGACGAGACATCCTATCCCGCCACACCAAATAGGTTAAACCCTGTGGAATGATAAATAAAATCTTTAGCAATCCATAAGATTCCCATAATAATAACAAGGACAATCACTGCAAAGATACTATAAGCGATGAGTTTACGGAATGAAGATGGTGGCTCCACCTCAATGAGGCGCCCATCTGCGGTGTATTCGGTTGTTCCAGCAAGCATTCTCAAGCCAATAGCGTAGAAAGCTGGAATACCAGCACCGAACACTAGGCCTGTAAGAATTACAGGGACGACCCTCTGTGCAATTTCAAAAAGACTCATATTTTAGGCACCCACCTTATGGGCTGTATTTTCAGAGACACCAGATTTAAGTGTTTGAACTGATTCTTTGGACTGTTTATCGGCACCAGATTCTCCCCACTCATCGTTGACGTTTGACGCATCAACAGGAGCTTTCTTGGAATGTAGATACATCCACAAGCAGAAACCGATGAGGATAAGGAATACGGCCAGTTCACCTAAGAACCCGCTACCTGTTACAGCATTGAGATAGTGCCCAATCATCCACGTTATTGCGCCGATACTACCTGCAGCAGGCAAGGTAATAATCCAAGCGATAACCATACGTCCAGCAACACCCCAGCGAACTTCAGCACCGCGGCGACCGAGCCCAGTACCAAGGATAGACCCTGTTGCTACATGGGTTGTAGACAGTGCCATACCGAAGTGGGAAGAGGTCAAGATAATAGCGGCAGAGGATCCTTCAGCTGCCATACCTTGAGGTGTATCAATCTCGACAAGCCCTTTACCTAAGGTGCGAATAATGCGCCAGCCACCCCAGTACGTACCAAGAGCGATAGCAAGAGCGCAAGTAAATTTAACCCAGAAAGGAATATCTGCATCGGGCGTAATTTCTCCGGAAGCAACAAGCGCTAGGAAGATAACACCCATGGTTTTCTGAGCGTCGTTTGTGCCGTGTGCCAGTGAAACCAAAGACGCAGTACCAACCTGACCCCAACGGAATCCTTCGTATTTCTTTTTATCCGAGACGGGGCGGGAGATTTTGTAGATAAGCCAGGTACCTACCGTTGCAACCATACCCGCAACGAATGGTGCCATCACAGCGGGGATAACAATTTTCGCTGCGACACCGCTCCACTGCACACCAGAGAATCCAAAAGCTGCAATGGCTGAGCCAATCAATCCGCCAAATAGGGCATGAGAAGAGCTAGAAGGCAATCCGAGAAGCCATGTCAGAACGTTCCATAAGATACCGCCGACAAGTCCGGTGAAGACAATCAGGAGGAGCCCTGAATTGTCACCAGCAACAGCATCGAGATTAACAATGCCCTTACCTACAGTGCGAGCAACTTCTACAGAGAGGAATGCTCCAATGAGGTTAAGAACAGCAGAAAGAGTTACAGCAGTTTTAGGTTTGAGAGCACCGGTGGCAATAGAAGTTGCCATAGCGTTTCCGGTGTCGTGAAATCCGTTCGTGAAGTCAAAGGCTAAAGCCGTAAGAACCACGATAGCTAAGATAATAAGTTCAGTAGTCACCCTTTGATTATGAACATAGTTATTCGGTATAGGAAGCTAGGTGAACACGGTAAAAACAACCATAAAAAAGCAATATAAAACAACATTAACAAACAGTAAACGCAACTTAATCTTTACCAAGAAAATAATAATAGGTTAAAAAGTTATAAACTCACCCTAAATAACAGGTTTACAATCGACATAAAACAAAGTTGATTCACTTAATAAATATGTTGGTTTATGTTGGCTTAGGAATAGTTCACCTAGGGGATTAATGAGTTAAACCCCATCTTTAGATGCTGTTTACCAACTGTTCACCTTAAAAACAGTGGGATACTCATCACAAAGACTATATAACTCTGGATATAAAAAATGACTCCAAACCTCTACAAGGCTTGGAGTCATTCTCAACCATAAAAATAGCTCGGCGACGACCTACTCTCCCACACCGTCCCCAGTGCAGTACCATCGGCGCAAAGAGTCTTAGCTTCCGGGTTCGGGATGGATCCGGGCGTTTCCCTCTTGCTATAATCACCGAAACGTGGAGGCGAGGGGACTCGAACCCCTAACCCCCTGCTTGCAAAGCAGGTGCGCTACCAATTGCGCCACGCCCCCTCGGCTATAACCTCTATGAGATTTTATAAAGAATCCGTAGATTCTTTCCAAGATTTTTTAACATCTTGATTTTCCTGAACCTTCTTCGTCAAAAACAATCCAAGAACTGTTGTTGAAACAACGACAAGTATCTTTTTCATTTTTGCCTTTCGGTAAGGAAGTGGGCGTACCAGGAATTGAACCTGGGACCTCTTCGTTATCAGCGAAGCGCTCTAACCGTCTGAGCTATACGCCCTTACCTGTCCCTTAGGACGAAATAAAACTTTACACGACCTTCTCGACTTTTCCAAATCGATATTGGGTATTTTAGGTCACATTTATAACGTTCTAAGGAAACAAGGAAAATTTCTAGTCATCAGTCAAGGTCAGACCGATACCGCCAACAAGCTTTGCAGCAATGTTGTACAGCATCGCGGCAATAACACCAAGCAACGTAAAGAGAATAACGTTCACCACAGAAATCATAGTGGTGTACAGTGCAACCTGCCCCAACGACAAGAAATTAGAAATATCAATATGGTTGCCAGTAGTGCCAAGCATCGTCAAAAGATCATTAATGCCATCAAACAATCCTGTAGCCTGCATAGCAAGCCACAAAACCACTGAAGACACAACAAAAACAATACCCACAGCAACAGAAAGCAAGAAAACTAGCTTAGCCACAGACCATGTATCAACTTTGGCAACAACAAGGCGAGCACGACGAACTTTAGAGCGAGGCGCAGGACGCACCAACGGCTTATTGCGGTGAGCAGCAGAACGTGTGCCGTTGCTGCGAGCCCCCGCACGCTGTTTATTCGCAGTAGGGCGTGCACCTTGTTTACGGGTGCTAGTACCGGTAGTGCTCACTCTTAGTTACCTCCGTGTGCATTCTCTTCAGAACTCTGAGCTACTACTTGCTCAGACTCAAGCTGATGACTCTCTAACGGTACTGTATTATCGACCGCTTCGGTGCGTTCACCATCATTTTCTTCTTCAAGCTGTCGGTCTTGGTTACGAGCAACACCAACAATATGGTCATTTTTGCCAGGCTTAGCAAAAATAACACCCATGGTGTCACGTCCTTTAGCAGGAACTTCAGCAACAGAAGTACGAACAACTTTACCTGATTGCATAACGACTAAGACTTCGTCATCGTCTTCAACAATCAGACCTCCCACAAGGTCACCACGATCTTCAGCCAACTTAGCGACCTTAATACCAAGACCGCCACGACCTTGAATACGGTATTCTCCGACCTTCGTACGCTTTGCATAGCCACCTTCGGTTACAACAAAAACATACGAATCATCAGAAACAACATTCATACTCAACAGTTCATCACCGTCACGGAACTTCATGCCCGTCACGCCAGAAGTTGCACGCCCCATCGGACGCAACGCTTCATCAGTTGCAGTAAAACGTAATGACTGACCTTTACGAGAGATCAGCATCAAATCGTCTTCGGCCGAGGCAAGCCCAGCAGAAACAAGTTCATCGCCATCACGTAGGTTAATAGCAATAACACCAGCAGTACGATTGGTATCGTAATCACTTAGTTTGGTCTTCTTCACCAGACCGCCCTTAGTAGCTAGTACAAGGTAGGGAGCGTCCTCATAAGATTTCAGCTCCATCACTTTGGCTATGGTCTCGCCCGGCTGGAAAGCTAAGAGGTTAGCAACATGCTGCCCTTTAGCGTCACGACCGGCTTCCATTAGTTCATAAGCCTTTGTACGGTAGACGCGGCCCAGATTAGTGAAGAAAAGAATCCAGTTATGTGTTGTTGTGACAAAGAATTGTTCGACAACGTCATCACCACGTAGCGCGGCGCCCTTAATGCCCTTGCCGCCACGGTGCTGGCTTCGATACTGATCAGAGCGAGTACGTTTAACATATCCGCCACGGGTAATGGTTACGACCATCTCTTCTTCAGGAATAAGGTCTTCCATCGACATGTCACCGTCATAGCCCATCAGAATCTTGGTACGACGATCATCACCATAACGATTGACGATATCGGCAAGTTCTTCAGAGATAATTTCACGCTGACGAGCCTCAGAAGCGATAATCTCGTTATATTCTGCAATCAAACGCATTAATTCATCATGACGAGTTTGAATCTTCTGACGTTCCAAAGCTGCTAGACGACGTAGCTGCATATTAAGAATTGCTTGAGCCTGAGCTTCATCAATATCAAGCAATGCCATCAATCCACTGCGAGCATCGTCAGCTGTTGCAGAACGACGAATCAGCGCAATGACCTCATCTAAAGCGTCAAGAGCTTTGAGCAACCCGCGAAGAATATGTGCTTCTTCTTCAGCTTGACGTAGACGATAACGAGTACGTCGAACAATAACCTCAATTTGGTGATTTACCCAGTGGCGGATAAACGCATCCAAAGAGAGTGTACGAGGCACACCATCAACAACGGCAAGCATGTTAGCAGAGAAGTTTTCTTGCAACTGGGTGTGCTTATAAAGGTTGTTCAGGACAACCTTAGGGACAGCATCACGTTTGAGAACGACAACTAGACGCTGTCCGGTACGGCCAGAAGTTTCATCACGTAAATCAGCGATACCGGTAATCTTATGCTCTTTGACAAGGTCAGCAATTTTAATAGCAAGATTATCGGGGTTTGCTTGATAGGGGAGTTCGGTAATGACGAGGCACGTGCGGCCGTGAATCTCTTCGACGTTAACCACAGCACGCATCGTAATGGATCCGCGCCCTGTACGGTAAGCATCTTCAATACCCTTATGCCCAAGGATAGTTGCACCAGTAGGAAAGTCAGGACCTTTGACCCGTTCTAACAATGCGTCAAGGAGTTCTTCGTTGGTTGCATCAGGATTTTTAAGGAACCATTCCACACCTTCTGCTACTTCACGCAGGTTGTGAGGAGGGATGTTGGTTGCCATACCTACCGCAATACCTGAGGAGCCATTGACTAATAGGTTAGGAATACGTGAGGGAAGAACAGTCGGTTCTTGGTTTTTACCATCGTAGTTGTCTTGATAGTCCACGGTATCTTCGTGGATATCACGAACCATTTCTAATGCGATAGGCGCCATCTTTGTCTCAGTGTAACGAGAAGCTGCCGCTCCGTCGTTACCGGGAGAACCAAAGTTTCCTTGACCTAGCGCGAGCGGGTAACGCATGGTCCAATGCTGAATCAGACGTACCAAGGTGTCATAGATAGCGCTATCACCGTGGGGATGGTACTGACCCATCACGTCACCGACCACGCGAGCGCATTTATTAAAAGCTCGTTCAGGTCGATAGCCGCCATCGTACATCGCGTAGATGACTCGGCGGTGCACAGGTTTTAGCCCATCACGTACATCCGGTAAAGCACGTCCGATAATGACAGCCATTGCGTAGTCTAGGTACGAACGTTCCATTTCTGAGCGGAGGTCTACTTTGTTCACTCGTCCGTGAACGGTAGTTGCTGCCGCTAAAGAACTTCCTACAACTTCGCCTTCAATAGGTTCTGTGGAATCATTCTGAGTTTCATCGCTCATGTGAAGTTTTCCGTTTCTTTTCGTCCTTGATTTATATTCCTTGAGCGTTATATAACGCTTGTGCTATGCACATATTCCCTAGACATCAAGGAATCGAATATCTTTTGCGTTCTGCTGAATAAAGTCACGTCGAGCCTCAACATCTTCACCCATCAGAACAGAGAAAACCTGATCAGCTGCAGCAGCATCTTCTACAGTCACCTGCAAGAGAGTGCGTTTTTGAGGATCCATTGTTGTTTCCCAAAGCTCGGTGTAGTCCATTTCTCCAAGACCTTTATAACGCTGAATACCATTGTCTTTAGGGAGACGCTGGTTATTAGCAAGACCTCGAGCAACAACCTCATCACGCTCAGCATCAGAATACACATAATCGTGTGGAGCGTTAGACCACTTAATGCGATACAGCGGAGGCTGAGCCAAATACACATACCCAGCTTCAATCAAAGGTCTCATGAAGCGGAAGAGCAAAGTTAACAACAACGTCGTAATATGCTGACCGTCAACATCTGCATCCGCCATCAAAACAACCTTATGATAGCGGGCTTTTTCGATATTGAATTCTTCTCCAATACCAGAACCAAAAGCAGTAATCATCGATTGAATCTCAGCATTACCCAATGCACGATCAAGACGAGCACGCTCTACGTTAAGAATTTTTCCACGTAGAGGAAGAATCGCCTGAGTATTTGGGTCACGCCCCTGAACTGCAGAACCACCTGCAGAATCACCCTCCACCAAATAAATTTCAGAAATCGAGGGATCCTTCGACGAACAGTCTTTAAGCTTTCCAGGCATTGAACCTGTCTCTAGCAACCCTTTACGGCGAGTTGTCTCGCGAGCGCGACGAGCAGCTAAACGAGCGTTAGACGCAGTAATTGCACGACGAACAATGTCTTTAGCTATCTGAGGATTACGCTCAAACCAGTCACCTAAATGATCAGACATCTCACGCTGAACAAAAGACTTTGCCTCAGAGTTGCCCAATTTCGTTTTTGTCTGCCCCTCAAACTGGGGCTCAGAAATTTTTACAGAGACAACAGCAGTCAGACCTTCACGAACATCTTCACCGGTGAGGTTATCGTCTTTATCTCGCAACAGCTTGTTATCACGAGCATAACGGTTCACCAAAGATGTCAATGCAGCGCGGAAGCCTTCTTCATGTGTACCACCTTCATGTGTATTGATGGTATTAGCATAGGTGTGAACAGACTCTTTATAATCGGTGGTCCATTGCATCGCTACTTCCAAGCTCATAATACGTTCAGTATCTTCTGCTTCGAATGCGATAATTTCATCGTTGATAGTCTCTAATTTTTTAGAGCTATTAAGGAATTTAACATAGTCCAAAAGACCGTTTTCATAGAGGTAAGTGACACTCTTATACCCTTGGGCATTTGCGCTCACTCGATTGAGTTGTTCGCCCTTTTTCTTTTCATCTCCAGCGATTTCGTCTTGGGGGAGAACCTCTCGCTGATCAGTGAGAGAGATAGTGAGCCCCTTATTTAAGAACGCCATCTGTTGGAAACGTGCCCTGAGGGTTTCAAAATCAAAAATAGTTGTTTCAAAAATTTCAGGATCAGGCCAGAACGTCTGAGTCGTACCAGTTTCTTCTGTCGCCTCGCCACGAGTCAATGGGTTCTTTGTAACACCACCGTTTTCGAAGGAAATGTTCCAAGCGTATCCTTGACGTCGCACCTGAGTTTCTACGCGTGTAGATAGCGCATTCACAACGGAGATACCTACACCGTGCAAGCCGCCAGAGACAGCGTATCCGCCACCGCCAAATTTACCGCCAGCATGCAAAATCGTCATCACGACTTCTACAGTAGGCTTGTGTTCGGTGGGGTGTTCATCAACAGGAATACCGCGCCCGTTATCGCTAACGCGCACTGCACCATCTTCGAGGATTGTCACCTCAATGTGGTCAGCATGCCCAGCTAAAGCTTCGTCAACAGAGTTATCGACAACTTCGTAGACGAGGTGGTGCAGACCGCGTTCATTAGTTGAACCGATATACATACCAGGACGCTTACGAACAGCTTCTAGCCCCTCGAGAACCGTAATATCGGCTGCACCATATTCATGAGGTGTTTCTTCAGTTGCCACAGGTATAAGGCTCCTTGAGTAAGATTTAGCGCACCCCCCATCAAGACCTCTTACAACCTCGCTCATTACTATGAGCAAAGGTTGCATGAATTGCTCATTTAATGAGCGATGCAGAGTTAGAAATGCGCAGTACATTTACGCTCAATTCTACCGGAAAGTAGGGAGATATCGCCCTCTTTGTTGCCTTTTGTAAGGGTTATTCTTAGTATGCACCCGCTAGAACGCCTAGAATCAGCGCTTCTAGCGCACGAGGGTATTACGCAATAGGTTCCCCGTTGCTATGAGATTCTCTTCTTAGATGAGAAAACTATCCGTAGGTATCTCGTGGACCACGCCCTCCAGGCGCAACTAATTTTCCGTGTTTCCATTGTCGTGTATGGGGCCCCAAAATAATAATATCGGTGACAATACCGGCACCAAGTTCCCTCTCAAACATCTTCAATATTTCTTCTTTCATCAGCTTTAAGCTGGTAGCCCACGAAGTAGATGTACATCGAATAGTGACTTTAGTGTCTTGATATTTTTCAGGGGTTGTATGCTCGGCAACGTGTTCTCCCATGAGTTCTTTCCAACGAGCAAGAACAGAAGAAACAGCAACAGGCTCTTTCCAACCTCGACTACGAATTAATTTATCAATAGCGTAGCTCAAAGGTTGAGGATCACGATAATCTTCACCAGCGCCGGTATATCCACCCATTTGAGCAATATTATGCCGTTGATAATATTGTTGTGGCTTCTTCTTTCCCGGTTGCTGAACCATAGAAGCACTAAAATCTTTGAGAATTTTTCGGGCAGCATACCCTTTGAGAGGAGCTTCTCCTCTCTCAGAAGCAGCATAACGCATTCTTTGCAGCATAATTGCTGGTGCTTGGGCGTATTGCTCATCAAAATTCATGAGAAGACAGTTCTTTCACTACGATATGCCATTAAGATACTCAAGCAAGAGACGCATGCCCCGGAGTCACTCTAATCATAGTGATATCTTCACCAAGCTCTTGCGGAAGGTCCTCTTCAATAGCACATGTTACTAACACTTGTTCAGCGTCAGATACGATTGCACCAAGACGTTTCCGGCGCGCAGTATCTAGCTCAGCAAAGACATCATCGAGGATAAGAATAGGGCACGATTCTACGCTTTGTTGATCTTTTCTATGAACGTACCAAGAACCTAGTTTTAACGCTAGAGCTAAGGACCAGCTCTCCCCATGAGATGCAAAACCTTTAGCGGGTATATCACCAATTTTCCATATCATCTCATCGCGATGAACACCGATGAGGCTCACTCCACGCTCAATTTCTTCAGATTGTTTGTCTTCTATTGCTTGCATCCAAGCCTGAGTAATCTCAGCAACACTCAGCTGTGCTGCTTGTGGCAAGGTCCGTTCTGTAATATCAGGAAAAATTGTTGATTCATAGGTAATGCCAATAGCTTTAGACCCGTCAGTGAGCTGCTGATAAGCGTATTGAATTTCTGGAACTAAGCGCGCCAACGCATTCCATCGAGAATGAACAAGTAATGCCCCAGCTTGAGCAATCTGTTCATTCCAGATATTCAACGTATGACGATGCTCCTCAGTGATTCGTCCACCTCTCATCGTTTTCAGAAGTGAATTTCGTTGTCTGAGGATTCGCTCATAATCACTTCGGTAAGAAGCAACAACAGGACGCAGAGAAACAGCCAAATCATCAACAAAACGTCTCCGACATTGAGGTTCACCTTTAACGAGTTGTAAATCTTCAGGTGAGAAAAACACCGTCGAGGTAATCCCCAATGCTTCACGGGCACGAACCGGAGCAGCTCTATTGATACGGACACGGTTACTATGTCCTGGGGCAATTTCAAATTCAGTGATGGTCTGCCAATTTCCTCTCACAACACGAGTCCGTATATATGCTCGTTGCGCCCCCACCTGAACTAAAGGCCCATCATGAGATACTCGATGTGAAGAAAGCTCCGCAGTGTAGTTAATAGCTTCAACAATGTTGGTTTTACCGACCCCATTAGCGCCAAGGAATACAGTGACACCGGTAGATAACGGTAAATTCAGTAGCGAGTAGGTACGGTAGTTCATCAACGAAATATGGTCGATGTACACACAAACCTTCCGTTCTTCACACAGTCCTTAGAGGTAAGAGACGTAACTAATTAGGCAGGCGAACAGGCATGAGCAAGTATCGATAGTCACTTTCGTCTTCACCCATCAACTCTTTTTGCCCTGAAATAGAAGCGGGTTTTGCAGGATCAGTGAAAGAGAATCTAATAAATTCTGTTCCGAAACTGTTAAGACCTTCTGAAAGGTAGGAAGGGTTAAACGCTACCGTAATGCTCTCTTCACCTTCAAGATGAGCGCTCAGCGTTTCCGTTGCTTGAGCGTCTTCGCCAGTTCCAGCATCCAAAGTGACTTGGCCTTCGCTAAAGACAAGACGCACTGGTGTATTACGTTCTGCAACAAGCGATACACGTCGTACGGCTTCAAGCAAATCGGAAGTTCTAACAATTGCGTGAATTGGTGTTGAGTCAGGAAATAGTGATCGAATTTTCGGGTATTCTCCGTCAACAAGCAAGCTAGTGGTTCGACGTCCACCTGATTCAAAGCCGATTAGCTCATGAGAGTCAGAAAGCGCTATGTTCAGTTCTCCTGCTCCGCCGAGAGTTTTAGCTACTTCTGACATAGTTTTTGCTTTAACTAGTACCGCAGTTTGGATATCTGATGACGTTGGCGCCCAGGTGAGTTCACGCATTGCTAGACGATAACGGTCAGTGGCAAGCAACGTCATTTTTTCCCCCTCAATCTCTACCAAAATAGCGGTAAGAATGGGGAGGGTATCGTCTTTAGAAGCGGCAACAACAACTTGCGATACAGCTTTCGCAAACGAGTTCCCTTCAACTGTTCCTGAAATCGTCGGCAGTGTTGGCAATTCTGGGTAGTCAGCTACTGGCATGGTGCTGAGGTTAAAGCTTGCAGTGCGACACTGAATGTGCATTTTCGAATCATGCACGCTGACATTAACATCTGCATTAGGCAAGGAACGGCAGATTTCTGCAAGAAGCCTTCCAGAAACGAGAGCTACGCCTTCTTCTTCAATAGTGGCACTAACGTTGAGTTTCGCAGAGGTTTCGTAGTCAAAACTTGCGATGGAGACTTCTCCTTCGGCTGCGGTAATTAGCAGCCCTGATAGAACAGGTGCAGGTGGTCGAGGTGAAAGTGATCGAGCAGTCCAGCCGACTGCTTCTGTGAGGACATCACGTTCGATAGTAAATTTCACCGGTACCCCTTGTGCAATAAGTCAAAGAAAAGTTGTGAGCTCATCGAAGTTGTGAGCACATTTTGTTTTTCAGTCTACCGGATATTTTCAACAGTACTGTTGCAAACATCAGAAGATAGGAGGTTTTTAGTCGTTATCACTCCATAAAAAACCACTAGCGTATATACACAATAAGGCATATACGCTAGTGGCTATTATTTGATGGCTTTAGCAACCTAGTTTTTTAAACTCAATAGTCGCTTCAGCAGTATAAGTATCGCCAGTTCCAGTAGAGCTATTACGACCAAGTACAGCATCTTCTCCACCCTTTGGGTCTGCAGAGAACGTAAAGACTGCTCCTGCACCCTTCGGAATAGGCCCAGCGAAGATAATAGACAGGTAAGTTCCACGATCTTCAATGAGAGCAGGCGGGAAACTCTCCGAATAAAGTTCTGGACGGTGAGCATCAAGACGCAAGAAAAGTTCGAGTCCGCCTTGGGTAATAGCTGAGGGGTTTGACCATGAAGGGTCAATAGGAATCGTAATCATTGCACCACTAGCTGCACCTTCAGGAAGACCTATATGAAGACGCCACATAAGTTTTTTACTATTAGCGTCGTACCAGTGTTGCATCTCTGCTTCACCATATTGTTGCGCTTTATCTTCTCCAGAAAGACCTTCTCCGTAGAGGACTTTTTTATCATAGTTGTGGTTTGAATAGTCTGGGTCTGTTGCAACGATTCGAGATTTAACTTCCCAGACTCGCATATCGCATGAAGCAGCATAGACCGGAACAACAGATGTTGCGAGGACAACAGGTGCGGCCCAAGCGGCACCTTTAACAAGATGACGACGGTTCACTGTGTGAGACATTATTCCCCTAATAAGAAAAATTTTTAAATTAAAACTTCACTTTTTAGTGTACCTACAAGATATCTAAAAGACGCTTTATTAAATAACCACTCTATTGGCGGGGAGTGTCAGCTAAACGGGTGACATTCCCCGCCAAACTTGCGCTATAACCTGTCTAAGAAAACAGAATATTTAAGAGCACATTAGGGGTTTGAAGGTTATATAAGCTTCAGCAGTATATGGGGTACCTGCCAATACAGCTTCTTCTCCACCAACAGGAACCGTTGTAAAGATAAAACCTCCAGCGGCGCCAGCTGGAATTTCTTGAGGGAAAGAAATGGTTATGTGACCAGTTCCTATAGCTACCTCAGCTGCAGGAAGTTCTTGAGTGAACAGTTCAGGATGGGCTGATCCAAATGCTTTAAACTTTGCAAGAGGATAAGGGGCTGGTTTTGAAGGTGAAGTCCATGAACTGTCAAAGGGGACAGTAACAAGAGTACCTGCTTCTGCGCCTTGTGGGAATCCTAAAGGAATACGCCACCATAGCTTTCCTCTGAAATACCAGTGTTGCATCGAGCTTTCGCCGGGTGGAGTGGTTTGATCGGTGACAACATTATCAAAATTAACATTTGATGGATCTTCATCTGTCTGAATGAGCCGTGACTTGATGTACCACGAACCTTCAGGACAAGGAGAAGCTGCATAGCTGGGAATTACTGCTGAACTAAGAACTACAGGTACAGACCAAGCAGCTCCACGAACTATGTGACGACGAGATAGTGAATTCATGGTTCCTCTATAAGAAAGGGAGAACTAGCAAAAACCCGTTGATTTTAGCGACGTTCTCGTTGGTTCATTGCGAGGATGTTTTCTAAAAACTCATGGTGTTGAAAGAAGAACATCTGATAGTCAAATTACAGCCTTTTAATTTTCAAAACAACAATAAGACTCTAGAAACAACATATTTCTGTAATTACAAAGTGCACTTAACCCCTTGGAACACGAGAAGAAAAAATGTAATTACAGAGTTCAAGACCTCCGCAGGAAGCAGAGAAAATGTTATTTGGATGTTTTTCTCTTTAAGGGAGTAGTGTTAATAACGGGTGTGGATTATGTGGAAAACCATTATCAACCGCGAGAATCTAGGGTTTTAGATGTTGATAAGATGTGTTTTAATAATGACTATTAAGTGAATCTATTGTGAATGAATATTTATACCGTATAAGCAATCCACTTAAAACGCATAACTATACACTTAACGTCCACATTTTAAGACCTTAAGTCACACAAGTTATCCACAGGGTCGATATTTTTTGTTATTAAGCTTGTCAGAGCTACTTTTGAGACCTTTGAGCCTGCTTAATCTTATTGGTGAGCTCATTGACCTGATTAAAAATCTGGTGTCTCTCCGCCATTAACGTCCTAATCTTCCGATCGGCATGAATCACCGTTGTATGGTCACGCCCACCTAACTCTTGACCAATTTTAGGAAGCGACATATCCGTTAACTCACGTAGTAGATACATCGCAATTTGACGTGCAGTCACCAGCGTGCGCGTGCGAGACTTCGACTGCAAATCTTCAATCGAGACATCAAAATAGCTAGCCGTAGCAACAAGAATCTGAGAAGCTGTAATTTCCTGAGCACCATCACTTGTAATAAAATCTTTGAGAACTCTCTCCGCTACAGCTAAATCGATAGGTTGTTTATTCAACGAAGCAAAAGCCGCGACACGGATGAGAGAACCTTCCAGCTCTCTAATGTTGGTGGTGATGTTCGAAGCAATATACTCCATCACATCATCAGGTACCTCAATCGATTCATTCTGAGCTTTCTTCCTCAAAATAGCAATACGAGTCTCTAGCTCTGGTGGCTGAACGTCGGTAATGAGTCCCCATTCAAAACGAGAACGCATACGTTCAACGAAACCAGTGAGCATTTTAGGAGGCAAATCAGAAGTAATAACAACCTGCTTCTGATGGTTGTGCAAGGTATTAAAAGTATGGAAAAACTCTTCTTGTGTATGTTCTTTACCCGCTAAAAACTGAATATCGTCAATCAGCAACATATCAACGTTGCGATAAATCTGTTTGAACGAGGAACCTTCGTCATCTCTAATAGAGTTGATGAATTCGTTAGTGAACTCTTCAGAATTGACATAACGTACCCTGAGCTCTGGATAAAGTCTCTTTGCATAATGCCCAATAGCATGAAGCAAATGAGTTTTACCTAAACCTGAGTCTCCATAGATGAAGAGGGGATTATAAGCAGAGGCTGGAGTTTCCGAAACAGCAAAAGCTGCAGCATGAGCAAAACGGTTAGACTGCCCAATCACAAAAGTATCAAAAGTATATTTATCGTTAAGACGGGCAGAGCTCTCCCACACCGATGAAGCTGTTGATGTTTCTGTATTCTGCTTTGGTTGGGGTTGCTCAACGTCCGAAGCAGGCGCCGATTCTTTCTGAATGGGACTCTTGTTTTGTGTAAAGGAAGGGCTTGCCAAACGCCCTTCTGTCTCTATCTCTTGAACATTTGGAACAGAAGTAAAATTCTGAACACTGTTGCTCTCTTGTACTATGTTTGCGGTGTTAGCTGTCGGCGATGAGACTGTCTGCTGAGAAACTTTTGGCTGGGTGAAAGTAAGATCTGGAGTTTCTTCGAGGCTTGTATCAATGACGATAGCTTCAGTTGTTCCCTCTCCAAAAGCATTCTCTAACGCAACTTTGAATTCTTGATTGATTTTTTGCTGAATAACATCTCTCGCGTATTCGCTAGGAACTGCAATCAGCAGCACCGTTCCCATATGAGCTTGAGGTTGAGCTTGCGAAATAAACCCCATCCATCGCGGACTGACACTAGAACGAAGCGCATCCTTGAGATGAGCCCAACGAAGCATCATGTCTTTATGTGATTGCTCGCTCAAGGTGAACTCCTTTTTTCAGTCGGTAATGTTGAGATTAAATTTTAGCGCTTAACCACCAAAATCCACAGTTTTCCACAAGGGTTATACACAGAGTGGAAAACTTGTTATTTACACAGTGTATTTCGTGAGGATACTTTGAGACAGTCTATCGAAGAAGTCGTAAATTACAAGAAAATAGCTGTTGATAAGTTATAAAGTGCTATTCTGTGGAAAACTTGACACTTAAGCCTCTTGCGGGAAGTAATCCACAGCTGTTGATGATAAATTGTGCACATGTTGTGATTAAAAACTTAGCTGTGCCTTGCTTGACCACAAGCAATTAAACTCATAGAGTTTTTTAGTCGTATGTGTACGCTCCGAACGCTCTGTTTAGGCAGGGCAATAGTGTGAAAAAACGCTTAGGATGTGTGCTCATCATCAGAAATAAGCGTCAACCTGTTTCTAAACAAATTGGTGAAGGGTTGCGCGCCCCTACCAAACGCTTTGGAGTAACAAAATGAGCAAGCGGACTTTTCAGCCGAATAACCGCCGTCGTGCCAAGAAGCACGGCTTCCGTCTTCGTATGCGCACCCGCGCAGGTCGTGCCATCTTGGCAAACCGCCGCAGCAAGGGTCGCACCGCTCTTTCGGCATAAATTAAACTCCTTCCCTCCTCGACCTCTGGGGGAATCCTAGGAGTCGAAACCGAAAGGAGAACATGTGCTGGCTCAACAGCACCGGATGCGGACAAAAGTCCAATTCGCAGAAACTACACGTTCCGGTGTCCGTTCTGGGCGCCGGAACTTAGTTCTATATGCAACTTCTCACGGTGAATCTCCGACTATTATTGGGTTCATCGTTTCTAAAACTGTTGGAAACGCTGTCACTCGAAACCTTGTTAAAAGAAGATTACGTGCGTTATCAGCTCTCACCCTTAAAAAAAATCCTCAGGGTCATCAAATAGTTATTCGCGCTCTTCCCGCGTCTTCCCACGCCACATGGGAAGAACTATCACAAGATTACGAAAACGCTTTAACCAGCACCCTTGCTAAAATGGCATCACAACAAAATCTGCAGGCAGTAGCACAAAGCCCTGAAACTGCCCCATTATCTTGCGAGAGGAATGCCGAAAACCCATCATGAAGCACTCCTCTCAAAAACAGCAGCCAGACCTCTTAGAACAAGCGCCGCATGAATTTGTACGACCGCAATCTGTACAACATGCTCTATGGACACTACCGCAGAACTTTCTCATTGCTGTACTAAAAATCTATCGAGCAGTCATCTCACCGCTTTACGGAAATGTTTGTAAGTACTACCCAAGCTGTTCAGCTTATGCCTTAGAATCATGCCTTCGACACGGAGCAACTAAAGGACTATCGCTCACTGTTCGCAGGCTTCTACGCTGTCACCCCTGGGCAACTGGCGGACTTGATGAAGTACCGGCAGGAAAACAGAATTTTCCTGCCGGAAAAGAACCTAAAATTGTTCTTTTAAACCACCCTCAAGACTACCTATAAACCATCTTCATACAGACCAAACTAACAGGCTCAACGAGCCAAGGAGAACTCGATGTTTGACGTCATCCTCTGGCCCTTTAAATGGATTGTTTCCTTTATTCTCTGGGTATTCCATTCACTTTTCACCACATTAGGATTAGACCCCACTTCCGGTCTGACCTGGGTTCTTGCCATTGTCGGGCTAACACTCGTCATGCGAACCCTGACAATCCCTCTATTCCTTAAACAGATTAAATCTATGCGAGGAATGCAAGAACTTCAGCCAGAATTTGCAAAGCTGAAGAAAAAATATCAGGGTAAAACAGACCAGCTCTCACGCCAAGCTATGGCACAAGAACAAATGGCCCTGTACAAAGAACGCGGTGCTAACCCGCTGTCTTCGTGCTTCCCTATCTTGGCTCAGATGCCAATCTTCTTTGGCCTCTTTGAAGTTCTAAGAGGCATCCCTCATGCAGCAGAAAAGCACGAAGGCATCTTAATGCTTTCTAGCGATCTGGTGAAACAGTTCAACGATTCCTATATTTTCGGCCAGGTTCCGCTCTTCTCTACGATGCTGAACCCCGGAAATGGAAACCACGCAAGCACCATTATTGTTGCTGGTACTCTCGTTGTGTTGATGTCTGTGTCCATGTTCGTATCTCAGAAACAACTGGGTGCTAAAAACATGTCCGACGCTGCTAAAGAATCTCCCATGTACCGTCAACAGCAGATGATGATTTACATCTTCCCTGTCATCTTCTTGATTTCTGGCATCAACTTCCCTATCGGTGTTCTCGTGTACTGGACTGTTTCAAATATTTGGTCTGTAGGTCAGCAATGGTGGGTTATCCGTAATAACCCAACACCTGGGTCCCAAGCAGAACGAGAGCTCAACGCTCGTCGCGCCGAAAAAGGTTTACCACCAGTTGGTAAAACCAAAGAACAATACGAAGAAGAACTACAAAAAGCACGTGAACGTGCAGCTCAGGGACAGCGTCAGCAACCTATGAGCAAAAAACGTCAGCGTCAGCAACAGAAAAAGAAGAACTAGTTTTAATGGAGCAACTTGTGGAAGAAACACCTGTGTCTGAAGAACACGAAAACTACGAGGAAAAAGACCACCTTAAATACCTCGAAGATGAAGGCGATATTGCGGCAGATTATCTTGAAGAACTCCTAGATATTGCTGATATCGATGGAGATATCGATATCGAGATTCGTAATAATCGCACGTATCTTTCTGTTATTAGTGAAGACAGCGAGAACGAACAACTTAAAGCTCTTATCGGTAAACGAGGAAATACTCTTGCTGCCTTGCAAGAACTCGTACGTTTATCAGTGCTTGCCTCTACCGGAAACCACTCCCGCCTAGTTCTTGATATTGGTGAGTACCGCGCAAAGCGCATTAAGCGAGCTACTTCTATGGCATTAGAAGCTATCGCACAGGTCAAAGAGACGGGGGAGGATTACCACTTAGAGCCTTTGAGTGCTTATGAGCGGAAGCTCGTTCATGATCTTGTTGCTGAAAACGGTCTTTACTCAGAGTCTGAAGGAGAAGGGGCAGGGCGTCATATCGTTATTTCTGTCCCGGAGGCATAAATGGCTCAAGATATCCTTCCGGAACTCACCGGTGCTGAAAGAACTGCTGCGGAAAAGATCTTTGGTCAGAGACTTCCACTTGCCCAGCGCTACGTAGAGCATCTTGCAACGAGTGGCATCGAAAGAGGTCTTATTGGTCCTCGAGAAGTGCCTCGTTTGTGGGGGCGTCACGTCCTAAACTGTGCAGTGGTACAAGAATATATTGAGAAAGACGCTTCAATTGCCGATGTAGGCTCCGGTGCGGGTCTTCCAGGGCTTTGTTTAGCTATTGCTCGCCCAGATCTTGATATTACGCTGATAGAGCCTCTGGAGCGTCGTGTCATATGGCTTGATGAAGTCGTTGAAGACTTGGGTCTAGATAACGTAACGATTTTACGTTCGCGTGCTGAACAAGCGGTAGGCATGGTCGACGTCGAGTACGTAACGGCTCGTGCTGTCTCCGCCTTGGTCGGGCTTGTTGATATTACCCTTCCGATTCTTCGTGGTACTGGCGAATTGCTTGCTATTAAAGGGCGTTCTGCGGGAGAAGAAATTACGAAAGCAAAGAAGAAGCTCAATAAGTATGGTGCTCGCACGGTCGAAGTGCTTAGTGCTGGCGATCAGCTCCTTGATGAGCCAACTACTATTGTGAGGGTTTCTCTCTAATACACGTTCGCCGGTGGGCGGATTTTCATCGTCGGTGGTGTTGATATTACAAAATATCAACACCACCGTTTTTATGTATGGTGAAGATTCTGTTTTTGGTATAAACGCTGGAAAGCTATGAACCGTATGTGTTCTACTATGAGAAATCTTATCTCAAAACAACTTTTATAAGTTTTTATTTATAGATACTGTCGAGATGTTGTACGTGAACAGGTAATCTAAATATCACCCTCACATAATAGTGCCGAACCTTCCATATTGCTCTTGAGGGGAGAAAGATGGGATTGGCTGGAATTTCATGAATGAAAAAATAGCAATCAATATTCCTGATTTTGGAATGCCTCCGGAGCCCCATGAGAGCGTGGGTTCTTCTCAATTGGATCGAGGTCGTGTTTCACGTGAAACACGCCAGAAATTAGAGAAACAAGTGCAAGATAAAGGGCTGAATACTCTGGTTTCTCCAGAGGTTTTGAGCGAGAAAACAAAACTTAAAGAACTGGAACAAATCGTGTTGAATCGACCAGAAAGAACTCGCATATTTGCTGTTTCTAACCAAAAAGGTGGCGTTGGGAAAACAAGTACCGCCGTCAACTTAGCAGCTGCTCTCGCAACTAAAGGAATGAACGTTCTTGTGATTGACAGCGATCCTCAAGGAAACGCTTCGACCGCTTTGGGTATTGATCACGGAAATGATACACCTAGCGTCTATGACGTACTCATTGACGAATTGCCTTTATCTGAGATTGTTAAACCTTGTCCAGATATCAAACAGCTCTGGTGTGCGCCTGCAACTATCGACCTTGCCGGAGCTGAAATTGAACTTGTATCAATGGTTGCTCGTGAAAATCGGTTGAGGGGAGCTCTCCAAGAATATAAACAATGGCGAGACCGCGAAGGGTTGGAGCGCCTTGACTATGTTTTTATTGACTGTCCACCCAGTCTTGGGTTACTGACGGTTAATGCTTTTGTTGCCGCTCAAGAAGTTCTCATTCCGATTCAATGTGAATATTATGCGCTAGAAGGATTGAGCCAGTTACTTAAAAACATCAAGATGATTCAGAAACACCTGAATGCAGATCTTGCGCTGAGTACTATCCTGTTAACAATGTATGACGGAAGAACAAATTTGGCTTCACAGGTCGCTGATGAAGTAAGGACTCATTTTCCACGCGAAGTGCTCAACAGTGTTATTCCTCGTTCTGTTCGCATTTCAGAAGCTCCAAGTTATCAGCAGACCGTTATTAGCTACGATGTCTCATCCACGGGCTCTAGAGCGTATATAGAAGCGGCTATAGAAATAGCAAAGAAAAAATAAAATAATATAAAACTTATATCAGTTGCTATTCTATGATTATTAGGGTAGCAACTGGTATTTTTAATGGAAAATAACGATTAGAATAATCATTCTATTTAAGAGTTTCACGTGAAACATGACATTTTTCTCCCCATGTTTCTGTGAGAACAGATAGACTTAGACGGTCCGTTGAACAAGAGGGAGAATCTTACTATGGCAGAAAAGAAGCGTGGATTGGGTCGCGGTATTGGCGCCCTCATTCCTACTGAAAGCTACTCAGAGAAGGACGTTCAAACGGTGCCAACTGTAGAACATTCATCTCAAGACACTTCTCGTCGTCAAAAAGACCACAAGAATGTTTCACGTGAAACTTCTAAAGTTCCTCAAAAAGATTCAAAGAAAAAACGTGCAGACATGGGAGCAGCTCTTCGTAGCTCGACTTCCAATCGGCGTCCTGTTGACTTTTTCTTCGGGGGAGAAGAACAGCCTGAAAGTGGATTAGTCCCTGTTCCTGGTGCTCAATTTGCTGTTCTTAATGTTCACGATATTCACCCCAATCGAAAACAGCCTCGTACTGAATTCAATGAACAAGACATGGAAGAACTTGTTCACTCCGTAAAAGAAATCGGAGTTCTTCAACCTATTGTGGTACGAAAAAGTCGTGAAGGTGGGAAAGAAAAATACGAATTAGTGATGGGAGAGCGTCGCTGGCGCGCCACTCAACGAGCTGGACTCGACACTATTCCTGCTATTGTTCGCGAAACTCATGATGTCGATTTATTGCGCGATGCATTATTGGAAAACCTTCACCGTAGCCAACTTAATCCTATTGAAGAAGCTGCCGCGTATCAGCAACTTCTTGAAGAGTTCGGAACTACTCAAGAACAATTGGCACAAAAAATTGGACGCTCTCGCTCGTTGATTGCGAACACTATTCGCCTTCTTAAACTTCCTGCTCTTGTTCAACGTCGAGTAGCTGTAGGTGTTCTGTCCTCTGGACATGCTCGAGCGTTATTATCTTTGAGAACTCATGCTGAGATGGAGAAGCTTGCTCAAAAAATTGTTAATGAAGGTTTATCTGTTCGTGCAGTGGAAGAACTCGTCTCTCATTCAACGGAACAATCTAAGAGAGAACCTAAGGTCGTTCAACCTCAAAAGCATCATGAGCGTTTAGATTATATTGCCGATGCATTTGCTGACAGGCTTGATACAAACGTTAAAATTCAGCTGGGGGCACGTAAAGGGAAAATGACTATTGAATTTGCTTCGGTAGAAGATTTGAACAGAATTATTTCTGTTCTTGACCCAAGTATAGATAAAAAATAGATAGTTTATTTATTAATAAACGGTACGTAAAATAAATTTATTTATTTTACGTACCGTTTGTTTTATTATTCCCGCAGAGCGCTCTCTCTTGTTCCACGTGAAACATAGGGTGAATATATCGGCATAAGTTTGATATAAAACTTTACCAGTTGTTATATCTGTATTTGTGGTGTGTTTTATGCGTAGTTTTCGTGGGTGTTTTACGTGAAACAGTGGTGAATGGTTGGAATATCGTTGGTGATTTTATTGCCTATGTTTCTCGAACCTTGCAACTTTTTATTCTTTATGTGATTCTAAGTACAGGTAAATTGTTTTTACAGTTTTTATATTGTGTTATTCAAAAAGAGACGAGGGTTATATGAGTTATACGGTGAGTGATTATCTATTAGATAGACTTGCAGAGCAAGGTGTTACTGAAATATTTGGGGTTCCAGGAGACTTCAATCTTCAATTTTTGGATCATATCGTAGAGCATAAAAATATATCTTGGGTTGGCAGTGCAAATGAACTTAACGCCGGATATAGTGCAGATGGTTATTCGCGAGTTCGCGGCTTAGGTGCACTCGTAACAACTTATGGTGTTGGAGAACTCTCTGCAATTAATGCTATAGCTGGTTCCTATGCTGAGCACGTGCCGGTGGTTCATATTGTGGGTGCTCCGAGTAAAGAAAACCAAGCAAATCATCTGAAAATGCATCACACTCTAGGAGACGGAGATTTCTCCCATTTTATGAGGATGGCGCAGGAAGTTTCTTGCGCTGTAGCAGACCTTGATCATGCCACAGCGACTGCTGAAATTGATCGAGTGATTCGCGAAGTAATAATCCGTCGCCGTCCAGGGTATCTCCTTCTGTCAACCGACGTTGCTCGAGTTGAGACAACTCCGCCTCAAGAGCCGCTCCAAACTGATGTTGCACTCTCTTCGGAAGGTGCTCAAAAAGCCTTTAGAATGGCGCTGAAAGAGGTTATTGCAGGGAAAGAGGTGAGTGTCCTTGCTGATTTGTTAGTGCACCGCATGGGCGCACGTGAGCAGCTAAATAATCTCCTTAAGGAAACTGGGTTTCCGCACGCAACATTGATGTGGGGCAAAACTCTCGTTGACGAGAGCGATGCTCAGTTTGCCGGAGTATATGCCGGTGTAGTTTCTGATCATCGTACAAGGGACGCCATCGAAAATACGGAAGTGCTTATTAGTGCTGGTGTTGAGTTCACAGATTCAACAACCGCAGGATTCTCGCAGAAGCTTCCTCAAAATACTGTTCATATCCGCCCTCAATCGTCACGTATTGGAAATGAGGTTTTCACTCCGTTAACGATTAAAACAGCACTAGAGATTGTGTTAGATGTTGCTCGGGAATATGGTGCTAAGTCGTATCCCCTCCAAAAAGAAGCAGAACAACAATCTCAAAAGATTGATATGAGTGCTCCTTTGACACAAGACATCCTATGGGACTTACTTTCTGGAGAGTTAACCCCCGGAAATATTGTTGTTGCTGATCAAGGAACTTCTTTCTTTGGTATGGCGAATAGAAAATTTCCAGAATCTTCAATGTTTATTGGACAACCGCTCTGGGGATCTATTGGATATAGTCTGCCTGCAATGCTTGGAGCGTCAATAGCTGACAGGGAATCTCGAGGTATTTTGCTAGTGGGTGACGGGTCAGCGCAACTAACCATCCAAGAAATCGGAACGATGCTGCGTGAAAAAATCAATCCGGTCATTATCCTCATCAATAACGATGGATATACCGTTGAGCGCGCTATTCATGGGCCTCAACAGCCTTACAACGATATCCACCGTTATCAATGGGATCTTATTCCTGCAGCATTCGGTGCTGGTAAAGATGATGTTCTTTTATTTAAAGTCCAAACGGCTCAAGAGTTGTTAGACGCTTGTCGTATTACTAATGAAACTCGCGATCGGATGGTGTTTATGGAAATTATCATGGATAAAGATGACGTACCTCAGTTACTCAATGACGTTGCGAAGGCTCTAGCTCGAGCTAATTCTCAATAAAATAAGGGTGTTTGTTGTGTTTCACGTGAAACACAACAAACACCCTTATACGTAGTCTTTAGTTGCTACACTCCTAGGAAAGGAGCAAACTCTTTGACGAGAGCTGCCTTAGGTTTTGCGCCAACACTCTGATGAGCAACTTCTCCATCCTTGAAAACATATACTGCAGGAATGGAGGTAATGCCATACTTCATTGCTGTTTCTGGATTGTTCTCCACATCGAGCTTGAGAACTTTAACCTGCTCTGAATATTCTTCAGCAATTTCATCGATGACAGGTCCAAGCATGCGGCAAGGACCGCACCATTCAGCCCAAAAATCAACAATAACGGGTTTCTCAGAGCGAAGAACCTCGTCAGCAAATGTTGCGTCAGTGACTTGATTAGCCATAATTTTTTTCCTTTGGATAGTAGTGAATAAAAATATCTCTTAAGACAAAGATTCAAGATAATGTTGAGCATCCAACGCTGCCACACAGCCAGAACCTGCAGCCGTAATCGCTTGACGATACGTTGAATCAATAACATCTCCAGCAGCAAAAACACCTGGAATTGAGGTGCGTGAAGAGCGTCCGTCAACAGCGATTGTTCCAGCCTCAGTTAGCTCTAAAACATCTCGCACAAGTGCTGTTCGCGGGTCAGAACCAATAGCAACAAAGACACCATCTACAACGAGCTCGGATTCCTCTGAAGTCTGAGTATTAACCAACGTCAATGAAGATACTTTATCCTCACCGTTAATAGACTGAACAGCGGAATCCCACACCATCTCAATCTTCGGATGATCAAAAGCGCGTTTTTGCATAATCTCCGATGCACGCAAAGTATCGCGACGATGCACCAAATATACTTTTGCTGCGTGATTCGTCAAATAGAGGGCCTCCTCTAATGCAGAATCGCCCCCTCCGATAACAGCAAGAGTCTTCCCCTTGAAGAAAAAACCGTCACACGTTGCACACCATGAAACACCATGACCAGAAAGGCGCTGTTCCCCGTCAACGTTCAACTTACGATATTCAGAACCTGTTGAGATAATGACAGTTTTCGTGAGAAAAGTAGAACCATCACTCAAAATAACTTTCTTAACATCGCCCTCAAGTTCAAGCGATTCAACATCCTCATACCGGACATCAGTACCAAAACGCTCGGCTTGCGCACCAATCGTGGTCATCAATTCAGGACCCTGAATACCGTCAACAAAACCGGGGAAATTCTCTACTTCAGTGGTTGTCATCAAATCGCCACCAGGGGAAACAGAGGAGGCAAAAAGAAGGGGACGTAAATTCGCTCGTGCAGCATAAATCGCTGCAGTGTACCCAGCAGGGCCAGAACCAACAATAATGACGTCATGTACATGGCTGTCTTCAGCCTCTGTGACAGACATAGATTCTGGTACTGTAGCGTCCACCTTAATGCCGCTAGGGGCAGAGAAAAGACCACCCAAAGACTCGTTTGGCAAAGTATCCTTCTTTCATTGAAATAATGTTCATCAAATAGAACCACGATGTAGCTCTGATTATTCCAAACTCTTGAGCCTATGTGAACAACTGCCGCCTGATGTAGAACAAGAACACATCAGACGGCAGCCTAAAGAAGAACAGGAACCTATCGAGCTGTTACTTCAGCAATGCGCACACCATAGTTATAACCAGCAATAGGCTGACCCAATAGAGGAGCTTCTGTGAACTTCACCAGAACATACTGAATGCCTTCACCCTGCTTCTTCTGATCAAGCTTGACGTTGACCTTAGGTGCGTTGAAAGAACCCGAACCAACTTCCGTTGCACCATCCAAAGAAGGCGTATTGTTGGTATATACCGTAAAGGCGCCACCTGAACCATTAATCTGTTCAATCGTAAGTTCAGAAACAACGGTACGTTCTTGAAGCTGGAATGCTAATGCGAAAGAATCAGTGGCTCCACCAAAATTAGGTGTTGCAAAACCGTAGCTAATCCATGTGCTTGCAGGATTGCCGTCAAGCATCTGGGGGAGAGTCGCATCCTGATCAGCCATAAAATCGGGGGAAGACGGCACAAGACGGGTAACATTTGTAATCTTTGGTGGGACATGAGAAACACTTGGAGAAGGCGTTTCTGAAGGCTCTGAGGACTTCTTCTGTGATGGGGTAGCCGTAGCAGAAGCACTAACAGCCGTTACATTCTCGTTTTCACTTTTCTTTGAAACCATGCCGTTGATGGAAGAGAAAACAATAGCTACACCCAAAACAAGAAGAATAATAGCGGCGATAGCTACAATCCACACTCCACCAGAACGCTGATCGTCTTCATCGTCAAATTCTGGTTCGTCAGGGTAATCGTACTCATCGTATTCTTCCTCGTAAGAAGATTCTTCAACAGGGTCTGGTGCTAGAGTCTCTTGATCATCAACAGCCCGTGTTGCAGAAATTGAGGTATCTTCTGGGGCAGGTTTTGATGCTTCTGCATAAGGAGTTTTTCCAGTTGTGACCTCGTCCCCAAAAATTTCTTGCCCTAGAGCTTCTTGAGTTTCGGAGGATGCGGCTACCGCCGAAGAATCTGCCAAAAGATTTTCTAGAAGTGCTTCTGGTCGGGAATATGACGTTACAAGGTACGTTCTGCCTTCACTATTTCCCAAATCAAGAACCTGAATAGGAGAACGTGAAGTCGTTGCGACAAGGCGTGCATTAGCAATGAGCCGATCATTATGAGCGGGAGAAGCTACCACAATAGATACACGTCTATTGAGAACCTGGTCTTTACCTTCCAAAACTGCGTCGCCGTGCTCGGTCTGTGCAATAGCAGCTGTGACGCGATAACGCTCACCCAGAACAGTGTTGATAGCAATGGGATGGGAGGAATGTGAATGAGACAAGGTAGCCCTCCAAGGCTCTAAAAATTTAATACGGTGATTCTCTTCTGAATCTTACCTGTTATGACGAGGTGTTGGGTTCTGTCCGTTGAAAATAAATCTATATTTTGTGTCGAGATTGGTGACGTTGTGGCATCAATTTTCGTGCAATCGGGGAGATTAAAGAATCCAGCTCCTTGACTCTGAAGATTTGCAGAGCAATGTAGTAAGCCAAAGACATAATACTTCCGCCCACAGCAATGGTGATGAGGGCAGGCGTCGTCCCTGACCATGCGAACCCATCGAATGAGTATCCGCCTAATATCCAGAGGATGAGCGAACCAAAAATACCTGCAACAAAGGAAGCTAATCCAACACGAGCATGGGTGGAAAGAATGTTCATTCCATCGTAGTCCCCAAGATATTTTTTGAGGAAAATATGGCTCAAGACAACAGAAAGGACATTTTGTAAGGCATAAGCTGCTGCCAGTCCGAAGACGATGTAATGCGGGTTGAGCTGGGAGGCGATGAATCCCATTCCGACAATGACTACTGCGGAGATGAACTGAATAATAAATGGGGTTTTTGCGTCTTCTCGTGCATAGAGAACTCTTCCCATCATAAAAGAAATAGTGAGGAAAGGGCCGCCCAAGGCAATAATGCAAATAGTTTGAGCAATGAGGGCTGCAGAAATATTATTTCCATTACCAAATAATACGCCTACAGGTCCTGAGAAAACAATAAGAGCTACAGATAAGAAAATTGTTGCAATAGAAGAAACTCTCAAACCGGAGGATAAAGCATGCACTACATTTTGATGATTATTCTCTTGTGATGCATGGGACATTTTATTGAAAAGATATGTTGCAATAGATAATCCAATAACACCATGAGGTAGTGAATAGAGCATAGATGAATAGTTAAGCGCCTGAATTCCAGGAACAATTTTTCCATCATGAGAAATAACATTTGAAGCAATTTGTATGAGGTAAAAGAATGAAAGGTTAGAAACAATTCCCGTAGCTAGTGTCCACACTGCTAACTTGACGGACGCACCAAGACCAATCCCTCTCCACCCAAACTTGGGTCGAATGCGAATACCAATACGGCGTAGAGGAATAAGAAGCACTAACGCTTGAGTTACAACACCTAACGTTGCTGATCCTGCAAGAACGACCGTCTGAGCAGTGCTCCACGTGTTCACAGTGTGTAACGGCGGGACAGTGTTAGTTTGTTGACCAAAAACATTGATAAAGAGGATAAGGGCAATAATCGCTACCACATTGTTGATCACTGGGGACCACATGAACCAGCCAAAAGCCCCTCGGGCATTGAGGACCTGACCAATGATGGTGTAAAAACCGTAGAAGAAAATTTGGGGAAGACACCATAACGCAAAGATGAGCCCTAAAGTGCGTTGTTCTTCCGTCCATGTTCGCCCCATGACGGAGATAATAGGCACAGAACACGCTACGACAACGATGGTAACAGCGGCTATACCGACAGTAGCTAGGGTAACTAACCGAGAAATAAAATCGGAACCGCCGTCATCATGTTTTGCGGCTTTGATAATCTGTGGGACAAGAACAGCGTTAAAAATACCTCCAGCAACAAGAACATAAATCAAGTTAGGTAGGGTGTTTGCTGTTTCAAAAATCGTTCCCATTGCGGTTCCGGTGCCGATAGCAACGGTAATGAGAATGGTTTTAACGAACCCGAGAATACGGGAAACCATCGTCCCTGATGCCATAATTGCGCTAGATACTGCACCTGTACGTGCCACGTTGTGCCCTTAATCTTTGCTGAGAGAGCTGCTCACGAGGAGAGCTGGTGAATAATATATTCGCGCGCAATCTCGGCAATTCGTCGTTCGTTCGAAAATGAGAGTTTACGCCCTAAATCGTCAATGTTAACCCAATCGACGGCAATTGCCTCATGATCTGGATCTTTTTCTGTAGTGAGATATCCTCCCGTGGCCGCTAAAAGGTAATGATGAACTGTTTTATGTACTCTGCGACCGCCAACAGTAAACCAGTAGTCAATACTTCCTAGAGGGGAAAGAACCTGACCAGAAATTCCTGTTTCTTCTTCGATTTCGCGTGTTGCCGCTTGAGCGTTATTTTCTGACCCTTCGGGATGTCCCTTGGGTAAACACCATTCTAAACGTCCTCCGCGGTTCATTCTGGCAATAATAGCTACAGGAAAATTAGGCTTGTCAAGATCGACGATAACACCTCCTGCAGAGACTTCTTCTACCGTCGGCAAGAGAGAAATAGGGGTTATTGCCCGCTTCTTGGGAGCCCGAGGTATAGGAAAAGTCATGTCTCTACCTTAACCGATGAAATGAGTCTATGCCTGATTATTGTGTGGGATACGGGTATAACGGTCATTTATCTGGCACGATGGTATGACTATGGCGCATCTTTTTGACTCTTCTATTATTGACCCCATCGCTCTATCTCTTGGTGAGCTTTTTGCACAGTCTGGGTATGAACTCTCTCTGGTGGGCGGTCCTGTTCGAGATCTTTTCCTTGCTCAAAAAGCGACGGACTTAGATTTTACGACGAATGCGACCCCTGATCAGATTCTAGAAATTGTTGATGATTGGGCTGACACAACATGGGAAATTGGTAAGGAATACGGAACTATTGGTTTGAGGAAAGGCGATGAAACTGTCGAAATTACGACCTATCGGGCAGAAATTTATCGTCACGATTCACGCAAGCCTGTTGTGTCTTTTGGTGATTCTCTAGAAGACGATCTTTTTCGGCGTGACTTTACGATTAACTCTATGGCGTTGCGTCTACCCTCTTTAGAGCTTGTAGATCCTTACGGGGGGTTTAGAGACTTACGTGCTGGTGTCATTCGAACTCCTGGGCGAGCTGAAGATTCTTTCTTAGACGATCCTCTGAGAATGATGAGAGCTGCTCGATTCGCTGCACGCTTTGATATTGATGTGGCTCCTGAAGTCTTTGCTGCGATGAAAAAGATGGCACAGCGTATTGAGATGATATCTGCTGAGCGTGTGCGCGATGAACTCGTCAAATTGGTGACGGCAGCTGCCCCTCGTCGAGGTGTTGACCTTCTGGTTGATTCTGGTCTTGCTGATTATGTTTTGCCTGAAATTCCTGCTCTTAAACTGGAAATTGATGAGCATCATCGTCATAAAGATGTGTATCAACATTCTCTGACGGTTCTTGAACAGGCAGCCGCTCAAGAAACTGACGAGCAGGGCGCGGTGCCTTCTCCTGATTTTATCCTCCGTTTTGCGGCGTTGATGCACGATATTGGTAAGCCTGCTACTCGTAAGTTTGAGAAGAATGGTTCGGTTAGTTTTTTGCACCATGATGTTGTTGGTGCGAAGCTAGTCAAAAAACGTATGCGTGCGTTGCGTTTTGATAACGATACGACGAGGGCTGTTGCCCGTTTGGTAGAGCTTCATATGCGTTTCTACGGTTATGGTGATGCTGGGTGGAGTGATTCTGCTGTACGTCGTTATGTGCGTGATGCAGGGGCATATCTGGAGCGGTTGCACCGTTTGACGCGTGCTGACGTGACAACGCGTAATAAGCGTAAGGCTCAGCGTATTTCACGTGCTTATGATGATTTAGAACGTCGTATCACGGCTCTCGCTGAGCAAGAGGAGTTGGATGCTATTCGTCCAGATTTGGATGGCGAGCAGATTATGCAGATTTTGGGTGTTTCTCCTGGTCCTGTTGTCGGGCGGGCGTATAAGTATCTGTTGAATGTTCGTTTAGACGAGGGTGTCTTATCTGAAGAAGATGCGCGTGAGCGTTTAGTGTCATGGGCTAAAGACGAAGGAATTCTCTCCTAATGATATGGGTAACCCCTTGTGGGATTACATATTCTTGATATGGAATATTTAATCCCACAAGGGGTTAGAACTTTAATCGGATGTTTTTATCGTCAATTATTATGCTTATTCAAGGGAAAAAATAAGGTTCCTCCTTAGGGAGGATGTACTCCTGCAATGGACTTCGTAGAATGATGAACATAAACCACTTCATACTCTACGCTCAGAATAAGGAGCGATACTATGCTAGAAGTTCATGAACTGACTAAACGCTACGGAGCAAAAAAGGCCGTAGACAATATTAGTTTCAGTGTCCCTGACGGAAAAGTTACTGGATTCCTTGGCCCTAACGGTGCTGGAAAATCAACCACGATGCGCATGATTGTTGGTCTTGAAAAACCAACTTCAGGGCAAGCCCTTGTAGAAGGAAAACTCTATAAAACGCTTACCTCACCGGTGTCCTCAGTGGGTGCTCTTTTAGACGCTAAAGCTGTACACCCTGGGCGATCTGCTATTCAACATCTGCGCTCGCTTGCTCTCACTCACGGAATCTCGAAGAAGAGAGTCGATGAAGTCATTGAGCTGACAGGACTTAGTGCTGTAGCGCATAAGAAAGTTCGTGGTTTCTCTCTGGGGATGGGGCAACGTTTAGGTATTGCTGTTGCTCTTTTGGGAGATCCTCATAACCTTATTTTTGACGAACCGGTTAACGGGCTTGATCCAGAAGGCGTTATTTGGGTGCGTCACCTTGCTCGTCACCTTGCCTCTGAAGGGCGTTGTGTTCTGATCTCTTCACATTTGATGAGTGAGATGTCTCAGACTGCTGACGAACTCATCGTTATCGGGCAAGGGAAAATCTTGGCTCATTCATCTATTAAAGATTTTCTTGCACGTTCTGCTAACGATACGGTTTTGGTTCGCACGGATGACCGTGAACAGCTGGGTACGCTTCTGCGTGAACGACAGCTAACCATAGAGTCTCATGAACTTGATGGGTTGATTATCTCTGGGAGCACTGCGCGAGAAATCGCCAAAATTGCTCAGGAAAATAATGTCCTTCTCCACGAATTGACACCTCAAATTAGCACCTTAGAGGATGTCTATATGGAGCTCACAAAGGACTCTATCGAATATTCTTCAACTGGAATAAAACCTTCTCATCAGAAAGAATTATATGATCCGGTAGGTGCATCTGAATCTATTCCACAAGCCACAAGAGCAACAATGTTTGAAGACAACTCCGCATCAGTTGCCCCTTGGTCAAAGGGTTCTACAAAGGAGACAAAATAATGAGTCAGCACGCTAATGTTCAGGCAACATCACGTAATGTTCTACGTTTTGGTGGAGTGATTCGTTCTGAATTTCTTAAATTTAGAACTCTCACTTCTCACCTCATTATGGGTGCTGTCATCCTCTTAATGATGGCTGGATTTGGTTTTATTGGTGCATTATCTATCAACTACAGTCAAACACTTGGAACCTCGGCTGAGTCCCTGAAACATATGGCTCACGGTGTTGGTGGGGCTGGTATGCCATTTACCAATATGCTTTTTGCTTCATGGGCAGTTATTTTTATTGGTTCTGAATATGCAACGCGGTCAATATATACATCATTGACCGTCGTGCCACGCCGTTCTGTCCTATATCTGGCAAAGTTCATTGTTGTCAGCTTGATTGGGTTCTTCTGGGGTATCCTCTGTGCGGCAACATCTTTTGGTGTAGGTCTTCTAATCTTCAATCCTGATTTGGCACCCGAACTAACCTCAGGGGTTCTGCTGAATTGGGTGGCAGTTGGCCTGTACTGTATGTTCATGTCTTGGATGGGGCTAGGCTTTGGTGCTTTCTTACGTAATAACGCTGGTGGCATTATCTTGGCAGTAATTACTGTCTTGGTAAGCTATATCGTTTTCTTACTGTTCCTGCCTTGGGATTGGGCTAAAGATTTCACAAATTATCTACCACTCCCTGTTGGAAGTGAACTAATTTCTTATGGTAAGGCTCCTGATGCGAAAATTAGCTACCCAATGGCAGCATCTATCCTTGCTCTATGGGGAGCTGTTCCTGCATTCCTTGGGTACCTGCGTTTCCGCTTTACTGATAGCTAAGAACTAAAAATTTATGGATCATCGAGGTTCATCAGAAACACTAGACGCCGTCGCTACTGAGGGACGGCGTCTAGTGTTGCAACGTCGTGGAGTTATCCGCCGTTGGATTCATGAAAATACTTTTTGGGTTAATCTCTTCTGGGTTTTTAATAATCTACTTTTTGTTTTTCTAGAACTCTTATTCTCCTCAGATTCTGAGATATTTGACCAAGATGAGAATGTCGTTATTTATTTTTGTGTAGCGTTATTCTTTGCTGCAGGAATATTTTGGAGGGAAAAATTTCCCGTACTGTTGATATGCCTATCAATATGTGTAGATTTTTTGCAATTGCAAATTCTTCAGACAATTTTTATATCACCAACTGGAATTACCTTCTATATATTTCTTTATTCTGCAGTAGTTAAATACCCTTTTAAAAAATCTCTTCCTATTTTTATTTCCACTAGTATCTTTATCGTCGTTTTAGGTTTTATCTATTACCCATACATATATGCTGGGATTAGTAGAGGCGGACCTTCTGATGGAAGCTACGACTCGCGATATGTCATCATCAGTTATTCAGTTCTTGGCTTCCTGACGCTTTCGTCTCTTTTGATGAACCTCGTCGTTTTCCTTGTTGCTCGACAGGTTCATAAGAATCGTCTCTTTGACCAAGAAATTATTCTTAGCTTTGATAAGACACAGAAAATAGCTGCTATCGAGGAGCGTCATCGTATCGCACGAGAGATGCACGATGTTGTAGCTCATTCTTTGACAGTGATGATTGCCTTGGCCGATGGTGCGCAGGCTATTAGCTCTAAAGATCCTCAACGTACATCACATATTCTCAAAGAGCTGTCTGATACGGGACGAAGTGCGCTTGCTGATATGCGAGAGACGCTAGGCGTTCTGCGCGATGAGTCCCCACAACAGCTTTTATCGCCGATAGAAAGAAATAAGACTCTGGGCATAGACAACCTCAAAGCGCTAGTTGATTCTTTTGGTTCGACGGGGCTTCCGGTCTCTTTCTCTCAGCAGGGTCAAAACTTACCTGAAGATAGTCAGTTGCACATGACCCTTTATCGTATTATTCAAGAGTCTTTGACTAACGCTTTAAGATACGCCCAAGACGCACATATTATTGAAGTGCTCATTAAGGTCAATCTGCCCGATATCGTAGTGATTATTGCCAATGATGGAACAAGCGGAATAGAACGTAGAGGTATCTCTCGTAGACAAAATAGTGTTGGAAGCGGCAAGGGCCTTATCGGTATTCAAGAGAGGGTTGCTGTTTATCATGGATCGCTTCATGCTGGATCTAACGACCGTGGAGGGTGGACTGTTCGTGCTCATTTATTGTGGGAATCAACGAGTCGCACTAAAGACCGTTCCAAAACATCCGAGGTAGAAAATAATGCAAGAGCAAGAAAATAGTCCTTTGCGTGTGCTGCTAGTAGATGATCAATCATTGTTGAGGATGGGGTTTCGTCTCGTTCTTGAAAATGCAGGTATTGAGGTTGTTGGCGAAGCTTCGCATGGGCAAGAAGCGATTGAGATGGTGCAAAAACACCATCCTGATGTTGTGTTGATGGATATTCGGATGCCTGTTATGGACGGTATTACCGCGACTGAGAGAATCACGAGTATGAGTGATTCAAAAGTTATTATTCTGACGACTTTTGATCTCGATGAGTACGCTTTTTCCGGTTTACGAGCTGGAGCTAGTGCCTTCGTTCTTAAAGATATCCGCCCTGAAGACCTGATTAGCGCACTTCATACGGTCAATGAAGGGGAGTCTATGGTGGCTCCTCATCTTACTGCTCAGTTGGTGAAAGAATACGTTGAAGATTCTTCATTGGGGCAGGTTGCCATCCGTGAGTATCAGCACCTGATTGATTCTTTAACTTCTCGTGAAAAAGACATGGTGGGCGCTATTGCTGAGGGTCTTTCTAATGCTGAGATTGCTCAACAATTTTTCCTTTCTGAGACAACTGTCAAAACACATGTACGGTCAATTCTGTCGAAGCTTAATCTTCGTGACCGTGTTCAAGTTGTTGTTTTTGCCTATGAATCTGGCATGGTCCGTCCACGTAGAATTTCTGGCAGGTAGTGGTTGAGGGATGTTGTTTGGGGAATAAATATGTTGCTTCAGCGGTTGTACTGTATGGGAGTTATTCCCTGCTGATATTTCTAGGAAAGGGGAATGTTGATGTCGAATAGAGAACATTACACACCTGAATACATAAACCATGGAGGGCGAAGCTCCTATCAGGGTGCCCCTTCTACGGTGTATATTGTGAAGCAAAAATCGTTGTTAATTGCATATATATTGTGGTTTTTCCTTGGCGTATGGGGAGTGCATAAGCTGTATTTGAGGCAGCCTCTTATGTTCGTTCTGTATCTTTTCTTGCTCGGTATTGGCTGGTTGACGACGCCCATTTTGATTGGGTGGGTATTTCTCTTCCTGCTCGGTGTTTTGATGGTTATTGATCTCTTTACAATGCCAATACGTGTAGGTGTTTTGAACTCTCGAGCTTATCGCTATTAATTATTTGGTGTGGAAGAACAGCAGATTCAGCCTGAGGTGACATTGATGTAATTCATGTGACCTTGTGCTGAAAACGGTAAATTTCTGCACTTTATACTGCTCTTACTGTAGAGTAGGTGAAGTCTGTGTACTTATGGGTAAATCTCCGGCGGTACACTGACTGTTATACATCTCCTGCTATGGAAATCCCATAGCCGTTTAGCCCAAAGGAGGGGTTTAATCATGCGTGCATACGAGCTAATGGTTATCCTCAACCCCGAGGTAGAAGACAAGGCTGTAGAGCCAACTCTTTCTAAGTTCCTCGAAATCGTTACCAAAGACAACGGCACTATCGACAACATGGATATTTGGGGTCGTCGTCGTTTGGCATACGAAATTCAGAAGAAGACTGAAGGCATTTACGCCGTCGTTAACTTCACTTCCACTCCGGAAACTGCTGCAGAGCTTGACCGCGTTCTTAGCTTGAACGAGTCTGTAATGCGCACCAAGATTATCCGTCCGGAAGACCAGAAAATCTCTTCTAAATAATAGTCATTCATTATCTTGATGTAGTTATCAACAAGGTTATTTTTACTCTTGATATGACTGCTCTCAGAATGAATTATTATTTGAAAAACTCTATGAATGGAGGCCTCAAATGGCTGGAGATACCGTCATTACCGTGATTGGTAATCTTACTGGTGATCCTGAGCTTCGTTTCACTCCTAACGGTGCAGCGGTAGCAAACTTTACGATTGCTTCAACTCCGCGTAATTTTGACCGCGCAAGTGGCGAATGGAAAGATGGGGAGACTCTCTTTCTGCGGGCATCTATCTGGCGTGAAGCAGCAGAAAATGTTGCAGAAACCCTACATAAGGGAATGCGCGTTATTGCTCAGGGACGTTTGAAATCCCGTTCATATGAGACCAAGGAAGGCGAACGCCGCACTGCGATGGAACTTGAGGTCGAAGAAATCGGCCCATCCCTTCGTTTTGCTTCTGCTTCTGTGAACCGTAATCAACAGCGCTCCGGAGGTAACTTCGGTGGCGCTCAAGATGCGCAAGGCTACGCCGGCGGTGGCAATAACTTTGCTGCTCCTGCCCAAAACAATGGGTATAACGGTTCAGCTTCTGGCGGTTTCGGCGGAGGTAACGGCTATAACGGTGGTGGTTTTGGTGGAGGAAATCCTGCACCACAGGCAGCACCTGCTCCTTCTGCAGATCCTTGGGGTTCTCAATCTGGTGGAAACTATGATTGGGGCGCCGGTGCAGAAGATGAACCTCCGTTCTAAAGATAACCTTCCTTTTATTCCAAATATCCAACCCATCCCGCGGTAACTTCCGCGGGCTCCCAAAGAAAAAGGAGCACCACGATGGCTAAGGCTGAAATTCGTAAGCCCAAACCAAAGCAGAACCCACTCAAGGCTGCTGACGTAACTGTTATTGATTACAAGGACGTTGCACTTCTTCGTAAGTTCATCTCCGATCGCGGTAAGATCCGTGCACGTCGCGTTACCGGCGTCACTGTCCAGGAACAGCGCAAAATCGCTCAGGCAATTAAGAATGCTCGCGAAGTTGCATTGCTACCTTACTCCGGCGCTGGCCGCTAAAGAGAAGGAGATTAGAAGAACATGGCTAAGATTATTCTGACTCAGGAAGTATCCGGTCTCGGAACTGCTGGCGATGTCGTAACCGTTAAGAACGGCTACGCACGCAACTACTTGCTACCTCGCGGTTTCGCAGTAACCTGGACTAAAGGTGGCGAACGTCAGGTTGAGTCCATTCGCGCAGCTCGTGCAGCTCGCGCTAAGGCTTCTCTTGAAGACGCTCAGGCACAGGCAGCTAAGCTTGCTGCAGCTACTGTTACTGTAGCGCACAAAGCTGGCACTGAAGGTCGACTTTTCGGTACCGTCCGTGCAGAAGCAATTGCGGAAGCAATTGAAGCTGCTGGTCTAGGTTCCGTTGATAAGCGAGCTATCCATCTCGGATCTGCTATCAAGTCCACCGGTGCTTACAAAGTTTCTGTGCGTTTGCACGAAGACGTTGTTGCGCAGGTTGCACTAGATGTCGTTGCTGCGTAAGTAATGGCTCATAGCATATAGAAGAAGTGTCCTTTCCTGTTGTTTCAACAGGGGAGGACACTTCTTCTATGTTGTATCATCACGAGAAATTGTGCATTAGTGTTCTTCACTATGATGTTTCAGGACTTAAGGAATAGATAAAGGGATAATGTTTTCATTGGTTTCGTCTGAGGCTGAGCCTGCTCCGAAGCTGCGTCCAAGTTTGCAGATGTTTCTTATTGCATTGGTTGCCGAGCTGATTTCGTTATTGCTGATATCTTTAGGGTTTTGGAATAATGTGGGGACTCCTTCTGATAGTTTGACTGTTTTTTTGATATGCGTGGTTCTTGCTGTCGTTATGTCGTCATTGTCGAGTATTTTGGCGGTTGTTGGTTTAGTTCGTTACCGACGTTTTAAAGTACATAATGCGCTATTGTTAGTGGTTTCTTTCCTTGCAAACCCAGCAACAGTTTTTCTTGCTATCTCTGTGGTGGGATAGTTTTTCTGCAGAGTGAAGCATGGGTGCTTCCTCTGAGGTAGGTTTTTCTCATAGTATGTTTCACGTGGAACAGTTGTTCTGCCGCGTACTTCCATAACGGTTTTCGCTAGCTGAGCATAGTGAATAATCTTCGAGGTCCTTTTGTAGAAATATCTCGACAATTTAAGGTTGATTGTGTCTCAAAATTCTTCTGATTACGGTGTTCGTACTCTTCCTCACGATGATGATGCAGAGCGATCTGTCCTTGGTGGAATGTTGCTCTCTAAAGATGCTATTGCAGACGTTGTTGAGGTACTTCGTGGTGAGGACTTTTATAAGCCTGCACATGAGAGTATCTACGATGCAATCATTACTTTATATGGTCAAGGTGAACCAGCAGACGCTATCACTGTGACTGATGAACTCACTAAACGAGGTGAATTGTCCCGTATTGGAGGGGCACCTTATCTACATTCTTTAACAACTTCTGTGCCCACTGCAGCAAACGCAGGGTTCTATGCTGAGATTGTTTCTGAACGAGCTATTTTGCGTCGTCTCGTTGAGGCGGGTACGAAAATCGCTCAGCTTGGTTATTCTCAAGATGGTGAGGTTGAAGCCCTTGTTAACCAAGCTCAGGGAGAGATCTATCAGATTAGTGACCGTCGTGCTTCTGAGGACTACGTTCCTTTGAAAGAAGCGATGGATCAGACCATCAACGACATTGAGGCTCAGAGCGCTCGCGGTAGCGGTATTAGCGGTGTACCAACGGGGTTCTTTGAGTTTGATGAACTGACTGATGGTTTTCAACCGGGACAGATGATCGTTATTGCTGCTCGTCCTGGTGTTGGTAAATCTACTTTTGCTCTAGATATTGCTCGCCATGCTGCTATTAAGAAGGATATGGCAACGGTATTTTTCTCTTTGGAGATGAGCCGTAATGAAATTGCAACAAAGATTCTCTCAGCTGAAGCTAAGATTAACCTTTCTCGTCTACGTCAGGGAAAACTTGATGAGCAACAATGGTCTACCCTTGCAGCGGCGGTAGGCAAGATGGATAGTGCGCCTTTGTATATTGATGATTCTCCCAATATGACGTTGATGGAGATTCGGGCGAAGGCGCGTCGACTTAAACAGCGCAATAATCTTAAGTTGATTGTGTTGGATTATTTACAGTTGATGACTTCTGGTAAAAAAGTAGAGTCTCGTCAGCAAGAAGTTTCTGAATTTTCTCGTTCTTTGAAATTGATGGCTAAAGAGCTAGAAATTCCTGTTATTGCGTTATCTCAGCTGAACCGTGGTTCTACTCAGCGTGCAGATAATCGCCCGATGGTTTCAGATTTGCGTGAGTCTGGCTCTATTGAGCAGGACGCGGATATGGTGATTCTGCTGCATCGCGATGATGCCCATAATAAAGAGTCATCACGTGCTGGAGAAGCTGACGTTATTGTGGCTAAACATCGTAATGGTCCCACCAAAACCATTGCTGTTGGATTCCAGGGACATTATTCTCGCTTTGCGAATATGGTCAACGATACGCCACCTAGTATTGAATCTTAGGCTACTGGTGCGTCGTTATGAGGTTTATCTTTTCGTGTTAAAACCATGACGCAGAGTGATACGAGCAGTGCTGTGAAGATGATGCAAAACCAGGCTGTGCTGTACCACCCGCTGGTGTTGTAGATTAGTCCGCTACCCCAACCAATAACTGCTGAACCTGCATAGTAGGCGAGATTATAGAGTGCTGTTGCTTGCGCTTTTCCTGTTGTGGCTCGTAGTCCTGTCCATCCTGAGGCGATGGAATGCCCGCAGAAGAATCCGAAGGTCAAGAGCAGGACTCCGATAATAATGGCGGTGACGTTTGTGGTCATCGTGAGAGCTATGCCAAGGACAAGGAGGGTAGTTGAGCCTATCATAACGTTGAGGTTTCCCCATCGTGTGCTGAATCGGGCAGATATTGATGAGGATATTGTGCCTAATAGGTAGGAGAGGAAGAGCGCTGAGAGAGCTATTTCGGAGAAGAGATAGGGTGGTGCTTTGAGGAGGAACCCTACGTAGTTATAGATGGTTACGAAGGTTCCCATCATCGTGAATGCGTAGAGGTATAGTGCAAGCATTGCTGGGTTTTTGAGATGTTTTTTGGCTTGTTTGAGGGTGTTACTGAAAGATCCTTTGCGTGGGATGGGTGTGAATCGTCGGGCTTTGGGCAGGCTGACGATAAAAATGAGTGCGGTGATGGCTCCTAGTAGTGAAACTGCTGTGATGGCGATGCGCCAGTCTCCAGTCCATTGGGTAAGAGGGCCTGCGAAGAGTCGTCCGGCGAGTCCTCCGAGGGTGTTTCCTGCGACGTATAGTCCGCTTGCTGTTGCTGCATGGAGTGGGTTTGTTTCTTCGGTGATGAAGGCGATGGCTACTCCTGCTATTCCTGCTAATGCTGCTCCTTCTAGGAATCTGAGAGTGAGGAGTATGGTGAAGTCGTGAACCCATGGGCTGATTAGTCCGAGTGCTGTGGCGATACTGATTGCGATGAACATGGCTTTGCTTTTGCCATGGATGTCGGCGATGTAGGCCCATACTATGGCAAAGAGTGCTAGTCCAAGTGTTGCCGCTGAGATGGTTAGTGCTGCACTAGATGGTGTGATGTCTAGGTCAGTTGCAATGGAGGGGAGGATTGCTTGTGGTGCGTAGAGTTGGGCGAAGGTGGCAATGCCTGCACAGAACATGGCAATGAGCATGTAGCTATATTCGCGAGAGCCTTTTGAATATCCGTTCCAGGGGTCAGGGTTGTGTGTGTTGTTCATGTGATTTGGTGTGTTTTTTCTTCGGGTGATGATGCTTTGTAATGGTAATGGTAGTTGTCGTTTGGGGGTGCCGGGTACTGTTGTGGGTGTTTATGGGGCTCTCTGGCAGGTTTTTTTGAGCTTTTTTAAATCTTTTTTGTGTGTTGTTTTGTGGTCTGACGTGGGGTTTTGGTGTTTTACATGGGTGTAAGTAATCC